>NZ_CP022603.1:0-330833 GCF_002278035.1 Ochrobactrum quorumnocens | reverse complement strand
CTCTTCGTCATTCTCTTCATTTATGGCTGGACCCAGTATCTGTGGCCGCTGCTCGTCACCAATGATGCAAAAATGAACACCATCATTATCGGTCTGCGCCGCATGGTGGATTTCGCTGATGCTTCCACGCCGTGGAACTACGTCATGGTAACGGCCATTCTGGCTATCATACCGCCGATCCTTGTGGTGGTATTGATGCAGCGCTGGTTCGTCAAAGGTCTCGTTGAAACGGAAAAATAATGAGCAAGATCATTCTTGATAATGTCCGCAAGAGCTATGGCGGCAACATTGAAGTCATCAAAGGCGTTTCGCTGGAGATCCAAGACGGTGAATTCGTTGTCCTCGTCGGCCCGTCGGGCTGCGGTAAGTCGACACTTCTGCGCATGATTGCAGGGCTTGAAGGCATCAGCTCTGGCACGATTGCTATTGGCGACCGCGTTGTAAACGATGTGGAGCCCGCTGAACGCGACATCGCAATGGTGTTTCAGAACTATGCGCTCTACCCGCATATGTCCGTGCGCGACAACCTCGCCTATGGCCTGAAAAACCGTAAAACACCGAAGGACGAAATCGAACGCCGTATCGCCAAAGCGGCAAAGGCGCTCGAAATTGAGCCTTTCCTTGATCGGAAGCCACGCCAGCTTTCGGGTGGTCAGCGCCAGCGTGTCGCTATGGGTCGCGCTATCGTGCGCGAACCGGCTGCATTCCTTTTTGATGAACCACTGTCGAACCTTGATGCGAAGCTTCGGGTGCAGATGCGCGTTGAAATCAAGCGGCTGCAGCGCGCGCTTGGAACGACAAGCGTTTACGTGACCCATGATCAGATGGAAGCCATGACCATGGCGGACCGTCTTGTCGTTCTCAATGCAGGTAATATCGAACAGGTTGGCACCCCAATCGAACTCTACGAAAAGCCTGCTTCTACCTTCGTTGCGACTTTCATCGGTTCGCCTTCCATGAACCTGCTTGAAAGCGGTGACAACAATGTCTGGCAGCCAGGCAATGCTGTGCCCCTTCCTTCGACCAAGTACACCTTTGGCGTACGCCCTGAAGACATCCGTATCATCGAAAACGGTGAAGCTGACGCAAATGGGTTCAACACCGAAGTGCGCATTGATGCCATTGAGCTGGTCGGTGCGGAAAGCTATATTCATAGCTCTCTCGCCGATGGAAAATCGCTGATTTTCCGCGTCGCAGGCCGTTCAGAGCACGCGATTGATGAAAAGATCAAGATTGGTGCGCTTGCCAAAGACATCCATATTTTTGATGCCGATGGACGCCGCACAGGCAACTAATGTTAATATCGGGCGTTCTGGATTTTGAGCGCCCGATAGATACGAATGCGAATTAATTTGCCGTTTTCGTTTTCTTTTTTATGCGCTACACAACGGTAGAATATTTTTCTCTTTTTGAGGAATGCGCGTAGAATGACCCATCCGCAGATACTGTCCTTTGCCGTGATTATTCTCATGATGGGGGCATTTATCTGGGGTAAGTTTCGCTACGATATTGTGGCTCTTTGCTCACTACTGCTGGCTGTTGCGGTTGGCGTCGTTCCCTTCGATCAGGCCTTTACAGGTTTCAGCGACGATATCGTTATCATCGTTGGTAGCGCACTCATCGTTAGTGCAGGCGTTGCTCGATCCGGCCTCATGCAAGAAGCCGTCCAGCGTTTTCTTCCAGAAATGAACAGCGTGCGTTTGCAACTTGCTGTCCTTGTGGCAATCGTCACAGTTCTATCCGCATTCGTAAAAAATGTGGGCGCACTGGCAATCATGATTCCGGTCGCATTTCAGTTTGCGCGCCGTTCCAACGTTTCGCCATCCACATTTCTAATGCCGATGGCATTTGGTGCGCTTCTTGGCGGCTTGATGACACAGGTCGGCACTTCGCCCAACATCGTGGTTTCGCGTATTCGCGGCGAGATGGTGGGCGAGCCTTTCACCATGTTTGACTTCACGCCGGTTGGCGCTGTGTTGGCAGCGGTTGGGTTGATTTATCTCGTTACTTTTTATTGGCTGGTACCCGAGCGCACACGCGAAAGCGTCTCGCTGGACGAAGCCATCAAGATCAAGAATTATGCGTCAGAAGCAAGTGTAGCCGCCAATTCCTCCGTCATTGGAAAACGGATCAGCGACCTCATCAAGCCCGCGGAAGGCGAGGCCATGGTGACGTCAATCATTCGGAAGACGAGCCGCATTACACCGCTGCCCGACACCGTTCTTCTCCAAAACGACGTTGTATTGCTAGAAGGAGATCCCAAGGCGCTCGATCTAGTGGTTAGCTCAGGAAAGCTCAGCCTGTCTAAGAACCGCAATCCATCCGATACGAGTGGGTCGACCGAGATCGAGGCTGTTGAAGCAGTTATTGGAACCAATTCCCGGCTCGTCGGCCTAAATGCTCAACAACTCGATCTATATGCCCGCCATGAGGTCAATCTGCTCGCTGTCAGCAGACCAGGAGTGCGTATATCGGAGCGTCTGAGTGAAGTGCGCCTTAACTTTGGTGATGTGGTCGTCTTGCAGGGCAGACAGGCGAGCCTGTCCACCTTTCTTACAGAGTTTGAACTGTTGCCGCTCGCAAGACGAAAACTCATGCTGGGTAGCGTGAGGCGCGGTCTGATCCCATTGGCAATACTGATTGCGGCAATCGGTGCCACGGCACTCAGCTTAGTTCCGGTAGCAGTTGCGTTCTTCGCAGCAGCAGTCGCCATGCTGCTCTTTAAAGTTATCCCGATCAACGAAGTTTACGATGAAATTGACGGGCCCATCCTGGTGATGCTTGCCGCTCTCATTCCCGTTTCCGATGCGTTACGCACAACGGGCGGCACGGAGCTTATTGCTCAATGGCTTTCCAGCATCGGCCACCAGTTGCCGCCTGCTGGCGCTCTCGCGCTCATTCTTGTCACTGCAATGATGGTGACGCCGTTCCTCAACAATGCAGCAACCGTGCTGGTTATGGCACCGATTGCGACGAGCTTCGCATCGGGGCTTGGCTTCAGACCGGAAGCATTTTTGATGGCTGTGGCGATCGGCGCAGGTTGTGACTTCCTCACGCCAATCGGCCATCAATGTAATACATTGGTGATGGGGCCGGGCGGCTACCGTTTTAGCGATTATCCGCGGCTCGGCCTGCCGCTTTCAATCATCATCGCGCTTGTAACGATACCGACGCTGATGTTCTTCTGGCCGTTAAAGTAGATTGTCTGCACGCGCAGTCGACTGGACCCAGCTGAGACTTTCGGCAACTATTTTCTCAATCGGGTCAGCCACATCAGCTCGAAATACAAACGGCTCGCCGACAGGGCTTTCCAAGGTCGCAAGCTGACTTTCAAGCATTGTCACCGGCATAAAATGGCCGGTACGGTGGCCCATATGCTCGTACAGAACATCAAAGCTTCCATCGAGGAACACGAACAACAGCGGGCCATCTGATGCGTTGCGCAAGCGATCACGATAACTTTTTTTCAGCGATGAGCAGGACACAATGATACCGTTTTCTGCTTTCGCCAGTCTTTCTCCAATTGTATCGAGCCACGGCCAGCGATCTTCATCCTGCAAAGGAATGCCGGAGGCCATCTTGTCTACATTGGTTTTAGGATGGAGGCTGTCGCCCTCTAGAAAAGGCAGAACAAGCGCTGCGGCCAACTTCTCTCCAACAGTCGACTTTCCAGAGCCGGAAACTCCCATTACGATAATGTGCAACTTCATTTTCCTTAAAATGTTTCGAGCTGAAGATTAACGCGACTTGCCGCACCAACGACGTGGTTCCGCATGACTTCGCGCGCCTTCAGGGGATCACGCAGCGCAATCGCGTCTCGAATAGCAGTATGCTCTGCAATGGTGATTTCGACGATCTCTTCAAGCACAGCGCGGGCGCGGGCCGCCCGAATTGCCTGACTTATCCGCTCTGCAATGAAGCCTAAAACGAGCGGGAAATATTCATTATGCGTTGCAGCTGCAAGCGCGCGATGAAATGTCAGATCGGCAGAAATTCCCTCATCCGTCCATTTTTCTGTTCCGTTCATCGCTGACAGCGCTTCATCGAGTTTGCACATATCCTCAGCTGTGTGATGCACAGCAGCAAGGCCAGCCGCTTCAATCTCAAGAGCCATACGCAATTGAAATAGGCTTTGGAAATGATCTCGATCAGCAAGTGTTTCTGGTTCGATGCGGATTGCATGACGACGATCTGGCTCGGTGACAAAAGCTCCAACGCCCTGCCGAGTTTCGATCAGCCCCTCATTGCGCAGCTGAGCAATTGCTTCGCGGATAACGGAACGGCTGACGCCAAAGCTTTGTGCGAGATTGTGCTCGGTGGGTAATTTATGCCCAGGCAGAAAACTACCTTCTGTAATCTGGCGCACAATTTCAGAAGCAATGCGGGCGGGTAGCTGCTCGTTGCGTCTAATTTCACCGAACACGTCCTGCTCCTCCCTGTATATCCTCTGCCACTGATTTGTCGTCAGTTTTTGCCCGAGTCAAGCGAAAGCTGGCACCCAGGGTTCATGATCGCATCGGGATCAAGAACGTGTTTCAGGCGGGTTAGAAGCGCTTTGCGTACAGGATCAAGACGGTTCTCGAAATCCTCCCGCTTTAGACGACCAATGCCATGTTCCGCGCTAATGCTACCGGCATAGCGATCAAGCACCCCGTTGATGGTTTGCTTGGCAAGTTTGATGTTCTTGTCCTTGCTCGCAATATCCAAATCGCTAGGTGGAATGACGTTGAGGTGCACATTCCCGTCCCCAACATGCCCATAAGAAATAGCCAAACAATCCGGCAGAGCTCCCGCCAGTTCAGCCTCAGCCTCGGCCACAAATGCGGCCAACTTTGAGAGCGGTACAGATATATCTGTGCGCAAATGCTTGCCGCGGAGCGCCTGCCCCTCATTCATCCCTTCGCGAAACTGCCAGAGATTTTGTGCTTGCATGCGTGAAGAAGCTATCGTGCCATCGAGCACAAGACCGCTTTCCAAAGCTTCGCCCAAAAAGGCTTCCATGAGTGCCGCTGTATCGACCAGACCAGAGCCTGATATTTCCATCAATACATAGGCCGGATATTGCCCTAAAGGCGCTACGAGGTCAGGTATTGCCTCTTGTGCGAGGGTAAATGCCATTGGTGGCATAAACTCGAACGCTGACATCAGATCACAACACTGAATGCGCGCACGACGATAAAGCGCAATTGCATCTTCCAGCGAATTGAGCCCAAGCATTGCAGTTTCAATCTTGTCGGGCAAAGGCATCAGCTTTATTGCAACAGCGGTGACAATCCCGAAAATGCCTTCAGCACCGATAAACAGTTGCTTAAGATCAATTCCGCGATTGTCTTTCCGCAAAGTGGAAAGCCCATTAAAGATGGCTCCATCAGGCATTACCACTTCAAGACCCAGCACCAGTTCTCGGGTCATTCCGTAGCGGAGAACGTTGACACCGCCGGCATTGGTACTGACGTTACCGCCAATCCGGCAACTTCCCTGTGCGCCCAATGAAAGCGGAAAGAACATGCCCTGTGCGGCGAGTTGCGTTTTCATTTCAAGGAGAATGCAGCCAGCGTCTACAATCGCCGAAAAATCGTCGGGATCGACTTGCCGGATGCGGTTCATCCGTTCAAGGCTCAGTATAACAACAGCGCTTTGACCATCGGGAACCCCGCCCTGCACCAAACCTGTGTTGCCACCTTGCGGAATAATGCCAAGACCAAGCAAGCGGCACGTTTTGACAGCTTGCGAGACCTCTTCTGTGTTACGCGGCCGCAAAATGGCTACGGCGGCATTCTCCACATCGCCAGGAAAGTCGCGGCAATAACGCGGCATCGCCTCTGGATCGGTCAGCACCATATCCAATCCGAGCGCCTGTTTCAGTGCTGCTTGCCGGTCAGTATTCATATTGAACGATTCTCGCATTTTAAACCTCAAGCCATACGATCATGACCTGTGCCATCATAAATCTCTGATCTATGCGAACATCAGCTGCACGGCATGCTATTTCATTCCAATTCTGGCGCTCGACGCATAAAAGAGTTTTCAACCATTGAATATATAGTTATCAGACAACCCAACAATATAATCTTGGAGGAATTAGATTGTGATGTTTTCAGCGTGGCCAAAAGCGGCCAGCATTTGATTTGAACATCACGCCTTCATTCAGCAAATCCAATCATTCACATCTTGAACTGAACAAACCGGGAGGAATATCCGTGCAAGACAAGCATACTCTGAACTCGTCCGTCATCCTGCCAGAAGACAACGCTTCGGCAGTGCTCATCGGACGTGTATGGTCGAAGGCAGAAAATGGTCCCTGCCCCGTATTGATCGCAAACGGCCGTGTGCATAATCTTTCAAACATTTCTGCAACCGTCTCAGGTTTGCTGGAGCGTAAGGAGTTGGTTGGCGAGTTGAAAGAAGTAAGCCGATTTGCTGATCTCGGCGCGCTTGACGACTATCTTTCCGGCGAAAAGGGTGAATTGCTTGCGCCAATTGATCTGCAGTCGATCAAGGCCGCAGGCGTAACCTTCGCTGACAGCATGCTTGAGCGGGTAATCGAAGAACAGGCCAAGGGCGATCCAAGCCGTGCTCGCGAAGTGCGCGATCGTCTGGCACCGGTGATCGGTGACAGCTTGCGCGGTGTTGCTGCAGGCTCCGAAAAAGCGGCACAAGTCAAAGCATTGCTTCAGGAAATGGGCCTGTGGTCGCAGTATCTGGAAGTTGGCATTGGCCCGGACGCTGAAATTTTCACAAAGTCACAGCCAATGTCTGCAGTCGGCTGTGGCGCGACCGTTGGCATTCTGCCAATTTCTCAGTGGAATAATCCAGAACCGGAAGTTGTTCTGGCTGTCGCTTCTGATGGCCGTATCGTTGGTGCAACGCTCGGAAATGACGTCAATCTGCGCGACGTCGAAGGACGTTCTGCATTGCTGCTTGGCAAAGCCAAGGATAACAACGCATCTTGCGCAATTGGTCCGTTCATCCGACTGTTTGACGGCGACTTCACCATGGACGTCCTGCGCAAGCTCAAGCTTTCGCTGAATGTAAACGGCACCGATGGTTTTGAGATGACCGGCGAAAGCCCGATGGAAGCAATCAGCCGCGACCCCGAAAATCTTGCCGGACAGATGATGAACCGTAATCATCAATATCCAGACGGCGCTGTTCTTTTCCTCGGCACCATGTTTGCGCCGGTCAAAGACCGTCGTGGCGCGGGTCAGGGCTTTACCCATGAAATTGGTGACAAGGTAGACATTTCGACACCAAAGCTTGGGCGTCTGGTCAATTGGGTGGATCGCACCGATAATTGCGCAGAATGGACGTTTGGCATTCGTGCGCTGATCCAGAACTTGCAGAAGCGCAACCTACTCGACAAGATCTAAAGTCAAAGGCCGCATATCATTTTTGATATGCGGCCTTTGATTTAGAGCGCATCCCGAAAAGTGTGAAACGGTTTTCGGACAAAGATGCGCGTTAAAACAGATAATTAGAGCGCCGATCTGATCCAATCAGATCGAAACGCGCTCTAATTCAATGGAATGGCATTTCCGACTTTTGAAGACTGGTAGGCACCAGACATCGCGTCATATTTGGCGCGAATGGCATCAAGTCGCTTTTCAAAGCGGGAACGATCCGGCTCGGGCAGCGAAGCCACCATTTTGGGGATCGAATGGCTGTGCCAGAAGCTATTGTCGCGGTTATAGCCGCCTGGTTCTAGAGTGAAGACTTCTTTGAGTATTTTCAGATCGTGTGGGATCGAAAACGCGTCGCGGGAATCCTCATGACTGAACAGATAATAGAAATTATCAAAGCCGCTCCAGGTAATTGCCGAAAGGCACATGGAGCAAGGCTCGTGCGTTGACAGAAAAACCATACTCTTCGTATCCGGGCGCCCCTGCTCCGGCATTTCATAGAAGCGCTTCAACGTATGCACTTCACCGTGCCAGAGCGGATTCTCGGTCTCGTTGTTGGTTTCAGCAAGTACAAGAGACAAATCAGACTTGCGCAATAATGCTGCCCCGAAAACCTTGTTGCCATCTGCAACGCCCTGCTCCGTCAGGGGAATAATGTCTTGCTCGATGACATCAAAAAGCTTCTCGAGCAATTTCAATTCTTCCGGTGTCATGCCCTTAACTCCCAAATAAGGTAGACTGGAGCATTTCCTGTTTAAGATGAATCGTTGGAAATGCTGTATATCTTTGTTTTTGTGCACATCTCATTTCGAAAACCGGTTCCCACTTTTTGGGGATGTGTTCCAGATAATGCACCAAGAAAAACGCCGGGGTGTTGCCCCGGCGTTTGTTGTTATTCTGGGAAGAATGCGAAGCGGATCACGAACAATGCCGCCACGATCCAAGTCGCCAAGTGCACCTCACGCGCTTTGCCGGTTACAGCCTTCAGGACAACATAGCTGATGAAGCCAAAAGCAAGACCGTTTGCGATCGAGTAGGTGAAAGGAATTGAAAGCGCGGTAAGAGCTGCTGGTGCTGCTTCCGTGATTTCATCCCACTTGATTTCCGACAATTCACGCATCATCAGGCAAGCGACATAAACGAGCGCTGGCGCTGTTGCATAGGCAGGTACGGAACCAGCCAGTGGCGAAATGAAGAGCGCCGCGAGGAACAGCAGAGCAACAACAAGCGCCGTCAGACCTGTACGACCACCGGCCTGAACGCCCGAAGCGCTTTCGACGTAAGCTGTCGTTGAAGACGTGCCCAGCAGCGAGCCACCAAGAATTGCCGTGCTGTCTGCGAACAAAGCCTTACCAAGACGGTTTGGCTTGCCTGGTTCGATCAGGCCGCCACGTTTGGCAACGCCAATCAGCGTGCCCGTCGCATCAAACACTTCAACCAGGACAAAAACCAGAATGACGTGCAGGATACCGGTGTGCAGCGCTCCCATGATGTCGAGCTGCAGGAAGGTTGGCGCAAGACTTGGAGGGGCGGAGAACACGCCGCCAAACTGGGTGATGCCCAGCGATATCGATGCGATGGTGACAACAAGGATACCGATCAGGATCGCACCGCGAACCTTGAGCGCATCAAGAGCTGCGATGATAAAGAAGCCACCGATAGCGAGAAGAGGACCAGATTCACGCAAGTCACCAAGACCTACGAGCGTTGCTGGATTGTCAACGACGACGCCTGCGCTCTTCAACCCAATCAGGGCTAGGAACATGCCGATACCGGCAGCAATCGCGCTACGCAACGAATGCGGAATGCCCTCGACCAGCCAACGCCGGATACCCGTTACCGTCAGGAACAGGAAGATAATGCCGGAAATGAAGACCGCACCGAGTGCTTGTTGCCATGAGAAGCCCATAGCACCGACAACGGTAAAGGCGAAGAAGGCATTGAGGCCCATGCCTGGTGCCATGCCAATTGGCCAGTTGGCCACGAGCGCCATGACAATCGAGCCCAATGCTGCCGCAAGACATGTAGCAACGAAGACTGCGTTGCGATCCATGCCTGTTGTAGACAGAATATCAGGGTTGACGAAGATAATGTAAGACATCGTCAGGAAGGTCGTCACACCAGCGATGACTTCCGTTCTCACCGACGTGCCATGTTCCTGCAATTTGAACAGCTTTTCCAGCATGATCCCTCCAGGGCAAAAGCTCGCTTTCAAAGGCACCAATGATCAGCCGAGGGCAATTGCTTGCGATCAGCTGGATAAGATCGGTGCAATCTATTGCGATTGCCGTATTTGTTAGCCGCAGCCGCATTTTGCGCGAGCGGATTTGTTCCCCATACACCCAACGCGATCAAAAACACAGTTCTGCCGCAAGAATGCCTGTTTATTAACGTGATTTAGTTTGGACTGACTTTCGAAAGCGCGCCAGTCACCTATTCGGGCTTTATTTTTTGAAAGTGCTTCAAAAATGGTAGCTGCCTAAGTTACAGCTACCAAACCTATCTATATGATTAAGCTAATGTTTTCAGAATAATACCTGTGCCATACATGCCAAGGGCAAAAAATGTATGAGCGACGAGATTGAGAATACGGACATTTCCGGCATTTGGCAAACGCGATGCTGCCCAGCCGATTCCCAGGCCTGGTTGCAAAAGAAACCAGCCTGCTGCCACGGTCAGGATACCGAATATCCAGACGGGAAGGAAAATTGGATTCGCAAACCATGCCGCGCCGCCGTAAAGCGCAAATATAATGCCGTAGAGAATGCCAACCGCATAGTGACCGATCCAACCCAAGGCAACTTCATGCGCATAGGGTTTTGAAGCCGCAATATCATCATGAAATATCTGGCCTTTTCGTAAATGCCAGAACCAGCGACCCACAAGGCCCCAATTTGGGCGAGACTGCCCCGGAAATTGCGTAAGAACCAATGCCCAGATGTCCATAATGATCGTCGCGCCTAAGCCGATCAAAGTTCCATTTATGATGAGATTGAGCATGGTGAGGTCCTTGTGCCGTCGGGCAGCCACATAACCGTGTGACCGCCCGACACGCAAGGCATATAATCAGTCAGAGTGAATGTTCGGCAATAAAACAAAATGCAATTATGCTTCACATTAACAGTTAAAATAACTTTCGGTCATGAAAGACTCAATAAATTGGCGGCAATGAAGACAGGTGAGTTAGCAGTAATAACTATTCACAGACCCATCTTCATCGCCAGCCCCCGCATCACATCAATACTCCTTCAGCCACCTTCCACTCAAGTGGCAGATGTCCCAAATAGAATATCGTTTTGTCTCATTGGATGGAATCGCTGTCGGGCGCGAATAAATATGACACCACTTGCAGATAGCAGATATCTTATGAAATTTCCTAGGCGTTCAAAATGAGCGACCGATAGAATAAATTTACAATATACATATAAAAAACAAAAGCGCCGGGACTGGAGTACCGACGCTTTGTTATTTTATTTCAGTTTCACTTTCGGGGCGATTAATTATCAGCCGCGCCATCAGTGATTACTTACCGAAAACTGCGCTCTGGATCTGCGAACGCGAAACGCCGATATCGGCAAGAAGATGGTCGTCCATTGCACCCAGTTCACGCATTGCGCGACGGCGGGAAACGTACTGCTGGAATTTCTGACGAATGTTCATTTCTTTTCTCCTCGTTGGATGCCTGTTAAATAGTCTTTTGCACAAAATTCCACCACGGATATGATTGCAAATGAGGCATGCGTTTTCGATGGAGCTCGCCTTCTTGAAAACGCCGCAATCGCCTACGTCGTAGGGGATTGCGGCCGGTCATTATTTTGAATTTTATAAAATTGCCTTTTGCAAAACCGGCTTTAATCGATTAATCCGGTCAGCGGAGGAGATTATCTCTAGCCCATTGCGGACACCACCATGCTTTACGGTATTTTCCTCGCGTTTGCGTCCTATGCTGCATTCGCTGTAAGCGACGCCTGCGTCAAGTTTCTCGACGGCACGCTATCGCCCTATGAAATCGCCTTTTATGGTGCTGTTCTGGGCTCTCTTGCCATACCCTTTGTCAAGAAACCCGAAGATCAGTGGCTCGATATGTTTCGAACCACAAATATAAAGCTCTGGTTACTTCGTACACTCACCGCTGCAATGGGTGTCATTGGCAGTGTCGTAGCCTTCACGCATCTTTCTATGGCCGAAGCTTTTGCGCTTATCTTCCTGCTCCCGGCATTTGTGACGATACTCTCGGTGATTTTCCTCAAAGAGCAGGTTGGCTGGCGTCGATGGTCAGCGGTCGTGATCGGCTTTATCGGCGTTATGGTTGTTTTGCGTCCGGGCTTTCGTGAATTGTCTATTGGTCATCTGGGTGCACTCGGCGCAGGCTTGGGCGGCGCATTCAGCATCATCATTTTCCGCGCCATGGGCAAAAAGGAAAAGCGCATCTCGCTTTATACGGCCGGGCTTGTCGGACCGATCCTGATCTGTGGCGTGCTTATGATCCCAAGTTATCAGCCCCCGTCTGCCGTTCAGTGGGGCTATCTCGCTGGTTATGGCCTGCTTGCGGCGCTTGCCAACATTCTGCTGATGCTTGCAGCGCATCGTGCACCTGCAAGCGCGATTGCCTCACCACAATATAGCCAGATGCTCTGGGCGATCCTGTTTGGCTATTTCATCTTCCACGACCATATCGACCTTCCGATGCTCATTGGCATCATATTGATCACGATTTCAGGCCTGTTCACGTTTGTACGCGAACGCCAGCGCGGCGTGGAAGGACCAGCAGCCGTTGCCACTTCCGATCCATCGCCTGCCTTGGCTGAAGAAAAATAAGGCGGCACATATCGCACACTCGTGATCTTTCCGATTATTTGAAAGGCCTGAAACGGGTTCCCAGTTTCAGGCGACGTGCTATAACATGCTCGGAATTCCCACCAGCACTCGCGCGTCTTCCAGAAAATTAGTCTGATGTCGAAAGCGTCGAACGCGGGTCTGCGCGGAAGAACGAGATTTAAAAGGACGAATACAATGACCGAGACGCGAGCAATGTGGACCTATTACAAGGGTGAATGGCGTGAAGGCGATGTGCGCATACTTGGTGCCGCATCGCATGCAACCTGGCTCGGGTCGCTCGTTTTCGATGGTGCGCGTCTGTTTGAAGGCGTCACACCGGATCTTGATCTTCATGCCGCCCGCGCAAATGATTCAACACGTGCGCTTGGACTCGCCCCCACTCTGAGCGGCAATGACATTGAAGCGCTGGCCCGCGAAGGCCTGAAGAAGTTTGCGCCCGACACAGACGTCTATATCCGCCCCATGTATTGGGCAGAGGACGGAGACGCCAGCACGGTTGCTGCTGCTCCTGAATCGACCGACTTTGCCCTTTGTCTCGAAGCCATTCCCATGGTCGAGCCAAAAGGCTTTACCGTTACGACAACATCGTTCCGTCGTCCTTATCTCGAAGTGATGCCGGTCAATGCCAAGGCTGCATGCCTTTATCCGAATAACGCCCGCATGCTGCGAGAAGCCAAGGCCAAGGGCTTCCACAATGCGCTTGTGACCGACGTGCTCGGCAATGTTGCAGAAACTGCGACGTCAAATGTGTTCATGGTTCGTGGCGGCGAAGTTTTCACGCCGGTTCCCAATGGCACCTTCCTCAACGGCATTACGCGTCAACGCGTGATTGGACTTCTGCGTGAAGCGGGCGTCAACGTTCACGAAACGACACTTAAGGTTCAGGACTTCCGCGAAGCAGATGAAATTTTTTCGACCGGCAATATGAGCAAGGTTGTGCCAATCATCGGCTTTGATGAACGCAAACTGGAGTATGGTGCTGTTACCAAGCGCGCGCGTTCGCTCTATTGGGAATGGGCACATAGCTGATAGAAGCGCTGATAAGCCATTATTTTACTTGCATCACGGTAACTGTCTGAATGCTTGAACATACCCCGTTGTTTATGACAGTTGCCGTTATTGCGGCTTTTCTGGTTGGGCTGTCGAAAGGCGGCTTGCCGTCAGTCGGAACGCTTTCGGTTCCACTGATGGCGTTGGTTATATCGCCGGTCACAGCCGCCGCTCTTCTGCTGCCAATCTATGTTGTCAGCGACATGTTCGGCCTATATCTCTACCGCCATCATTTTTCAGCGCGAAATCTGGCGATCCTTACTCCTGCCGCTATTGTCGGCATCGGGCTTGGTTGGTTGTTCAGCTCACATCTTTCAAGCACGTTCATTGGGATGCTTGTGGGACTTGTTGGCCTCTTTTTCTGCTTCAATGTCTGGGTGGGCGCCAGATATCGCCGTCAGGCGCGCAAGGCGGATATTCCCGGCGGAACGTTCTGGGGCATTCTGACTGGTCTTACGAGCTTTGTTTCGCATTCGGGCGCTCCGCCCTTCCAGATGTATGTGTTGCCACAGCATCTTGAAAAGCTTGTCTTTGCCGGCACTTCGACCATCCTTTTTGCGATCGTCAACGCGGTTAAACTGATCCCCTATTGGCAATTGCAGCAGTTTTCCAATCTCGACTGGTCGCTCGGTCTTTGGCTTTTGCCTGCCGCAATTATTGGAACATTTGTCGGCGCAAAGCTCACCCGCATCATGCCAGACGGTCCGTTTTTCCTGTTGGTTCAGCTGACGCTTTTCGGACTTTCAATCAAGCTGATTGCTGATTGGATTCTACCCTTCTTCGCGGCTTAAGAAGACCTTGCCAGCAGCATTCCCATAAGCCACTCTCCCGGTGAGGGAGGACGCGGGTATGAAAAATGCGGATGCAATTATCATTGGCTCAGGTCTGGCGGGGCTTGTAGCTGCTCAAGAGCTCACGAGCGCCGGGCGGAAAGTCATCCTTCTTGAACAGGAAGGCGAAAATTCAGTCGGCGGACAAGCGTTCTGGTCGCTTGGTGGGCTGTTTATGGTCGACAGTCCCGAGCAACGACGTCTCGGCATAAAGGATAGCCTTGATCTGGCTCGACAAGACTGGCTTGGATCAGCGCAATTTGATCGCCCGGAAGATTATTGGCCCAAACAATGTGCTGAAGCCTATTTGCAGTTTGCAGCCGGTGAGATGCGATCTTGGCTGCACAGTCTCGGTATGCGCTGGTTTCCCGTTGTTGGCTGGGCAGAACGCGGAGGTGCTCAAGCACACGGTCACGGAAATTCCGTTCCGCGTTTTCATGTGACATGGGGCACTGGCCCCGGTGTGGTCGCTCCCTTTGAACGTCTGATGCGGGAGGCTATTTCAAATGGCTTGCTCACACTGAAATGCCGCCACCGTGTCAATGAAATTGTCATGACCAACGGACAGGCAAGTGGAGTTCGCGGGGATATTCTTGTGCCTTCCACAATCGCACGCGGACAATCGTCATCACGTGACACCGCCGGTCAATTTGAACTGTCAGCCAGTTGCGTGATCGTAACATCGGGCGGTATCGGCGGCGATCCAGAACGTGTCCGTAAGGCATGGCCGCGCGACAGGCTCGGCAACCCACCCGAAAATATGGTGCTAGGTGTGCCTGCGCATGTGGATGGCCGCGGCATCGACATAGCCGTAGCTGCAGGTGGACACGTTATTAATGGCGACCGTATGTGGCACTATACAGAAGGTATTCGCAACTGGCGCTCCATCTGGCCCAATCATGGCATCCGTATTCTGCCGGGACCGTCATCGATGTGGTTCGATGCGGAGGGCAACCGCCTGCCCTCACCCTATCTGCCTGGTTTCGATACCCTCGGCACGCTTAAGCATATTCTGGCAACGGGTTATGATTATTCATGGTTTATTCTCACTGAGAAGATCATTCGCAAGGAGTTTTCTCTCTCGGGCTCCGAGCAAAACCCGGACCTCACCGGCAAAGACTGGAAGCTTCTGATCAAAAGCCGCCTTGGCAAATCGCCGCCACCTCCTGTTAAGGCATTCATCGATCATGGCGAGGATTTCATTACTGCAACCAGTATTGAACAACTTGTCGTCAAGATGAACCGGCTAACCGGAGAAAAGCTGCTGAACCTCGCTCATATCCGCAACCAGATCGAAGCGCGTGATCGCGAAGTTACCAATCGTTATTCCAAGGACGCACAGATCACAGCCATCCACAATGCACGTGCTTATATTGGCGACCGGCTGACACGCGCGGTTCCGCTTCACGCGTTGCTTGATCCGAATAACGGTCCGTTGATTGCCGTCAAACTGCATATCCTGACCCGGAAAACCCTCGGTGGACTGCATACAGATCTAAATTCTGCTGTTCTCAACGAGAAAGGCGAGCCTGTTCCGGGCCTTTATGCAGCTGGAGAAGCAGCAGGCTTTGGTGGTGGTGGCTATCACGGGTATAATGCGTTGGAAGGGACTTTCCTCGGAGGCTGCATATTCTCTGGCCGAGCTGCAGGAAGAGGTGCAGCACGTGCGCTTTAGAGAAATGCGGAACCACACCTATCGTCCCGCGTTCGGTAAGTAGTGAATGACGTCAACGGAGGCACATCATGGTTGAGCTGGTCAATAATATCGAGAATATCGAATTCATTATCTCCAAAGCGCGTGAATATGACGTTCAGGTGCCCGCAGTTGATGAAAATTCCGGCTCAAATGCCTCCGATGACGGCGATATTGATATCCTTGATGCCTCCATCGACAATCCCACGCGTAAGGAATTGGCGGCAGCCATTCGTTCTCTCAATGAAGACGAAAGAGTAGAGTTATTGGCCTTGGTATGGGTCGGGCGCGGCGACTTCAGTGCTGAGGAATGGGAAGAGGCTCTCTCAACCGCAAGTGATCGCCACAATGGACGCGAGGCAAAGTATCTGCTCGGTATCCCCCTCCTAGGTGATTACATTGAAGAGGGACTGGAAACGCTGGGCATCGAGTTTGAAGCTTACGATAATGAATAAGAAAAATTGATACATCCATCGAACCTTCTGTTTTGACGCAGCCTCTTATGGCGGCTAGTCTCCGCGCAAATCAGGGAAACGCGTGGAATATCGCCTCTCAAAGACAACATTCCCATCAAAGACAGCATTCAAGGAGGACTTCATCATGCTTCAGAAAAATCTGGATCAAAAAACGGATTTCTATATCGACGGCGCGTGGCGCTCCCCACTTGAAGCAAAATCGATTGAGGTCATCAACCCGGCGACCGAAAAGCCTTATGCAGTAATTTCTGCAGGTTCAGCCGCTGATATTGATCTCGCAGTTGCAGCCGCTCGCAAAGCGTTTCCATCATGGAGCGAAACGCCCGCTGAAGAACGTATCGGCTATATTCGCCGTATTGTTGAAATTTATGAACGCCGTCTTGAAGAAATGGCTCAGGCAATTTCCAAGGAAATGGGCGCGCCAATCAAGCTCGCACGTGAATCTCAGGCTGCTGCCGGGCTGTCGCATACCAAGGCGTTCATCGCAGCTTTTGAGAATTTCGAGTTTGAAGAAATTCTTTCACAAAAGCATTCCAATCAGGCCATCGTGCGTGAACCGATTGGCGTCTGCGGTCTGATTACGCCATGGAATTGGCCGATGAACCAGATCGCACTCAAGGTCATTCCCGCAATTGCAGTGGGCTGCACGGTTATCCTCAAGCCGTCCGAAATCGCACCGATGTCAGCCATGCTGTTTGCTGAATTTGTTGATGAGGCAGGTCTGCCAAAAGGCGTGTTCAATCTTGTCAATGGCGAGGGCCCGGTTGTCGGTGAAGCGATGTCGCAGCATCCCGATATCGACATGATGTCATTTACTGGTTCAACCCGCGCAGGCACCGCTGTTTCTCGCGCGGCTGCAGCAACCGTCAAGCGCGTGTCGCTTGAACTCGGCGGCAAATCGCCAAACATTGTGTTCGCTGATAGCGACCTTGAAAAGGCCATCGAGCGCGGTGTGAACCATTGCTTTGAGAATACCGGCCAGTCGTGCAATGCCCCAACACGTATGCTGGTTGAACGTTCGGTTTACGATAAGGCGGTCGAGTTCGCCAAAAAAGCAGCCGCGAAAACCACTGTTGATGATCCGGCCAAGGACGGCGAACATATCGGTCCTCTTTCCTCTTCGATCCAGTTTGAAAAGGTTCAGGCGTTGATTCAGAAGGGTATTGATGAAGGTGCGCGTCTGATTGTTGGCGGCACAGGACGTCCCGATGGTATTTCGGAAGGTGACTTCGTCAAACCGACAATCTTTGCTGATGTGAACAATGATATGACAATCGCCCGTGAGGAAATCTTTGGCCCTGTGCTGGCGATGATCCCTTTCGATACAGAAGAAGAAGCAATCGCCGTTGCCAACGACACACCTTATGGGCTTGCGGCCTATATCCAAACCGGCAATCCAGAGCGGGCCAAACGTGTTGCGCGCAAGCTCCGTGCAGGCATGATCCAGATCAACGGAACGTCGCGTGCACCCGGAAGCCCGTTTGGCGGATACAAGCAGTCCGGCAATGGTCGTGAAGGCGGCAAATGGGGTCTCGAAGACTTCATGGAAGTCAAGCTCATCAGCGGCTGATAAACCTCCTCAGAGCAAACAAAAAGCGCCGGTTATCCGGCGCTTTTTTATCTGGGATTTCTGCCAGCTACCATAAGCGGCACAACAGGCACATGATACCCTGGTACCCCCGAACCTGTTCCTTGACGGAACCATCAAGGAATGGGTTTAATTAGTAAGAGGAGCCCAGCTTCAAGCTGGCGAATTCCGGGGAATCCAGCAGATCCTGATGATGGGCGCGTGCCACATCTGGATGTGAGCGCAGACGGCTCTTAAGATTGTTCTGGCCTACTTCGCGGAAGAGCGTATTGAGCGGATCGACTGTTACGCCGCGTTCCTTCGTCTTCAGTTCTTCCGGCAAATCGATAACAGGGATCGTCGCGTCATAGCGAGCGCCTAGGAAGAAGGCGACTGAGAAGCGCTCAGTTCCAGCAGGTGGTGCGACAACGCCATGAACATCCGCTTTCACGAAGCCGTTGGTTGCCAGTTCAAGCAACTCACCAGTGTTGATAACAAACGTACCCGGCACCGGCGGTGCATCAATCCAGACACCGTCTTCACGCTGCACGCGCAGACCCGGTACAACGTCTTGAAGCAGCACAGTCACGAAGCCGCCGTCCTTATGTGCACCAACGCCCTGCTCGCTTTCAGCGACGTCACGACCCGGATAGCGAATAATTTTCAGAAGCTGGGACGGGTGAGGCTCATAAATCTGCGCGAAGAAATCTTCGCTCTGACCAAGCGCCTGCGCAATGGCTTTCAGAACATCTATACCAACGCGTGTGACTTCCGCTTGATAGGCAAGCAATAGTGGCTTCAATTCAGGCAGTGCTTCTGGCCACTGATTAGGACCAATCAAACGCTTCCATGCCGGGCTGTCAGGACCCAATTCGGTGGGTTCTGCTTCGGTGTTGATATCGAGTTGCTCACGCCAATCCTGCTCGCCACGGGTGCGTTCAAGACCGGCACGGTTATAGCCGCGGAAATGCGATGTGTTGATCATTTCGATCTTGAGCTTTTCTTCCGTGGGCAAGGCGAAGAAGCGCTTGGCCGTAGCCACAACATCAGAGATCAGTTTAGGGGCAACACCATGGCCTGTCAGGTAGAAAAAGCCATGATCGTGAAGCGTGCGGCGAAGTTCATCAATGAAGCTTTTCCTTTCTTCAGGTGAACCATTGTAACGAGAGATATCAAGCAGCGGCAGGTTGATCGGATGTGAGTGTGCGGTCATTTTATGTCTCCTCTAAATTTCAGCGTGAGCGGCGGCTGCGCGCTATGCGATGATTGACGACCCGGGCGGCATAATCGCCCGTAACTTGAATGGACTGAACGATGGCAACAAGAATGATCACAACGGCGATCATCACTTCTGGCATAAAACGCTGGTAACCAAAGCGGATACCAAGATCGCCAAGACCGCCACCGCCAACTGTTCCCGCCATTGCTGAATAACCGACAAGGCTCACCAGCGTGACAGTCTGGCCTGCGATAATTCCAGGTAAAGCCTCGGGCAGAAGAACCTTGAATATGATCTGTAACGGCGTTGCACCCATACTTTCAGCAGCTTCTATAAGACTTTGATCTACCTCACGCATTGCGGTCTCAGCAAGGCGCGCATAGAGCGGAATGATTGCAACTGTCAGTGGCACGATTGCCGCGTAAGTGCCGACCGTCGTGCCTGCCACAAGACGGGTAAACGGAATGATTGCCACCATCAGAATGATGAAAGGCGTGGACCGCACCAAATTGACGATAGTGCCCGCAATGCGGTTGAAAACTGGTCGCTCAAGGAACTGTCCTGGAGCGGTCACAACCAACGCGATGCCGAGCGGCAAGCCGATCAGGGTCGAGAGAATTGCGGAAGCAGCCACCATCATGATCGTCTGCTTGAGTGACTCCAGCAGCAGGTTGACAAGCGCAGGTGAAAGCAGATCAGACAACATGGCCGAGCACCTCTCCATGCAGATCGAGCGAAGTAAGATATGCGAGGACGTCAGCAAGATCAGGCTCGCCGTTTTCAGCGATCAGCGTCATGATTCCGAGCGGCTTTCCGCCGATATAATCGATGCGCCCATGCAAGATATTTGGTTTGATACCAAAGCGCTGAACAAGTGTTGCCACCACCGGTGAATGGGCAGCCTCCCCCGAAAAGATAATCCGCAATACAGGGTTCGATCCGGGAACTGCTTCTGGCATCAGTTTTTGCGCAACTTCAGGCGGCAGATCATGCGCTACGATGCTCGAGAGAAACGACCGTGCGATGGTCGATTTTGGAAAAGCGAAAACATCAAATGTCGGGCCGCTCTCAACCACGCGTCCCCCCTCGAGTACTGTCACATGATCCGCAATCTGGCGCACCACATCCATCTCGTGGGTTATCAAAACGATGCTCAGGCCAAGACGACGATTGATATCCTTGAGAAGTCCCAAAATTTGTTCGGTTGTTTCAGGGTCAAGCGCAGACGTAGCCTCGTCTGATAAAAGGACACTTGGCTCCAACGCCAAAGCACGTGCAATGCCCACACGCTGTTTCTGCCCGCCAGACAACTCGGACGGATAAGCATCGGCCTTTCCATCCAGCCCTACCAGATCAAGCAGTTCAGAAACGCGCTTGCGGATGCTTTCGCGCGGGACTCCAGCCAATTCCATAGGGAGAGCTATATTAGCTGCAGCACTTCGAGAGGAAAGAAGGCTAAAGTGTTGGAATATCATGGATATATCGCGACGAGCCTGTCGCAGTTCACGACTGTCCAGTTGGCTCACCTGACGTCCAGCGACGAAAACATCACCTCTTGTTGGCTGCACAAGACCATTAAGGCATCGTACCAGCGTGCTTTTACCAGCGCCTGAACGACCAATGATACCGTGTATAGATCCTTTGCCGACCTGCAACGAAACGTCGTCTAAAACCGCGCCAGCTTTCGGATCATAGGTCTTGGTCAGTGACTTAACCTCAATGATCGGCGGTACGGAGCCGACCTGGCTCCGTGCTGTTTTAGCTATGCGAACCGAAAGGTTCATCTCACCATCCCGCAATGATATTGCCTTCGAACTTCTGTTCGATAAAGGCTTTGACTTCTGGCGACTTGTAGGATTCGATCAAGGTCTTGACCCATGGCGCATCCTTGTTCTTTTCCGCAACGGCGATGAGGCAGAAATAGTCGGACAGTTGGTCTTCAATCAGGATTGCGTCGCGGCTTGGAACTAGACCGGCGCTCAGCGCGAAGTGAGATGTGATTACCGAAAAATCGACATCTTCCAATGAACGAGCAAGCTGGGCGGTTTCCATTGGAATGATTTTTACTTTCTTCGGGTTCTCAACAATGTCGAGCTCTGTGGCATTGAATGCCACGCCGGGTGTAAGCTTGAGAACACCGCTCTTTTCAAGCAGTTTCAGCGCGCGCCCAGCATTGCTTGGATCATTAGGGATTGTGATCTGTGCACCTTCCGGCAGATCTTCGAGCGTCTTGAACTTATGCGAATAACCCGCCATCGGCAGCAAAACGGTGTTGCCGCCAACCGCTACGAGATTAAGTCCGCGATCCTTGTTTTGCTGATTAAGATAAGGCGTATGCTGAAAGCCGTTGGCATCCAGATCGCCATCATTCGTAGCCGGATCGATCATCGCGCCATCGGAAAACTCAACAATTTCGATCTGAAGCCCCTTGGCTTTCGCGATCGGCGTCAGAGCTTCGGCAATCTGGGCATGCGGACCGGACGTGACACCGAGGCGTATTTTTTCGGCCAACGCAGGCGATGCTGCCAGCATAGAAAGCAAGACCGCTGATAGAGCGCCACGAATGAAAGGGGTATATTTCATGCAAATGTTCCTCGAAATGATTTTTTGGCCGTTTCTTAAGCGGTTGTTTTTACGCATGTCTTTATCCCAAAACCGGCATCCACTTTTGGGAGACATACTTTAGGAAGCCGCGCGCCAGTTTTGTTTTGCTGACCACTGACCAAGCCGTTCGACAGCTTTTGAAAGGGTTTCTTGCTTCTTAGCAAAGCAGAAACGGACATGGCTTTTGACATCACGCTCGCCGTAGAAAGATGAAACCGGTACCGGCGTCACGCCTGCCTCAAGCGTTAGACGGCGGCTGAAGGCAAGATCATCGCCATCCGGATCAAGCGCGCTGATATCGGCGACGGCAAAATAGGTTGCCGGAGCATCCGCAATCTCAAAACCCGCGCCCCGCAAACCGCTGAGCAACAGATCACGGCGCGCTGCCAGCGCCTCACGCAGATTGATGAAATAACTGTCAGGCAAAGAAAGACCGACAGTCACAGCGGCTTGCAAGGCAGGCGGAGTGGTAAAGGTCACGTATTGATGAGCGCGGGCAATCGGCGCGAGAAGTTTTGCGGAAGCTGTCACATAGCCAACTTTCCAGCCCGTTACTGAAAAGCTTTTTCCAGCGGAGCCGATCCGCACAACGCGATCTCGGATATCAGGCACCGCAAAGAGCGAGTAAAACGGCCTTCCGTCGAAGATCAAATGTTCATAGACCTCGTCGGACACAATCGTCAGATCATGCTTGATCGCAAGGGAGGCCAGAAATTTCAATTCTTCAGGATCAAAAATCTTGCCAATCGGGTTCATCGGCGTGTTGATGACAATCAGCTTTGTCTTTGATGTGATAGCTTTTTCCAGCGCCTCACGCGGTAATTCCCAGTGTGGCGGCGTCAGGCGAAGTGGCACGACCTTGCCGCCTGCACGGCGAATAAGCGTTGCATAGGCATCATAAGCGGGCTCAAAGACGATGACTTCATCGTCGTGGTCGAGCAGCGCAAGAAAGGTATCGGTCAGCGCTTCCGTTGCACCGGAGGTGACAAGAACCTCTGACTCCCAATCTATATCCAATCCGAGAAACCGGCGCGCATTTTCCGCCACTGCTTTGCGCAAAGATGGAATTCCGAGCATCGGTGGATATTGATGAGGGCCATCACGCAATGCATGAATTGCGGCTTCAACCAGCTCCTGCGGCTCAAAGCCTTCTGGAAACCCTTGTCCGAGATTAATTGATCCAGTTTCAGCTGCAAGGCGCGACATGGATTCAAAAATGGACGTGCCTGTTGCACCAAATATTGGATTGACCATCAAATCGCCCCGCTGCCTATTATGAGTTACGGCGGAACGATAGGGCTTATAAAAATATCAAACAAAGCATCGACTTGCTGTTCTTAATCTGTAACCGGAATGCTTTTCCCTAAAACAGCATAAGTAGAATAGTTTTCGACGCCTGCTTAAAAATTGATCACAAAACTCCAATAATCAGTTCTGGTGGCGTTCCTTCCAAAGCTCCTCAGCCTTTTTATGGAATTGGCCATAGCTGTCATTATCGGCTGCGAGCACCGTCATCAGCGCCATGGCGGTTGAAGCGATGACCGTCAGCTCGGCTCGTTCATCGGCCGCAGCACCAGACCAGACAGCGAGCCAGTATTCAAAAGTCGTCAGGCTTGCATGTTTGTCAGTCACTGCCTTCGACAGAGTGGGTAATGTCAGTTCTGATTTTTGACCACCAAACCATCTGTGGATGCTATGTGCGTGGTGTGGCACCAGCTCAGCCACATCGCGACTTGTCGAGACGACCGAAACAGAGGGCCAGTCGAGTAAGGCTCCAGCATCGCGATGCAATTCACGGTAGGCAGGCTGCGTCACACCAAGGAAAGAGGCTGACAGTCCCATCGGATTGAGCAGATGCGCCAGACTGTTAATAGAGGATCGTGAATCAAAAAGTGGATAGAGCGCGAGCAACGCATGAACCTGCGGTGCGAAACCGGCCACCGGCATGAAGCAGATGCCATGCGCTTTCAACGCACTTTCTGCCAGCGTGAGCGAGCCGGTAATCGGCATGTTGAGAGCTTCAGCGGCCAGCTCAAGCTTACCTGAAAGATCTCCCATACCGCAGTTGCCGTGAAGTGCTACTGGATAGCCAGCTCGAGCGACAAGGATTGCTGCCAGCATGAACCACGGCGCTTGATGGGAGTTCGGTGAGAGATAGGCAGGCCAATCAAGTGCTGGTAAGCGGATATTCGCTTTTGTTGAGCAATATTTACGCGCTGCCTGTGTCATGCCTGCAAGTTCAGGTGCCGTTTCACCACGATAATGAATTAGACGTAACAACGCACTGATTTGCATGGGATCTGCCTCTCCTGCAAATATCGTATTAAAGGCATCTTCCGCTTCATGCATTTCCAACGGGCGCGTATAGCCAACCTTTCGCCCGGTGATTGCTATGTATTTTGCCAGTCGTCGCGCAGGATCGTGTTCATCCTGAATATTGGCGAACTGTGCCGCGAGCTGTTCCGGTGTTGGGTGATTTTCAAGTTTCACGACTCTCCGGATTCCGAGCGGCGGGGGAGCCGCAATGGCGCTCGTGCGTGCCCAACCATGTCTGTTGTTGCAATGAGCTTGCGACGCATCATTGCCATCGAAATTCATCAGCGCTTCAGCTTCATTTGCCAAACGTCGCAAGCGCCCGCGTAAAGCTTCTGCTTTGGGAGTGGCGATCATGTTGCGTCCAGAACGAATGAAAATAGGATCGTCAAACTTCTCGCGTATCTGTCCGAGCAACCGGCTCATGGCGGCCATACTCAATCCCATCTGCTTGGCAGCACCTCCGACGCTTCCTTCCACAAGAAGTGCATCAAGCGCAATCAACAGGCGTAATTGGCCGAGTTTCTGGCTTTCGCCATCCACAATGCCCGCCTCCGTCTGTGATTTCATGCGCTTGCCAGACATTGCTGCTTCATCCGTTCAGTTGCGTTTTACGAAACTTAGAATCGTTATAAAAGATGATCGTTGACGTCATCTTGTTGCCATACATAAGGAGAGCGGAAAACTCAACTTTAAGGGTGACATTTATGACCAGCTTGTTTCGGGGATTGCGCGCTCATGGGACGCAGAACAGGCAATTGGCCAGCAAATCGCTTTTCGCAAAAGCCATTCTTGCGGGTACATGCCTTTCGACTGCACTCATTCTGAGTGGGACGGTTTCTTTTGCACAGACAACCTCAGTAGAGGACCAAGCCGCGAAAAAGAAACAGGCTGAAGCGCAAGCCGCAGAACAAGTAAGCGCCGATGGCGGCATCAAGCTCAATCAGATCGTGGTGTCTGCAACGGGGTTCGAACAGAACATTACTGACGCGCCTGCAAGCATTTCGGTTGTACCGGGTGAAGAACTCGAAAAAGGTTCTTATCGCGATCTGGGCGATGCTTTGCGCGATGTACAGGGCGTCGCCGTCACTGGTGCGGCTGCCGAACGCGATATTTTCATCCGTGGCCTACCCGGTAGCTATACGCTCATTCTGGTTGACGGAAAGCGTCAGAGCACACGTGATGCCCGCACCAATGGCAATTCCGGTTTTGAACAGAGCTTCCTGCCGCCAGCCAATGCGATTGAGCGCATCGAAGTTATTCGCGGTCCGATGTCATCGCTTTATGGTTCCGATGCAATGGGCGGCGTCATCAACGTCATCACCAAGAAAGTTTCAGACAAGTGGAGCGGCTCGCTGAGCTTCGACACCACGGTGCAGCAGCACTCGAAGTTCGGCAATTCGGCTCAGGGTTCTTACTATATGACCGGGCCTCTCGTACCGAATCTGGTTGGTGTACAGCTTTGGGGTCGCGGTCTTAAGCGTCAGGAAGACAGCATCATCAGTGGCACGCCTGAGCAACGCGATATCGATATCACCGGTCGCGTCACGATCACGCCGAACGCTGATCATGACATTCAGTTTGAAGCCGGTCGCGCAAATTTGCGCCGCGATTCGACTGTTGGCAATACGATCAATCCTGTAGCAACGGGCAGCACAGCACCACTCGACTCCTATAACTACAATGACCGTAATCATTGGTCGATCAGCCACACAGGCCGTTGGGGCCCAACGACTTCAGAATTCTCTTTCATGCAGGAAACGGCTCAAAGAACGAACTACAACTGGAACACCGCAAGAGGTGAGTTTGTCGAGAACCTGCGTTCTCCGCATATCCGCAACTCCACTCTCGACGGAAAGTTCACAACGCCGTTTGAGCTCTATGGCAACCATACGCTCGTGACGGGCGGCCAGTTTATTGACGCCACACTGACAGACCAGAATCCCGGCAACCGCTCCGGTCTGGATGAACAGTTCACAATCAAGCAGTGGGCACTTTTCGCTGAAGACGAATGGTGGCTGACGCCTGACTTCGCCCTGACTGGCGGTCTACGTATGGATCACCACGAAATCTACGGCTCGCATTGGAGCCCTCGTGGCTATGCCGTTTGGCACGCTACCGACCAATTGACCCTTAAGGGCGGTATCTCAACCGGTTTCCGTGCTCCAGAAATTCGCACGATCGCGCCCGGTTACGCTTACACGACAGGCGGCGGGAATTGTACTTACGGTCCGACTGGAAACTGTGGCGTAATCATCGGAGATCCAAATCTACAGCCGGAAAAGAGCACGAGCTATGAAGCCAGTGCCCTTTGGGACAATCAGCAAGGCCTGCGTCTCGGTGCGACGTATTTCTACACCGACTTCAAGGACAAGATCGCCAGCAACATTCAGTACGACCCGATTACCGGTCAACCGCTTCGCTGGGCTCAGGATCCAAACTATGTCCTCTATTACAGTTATAACATCGATGAAGCTGTCATTCAGGGTGTGGAACTGACGGCGGATTGGGAAGCAACCGACACGATTAAAATTCGCGGTAGCTATACCTATACCGACTCGGAGCAGAAGACCGGCGAATATGCTGGCCTGCCATTGGCCCGCACGCCAAAGCACATGGCAAACATTCGCGCCGATTGGGAAACACCTGTCGACGGTCTGACTGCATGGGCGGCTGGGAACTATCACGGCCCGGAAATCAATGCTGGCCTGCGTATCGGCACCCTCGGTGAACCTTATGCCTATAATAGCAAAGGTCAGGTTATCGCCCGCAAATATAAGGGTTATGCCACTATAGATCTCGGCGGTTCTTATGAGTTCAGTGAGAACGTGACGCTCAACGCTGCCGTCTACAACATCTTCGACAAGAAGGTCACTGTGGATGAAACAAATAACGTGGTTGAAGGCCGTCGTCTTTGGCTCGGTATGACCTCGCGCTTCTGACACTCTATGACGCCAGCCGCTTTTGGCTGGCGTTATTATTTATGAAATGGATGCTCTCGTGAGCAAAACAAAGAACGTTTTTTTTAAGGTTTGTCTCATGCTCGGAAGCGTGCTTGTGAATGCAACCGCGCAGGCAGAAAAGCCGCAAGTCGCTTCTTTTGACATGCAGGCGAACGGCATCGACTATCGAATTTTCGTTGCTGCTCCGGCAGAAAAAGCGCCCTCGAATGGTTTCCCTGTCGTCTATATGACTGACGGAAATCGTATGCTTCCAATTGCTGCAAAGTTAATGGAAGAAAATCCGAAACTAAACGCTGTTTTTGTAGGCATCGGCTATCCAACTGAAGACAAGGACGAGATTGTTCGTCTGCGCTATTTCGATCTCACGCCGCCAACACCAAATGATCTGATCCCAGTCCGATTCAATGTTCCCAAGACTGGCGGACGTGATGCCTTTTTCGACTTTTTAGATCAACAGGTCAAAGCGGAAATTGAAGGTCGCTTTCCAATCGATCCAACCAAACAAGCTCTGTTCGGCCATTCGCTTGGCGGTCTTTTTACGCTTTACGCGTTGTTCAATCACACAGATTCTTTCCAGACTTACAGCGCCGGTGATCCATCAATCTGGTGGAACGGTCGCGCAATTTTGGCCGATAAGGATCAGTTTGTGAAAGCCTTCAAGGCCGGTCCAAAACCTCTGCGTCTCCTGATCGAATCCTCTGGCAAGCGCGGCGAACGTCCCAGCCAATCGCAAGAAGAAACAGATCGCCTGAAGACGTTACGCGGTGGCCCATCAGGCGCGGATATTCAAGCCGAACTCAAGCAACTGCCCGGATTTGAGGTTGCATATCGTCGTTTCGACAATGAAAGCCACGGCTCGATGATCCCACTGACGGTTGAAGACAGTTTGAAGTTCATCCTGCTCAATGAGACGCCAGGCAAACAAAACAACTGAATTACCATCTTCCGGCTTTGACTGGAGCAAAACTGGACTATAAAGCACAAGATTGACGAAAGGATTGAACGCCATGCTGAAATTCAGCCAACACTTTTCCCGTCTATGCGGCGCAGCACTTGTTGTCGCAGCGCTTGCCTCCGGCGCTAACGCCGCTGACGTCTCTGTCAAACATGCGCAAGGCGAAACGACCATTGCGACAAATCCTGAGAAAGTCGTTGTGTTCGATTTTGCGACGCTCGACAACCTTGACCGTCTGGGAGTTAAGATCATTGGCGTTCCCGGCAGCATCGCTTTCCCAGAGTATCTCAAGAAATATGACAGTGCTGATTACGCCAAAGTCGGCACGCTGTTTGAGCCAGATTACGAAGCCGTCAATGCCGCAGAACCCGACCTCATCATCGTAGGTGGTCGCTCGGCCGCGAAATATGGTGAACTCGCGAAAATTGCCCCGACAATCGACCTAACCGTCCCTGCCAAGGAATTTATTTCCGGCACCGAAGCCAATGTCGAAAAGCTTGGCCAGATTTTCTCCAAGGAGACGGAAGCTAAGGCCGAAGTTGAAAAGCTCAACAGCGAACTCGCAGCGCTGAAAGACAAGGCCAAGGGTAAAGGCAAAGGCCTGATGGTCCTGACGTCTGGCGGCAAGATCAGCGCCTACGGCCCCGGCTCGCGTTTTGGCGTGCTGCATGACAGCTTTGGTGTCGAGCCAGCAGCCCCTGACCTTTCCGTTGGCAATCATGGCCAGCCAATCAGCTCGGAATTCATTCTGGAAACCAATCCGGATTGGCTTTTCGTACTGGATCGCGACGCGGCAATCGGTCGTGAAGGCACATCTGCCAAGCAATTGCTCGACAATGAACTCGTGCGTCAGACCAACGCCTGGAAGAAAGATCAGGTCGTCTATCTGAATGCGCAGAACTGGTATCTCGTCGGCGGTGGCCTTGGTGCGCTGCACAGCACAATCCGGCAGCTTTCGGAAGCTTTTGACAAAACGAAATAAAGCGCATCCCGAAAAGAGGGAACCGATTTTCGGACAAGATGCGCATTGAAACAAACCATTAGAGCGCGATCTGATGTAATCAGATCAAAAGGTGCTCCAATATCTTCTGACCCAGTCATTTCGGGCCGCACAATTTGTGGCCCGATTTCATGACAAGGCAAGAGAACGGGAATTAAGCGTGAAGGCACTCGCCGCGGCTATAATTGTTGTCGTCATACTGGCTTTTATCAGCCTGTTTATCGGCGTCAGCGATGTATCGCTCAGCACACTGTTTGGTGCAAATAGCACCGATCGGGCGACCGAAGTTCTTTTGATCAGCCGCATACCGCGTACGCTTGCAATCATTCTTGCCGGCATGTCGATGGCCGTGGCGGGCATGATCATGCAGATGCTCACCCGCAATCGTTTTGTCGAGCCATCAACTGCTGGCACAGTTGAATCTGCGAGCCTCGGCATTCTGTTGGTTATTCTATTTGCATCCGACACCCCGGTCTTCGGCAAGATGTTGGTAGCATCTGTCACTGCTCTCGCAGGCACAGCCCTTTTCCTACGCATTCTGCGTAGTATTCCGCTTCGTTCGGTTCTCGTAGTGCCGCTTGTCGGCATCATGCTGGGTGGTGTGATCAGTGCCGTGACGACCTTCATTGCCTATCGTTATGATCTGCTTCAAGCCCTAAATTCATGGGCAACGGGAGACTTCTCCGGTGTCTTGCGGGGGCGCTACGAATTGCTGTGGTTGTCGTTTTTCCTGACCGTCATTGCCTATATCGCGGCTGACCGGTTCACGGTTGCCGGTATGGGCGAGGATTTCACAACCAACCTCGGCCTAAACTATCGCCGCGTCGTAACACTGGGGCTTGTGATCGTTTCAATGGTCAGCGCCTGTGTGGTTGTAACAGTAGGCATGATCCCGTTTCTGGGGCTTATCGTGCCCAATGTGGTGAGCATGTTCATTGGCGATAACATGCGCCGTTCCGTGCCATGGGTGGCTGTGCTGGGTGCGGGTCTTGTACTTGCCTGCGATATCGTCGGGCGCCTGGTCCGCTTTCCTTATGAAATCCCCATCGGTACCATGATGGGCGTCGTCGGCAGTGCGATCTTCCTCTATCTGCTTTTGCGCCGGGGATCACGCCTTGCTTAAACGTCCCGGCATAATCATCGCGCTTCTTGCAATCCTTGTTATTGCTTCCTGCATCGCCTTCATGACGCTGGGTGCAAAAGGTAGTTGGTCTTTCATCTTAAGCTTTCGAGGCACCAAGCTTGCGGCAATGGTGCTTGTTGCCTATTCGATTGCGGTCTCGACGGTACTGTTCCAGACAGTCACAAATAACCGCATCCTCACACCCTCGATCATGGGGTTTGATGCACTTTATATTTTGATCCAGACACTTGCAGTCTTTGCAGTTGGTGCCATCCATGTGAACGGGATCGGACCCAATGCGCGTTTCTTTGCCGAAACCGCCATTATGGTGGTTTTTGCCAGCACGCTCTATGCATGGCTGTTTTCGGGCGCTGCTCGCAGCCTGCATCTCGTCATGCTTGTCGGGATTGTCTTTGGTGTCTTTTTCCGAAGCCTGTCGAACCTCATGCAGAGGATGATCGACCCGAACGAATTCGCCGTACTTCAGGACCGCTTCTTTGCAAGCTTCAACAGTGTTAATGCGGATATTCTGCTTCTTGCGGCAATCATTGTGGCGATAGTCACAGTTTACGGTCTGCGCTTTCTCAATATGTTCGACATTCTGGCACTTGGCCGCGACCCAGCCATCAATCTGGGCGTCGATCATCGTCGAGTTGTGCACCGCATTCTGCTGATCGTTACGATCCTTGTTTCCGTATCGACTGCCCTTGTTGGGCCGATAACCTTCTTCGGCCTGTTGGTCGCCAATCTCGCTTACATGATTGCTGGTTCGTCAAAGCACCGCGTCGTGTTGCCCGTCGCCGTCTTGCTGGCAATCCTTTGTATTGTCGGCGGTCAAACCATTCTTGAGCGCGTTTTCTCATTCAACACCGCGCTCAGTGTCATCATCGAGTTTCTGGGCGGGCTCGTCTTTATTATCCTTCTCGTCAGGGGGAACGCACGTTGATCGAAATAAACAAAGTCAGCAAATCCTATAGCGATGCAATCGTTGTCGATGATGTCACGCTCAAATTGCCAGCGCGTGGCATTACCTCGATCATCGGGCCAAATGGCGCTGGAAAATCGACTTTGCTTTCGATGGTCAGTCGCCTGCTGCCAATGGATGAAGGCCGTGTCACTGTAGATGGGCTGGATGTTTCAACCACGCCGGGCGATGTGCTGGCAAAACGCCTTTCGATCTTAAGGCAAGAGAACGCGATCAATTCACGCCTGACCGTGCGCGATCTGGTGACGTTTGGGCGCTACCCGCATTCCAAAGGGCGGCCAACGCACGAAGACTTCAATCACGTTGAACAGGCAATCGGCTATCTCGGGCTTGAAGAACTGGGGGAACGCTTTCTGGACGAACTATCAGGCGGGCAGCGTCAACGCGCCTTCGTAGCGATGGTTCTCTGCCAGAATACAGATTACGTCCTGCTTGATGAACCGCTCAACAATCTCGATATGAAGCATTCAGCTTCAATGATGAAACTGTTGCGGCGTGCAGCAGACGAACTTGGGAAAACAGTCGTACTGGTCCTGCACGACATCAATTTCGCGTCCTGCTATTCCAACCATATCGTTGCCATGCGCAAGGGCAAGGTCGTTCATCAAGGGTCACCGGAAGAAATCATTCACCCGGATATTTTGCGCGATATTTACGAGATGGAGATTGCCGTCGAAATGATTGGCGGCAATCGTATTGGCATTTACTATCTCTGATTAAGCGACAGGCGTGGTCGGCAACAGTTGCTGTAAGGCGTCATAAGCCGAGAGAACGGTTTCCATCTGCGCCGTATGACCTTTTACAAAGGCATCGCCATAAATGGTTTCGTCCGGATATTCGGTAATCAGGGTCAATGGAACCGTGTGACGGTCATCAACACCGACCATGCACGGAAAACCGTTGATGATGCGAAAGCCGGTTTCGCCTGCATGTTGCTCGAACAGCTTGATCTGAGCGTTGTTGTACTCAACAAGACCGTTGATCGCGCCAAGATGCCTGGTCACGTAATCCATAAGCTGTTCGGCTTCTTTTTCCCATGACGCATGATGGCGAATAATCAGGAAAAAGCCCTTCGGTAGCGTCCACATCGCAAAGGAGCGTGGGACATAACCCGACAGCGGCCGTGTCCACTCATGCGATGGATAACCATGCAGATTGACGTGAAGCTTCGCATTCGTGAGCGCTTCCGCCTCTACGCGAATAGCCTTCTCATAAAGCCCCTCACCGCTGCGATACTCCAGATCGTCACCCAAAGCAGTATAACGTGAAGCATGATGCATATGATGCGGCTGCAACGCACAGAGACGCTTGTGAATTTCATATCCGTCAGGGTTTTCCTGCGGCGAAATTGAGAAATGCGCTCCATTACGTGCTGCAAGACGATTTGCTGCACGCAATGCACCGACGACGCCTGTGGTCTCATTCGCATGCTGACTGGCACTGATCATCATCGGTGCATCGCTACCTTTGACAAAGGTTGCGCGCACGGTGCGGCCTGAACGAGTTTTTGCTTCAAAAGGCGAGCCGCCAAGCTTTGCAATCTCACGACGGATTTGATCAGCGGAAAGCGGTGCCTGTGCATTTTCAAGCACCTGCTCGGCAGTCAAGGCATCTGTCGTCGAAAGCGGACGTGTTTCAATTTTGACTGAAGCTTCTGTATCGCGGAAGCGCACTTCCGGTACAATCTGACCCGGCTGCAATCCGCGATCGCCGACAGGACGACCTGACTTCTTCTGGAATACTTCGAGAAGCGAGAAATAAATATCCTCGTGCAGCGCCTCAGTAAGGCTCAGCGCTTCCTCATCATACGGCAGGCGCCGATCCGTGATCGGCAAGCTGACTGAAATATTCAGCTCTTCAAAGTAGGGTTCGCCCCGACCCCAGTCATGGACCGCAACGGTCGAAATCGTATCATGAAACAGCTTCTCATAAGCTGTCTCAAAGCGCGCATTTTCAACGCTGCCTTCATGTTCGACAATCAGCCAGCCTGTCGGTGAAACAAGCGTTTCGCCAATAAAATCTTCATGCACGCGATTGGGCGCGAAGACCCGGTGGCTTTCATTACGTCCATCAAAAAAAGTAAGGTCAACTTCATAGATGAAATCGTCCTTGCCGGATGCGCTAAAGCTAATTTCAGCCTGTGGCAGAAGCGCCGATAGTGGATAGGTTTCCAGCAAAAAGCGGTTTTCTACGCAATTATTATGGCGAGGATAGCGAATTGATGCCGCTTTGAGTGCGGCGCCATCTACCTCTTCAAGGAAAAAATGCAGAAGCGGCTTATAGGCCGAGCGCAGCTTGGCATTGATCCCTGCTTCACGCAATTTAGTTTCCGCTGAATAGCGGCTTGGCTGATCATCGAACAACCAGGCCTCAACCTTCGCACCGCGCATTTCCGGCTTTGCAAAGCGTTCGATCAGCAAATTGATCGAACGCGGATAGGTCTTTTCAAAAATCACGCTCATCGCGAAGTCCTGCCAGTTGGATCGAGGCTATCACGCAGCCAGTCACCCAGAAGGTTAAGACCGAGCACGGTGAAAAGAATGGCAAGGCCCGGGAAAAGGCTTACCCACCACGCAGTCTGCAGATAAGTACGGCCGTCGGCCAGCATTCCACCCCAGCTGGGAATGGTTGAATCAATGCCGAAGCCCAGGAAGGTCAGGCTGGATTCAAGCAGGATATTGTTGGCGACATTCAGCGTCATCAAAACGATGACAGGACCCAGCAAGTTAGGCAGAAGATGCTGGAAAATGATGCGCCAGTCCTTCACGCCAATCGCACGAGCCGACAGGATGAACTCACGTTCGCGCAGCGACAGCACGGAACCACGCACCAATCGTGCATATTGCACGCATTGCGAGACGATCAGCAGAATGATCGTGTTGAGCAGTCCGCCACCAAGAATGGCCATGAAGGTAATCGCAAGCAGGATGAACGGCATTGCGAGCTGCACATCGACAAAGCGCATGAGCGCCATGTCCCAGAAACCGCGATAATAACCCGCAACAAGCCCCATGATGGTGCCAATGATTACTGAACCGATCACCGAGACAAAGCCAACGAACAGCGAAATCTTGCCGCCGATGACTACGCGCGCAAGCACATCCCGCCCAAGCGGATCGGCGCCGAAAATATGTGCTGGATTGACGAATGGCGGCATGAGACGCGCCATGAGATCAATCTTGTTGGCACCGGCTGGAAACAAATAGCCTGAGAAAATTACTGCAAGACAGATTACGCCGGTGAGCGCAAAGCCAACCACGAACTCCAGGCTTGCAAAGCGCGAGTACACGAGGCTCGATGTTTTGGTCGCCATTTGCTCTACTCCGTACGAATGCGCGGATCGACAAGGCCGTAGGCGATGTCCACCAGAAGATTAACGCCGATAATCAGCATCGACAGAATTGCGATTGTGGCCTGCAAAACCGGATAATCGCGGCTGGCAACAGCTTCAAAGGCAAGCGTACCCATGCCGGGCCAGTTGAACACGCGTTCAACCACAACGATGCCGCCCAAAAGTCCACCAAACTGAAGACCGATATAGGTAATGAGCGGAATGGCGCAGTTACGCAATGCGTGCTTGTAGAGTACCTTGTTCTCGCTCAAGCCTTTAGCACGGGCGACCATGATATATTGCGACTGTAGGGTTTCGAGCATTGATGTCCGCACCAGACGAACATTGGTTGCCGTCAGAATGATGCCCATGGTCAACGCTGGCATCACAAAGCTTGCAATACCGCTCATGCCACTCGGTGGCAGCCATTGCAGATAGATACCAAACAACAGCACCAGCATGGTGGCAAGCCAGAAGTTCGGAAAAGACAGGCCAACGAGCGAACATATACGAATGAGCTGATCGGCCCATTTGCCGCGCGATACAGCGGCCTTAATGCCAAGCGGTACCGAGATCACAATAGAAACGAACAAAGACGCGAAGGCCAGCATCAATGTTGCAGGCAGCGCGCTTCCAACAAGAACCGAGACTTGAGTACCGCCAAGAAAGCTCCGCCCGAGATCAAGTGTGAACAGTCCTTTGAGGAACTGCCAATACTGCACGAGGAACGGCTGGTTCAAACCCAGCCCTTCACGGATACGCACAAGATCGGCTTCAGTAATACTACCCGCACCTTGCGTCAGCATCAGTGCCGGATCGCCCGTGAGGCGGATCGCAAATGCGACGAGCAGCGTCATCGCGATCAACACGAATAACGCCTGCAAAATTCGTTTTATGAGAAATCCGGCCACCAGAGCGCCTCCGAAATGCTGCGGCAAGCCGATGATAACCGGCTTGCCGTATTAGTTACTACTCAACGGTTACGTCGGTCAGACGCAGACGGCTGTCAGGAACCGGAACGAAGTTCTTCACACGCTTGTTGACGCCGAAGATTGCCTTCAGGTTGTAAAGCGGCATTTCGAGAGCCCGATCGGCTGCATATTGCGCGATTTCCTGAAGCAGCTTTTCACGCTCGCCGCGGTCGAGAACAGAACGCTGTGCTTCGAGCATCTTGTCGAGCTTTTCGTCCTTGTCGTACGGGTTCCACTTTTCGCCCGAATGATACATTGAGTAAGCAGTGTTATCGTAATCGAAGGTCCAGCCGCCCCAGGCCTGCTGGAACATTGCGCCGGTCTTGCCCTGCGGGATGATGTCGTTGAGCAGAACGTTGGTGTCATAAGGCTTTATGGTTGCATTAACGCCAACCATCTGCAGGAAGCTTGCGATGGCCTGTGCAACTTCATTAAAGCTCGCATCCTGACCACGCACGTCGATCTGCACCGTTGCACCCGGCTGCACGCCGGCTTCTTCGAGCAGCTTCTTAGCCTGTTCAGGATCGTAAGATAGTGGCTTCATGTTCGGATCGAAACCAAACGAGAGCGAACCCTGGAAGCTTGCGATAGCTTCCGCCTGTCCAGCAAGGATCGACTGAATGATCGCATCACGATCCACGGCCATGATGAGGGCCTTGCGGACACGTTCATCTTTGGTGATACCGTCGGCGGTGTTGAAACGCAGAGCGTAAACCGTTGGCCCTGAGGTCGTTACGAGTTCCAACTTCGGATCGCCTTCAATTGTCGGGATCATGCCAATTGGAATTGTCGGTGGGATGACAATGTCAACGCGACCGGCCTGAAGTTCGGCTACAGCAGTCGAAGGCTCAGTGATGAAGCGGTATTCGACTTCTGAAAGCTTTGGTGCGCCACCCCAATGATCAGCAAAGGCTTCGAGCTTGATGCTGACCTTCGGTTCATAGGAAACAACCTTGAACGGGCCAGTTCCGACCGGATGCGTGTTGAAATAATCGTCACCCTTTTCGGTGATGTATTTCGGCGGAACGATCATCGCGCCATAACCGGCGAGCTTGGTGATCAGGACCGGATCAGGGGTTTTAAGGTGGAAATCGACAGTCTTGTCGTCGATAACTTCAACCTTGTCGATTGCGATATAGTTGGAACGCTGCGGACCTTTCGCGCCATCTTCGCCAAGCAAACGATCAAAGGTGAATTTTACGGCTTCCGCATTGAACGGCTCGCCGTCATGGAACTTGACGCCTTCGCGTAAGGTGAAGCGGATGCGCTTGCCTTCGTCGAGTTCTTCCCATGAAGTCGCCAAGCCTGGAACGATCTTCAAATCAGGACCGCGATAAACCAGACCGTCAAAAATATTGGTGGCGACCGACGCCCAGTTGACGAGGAATGTGTCGATCGGGTCCCAGCTGCCCGGGTCCTGCGGCGATGAAATGGTCAGCTTGCCGGCGGCAAACGCCGGAGCAGATGCAAACACAGCCGCTGACAGAGCGGAAGCCAGCAGAGCAGCTTTCAGTGTTTTCTTTATCATTATTTTTCCCCTTTGGGTTTGTGGAGCATTTCCGGCAAAGGTGTGAAGCGGCTTTGCGTAGGAATAATGCGACGAAAACTACTTCGGTCGGTCAGGCGCTTTCGGCGACAAAATGCCCTGACGCAACCTCGCGATGATTATAGATTGTAGGCTTGTCATCGATACGACGCGTGGTGCTCGGAATTTCACCTTCCAATGCGGCGCGCTCAGTCCGAACCGAAGGATCGGCAACAGGAACAGCCGACAACAGACGCTGCGTATAAGGATGCGACGGCGTCTCAAAAACCTGCCTGCGCGAACCGAGCTCCATGATTTGACCGAGATACAGAACAGCAACGCGGTGGCTCATCTTTTCAACAACAGCCATGTCGTGACTGATAAAGAGATAGGCCAATCCATGTTCCTTCTGCAGATCCATGAACAGATTGATCACCTGAGCCTGAATGGAGACGTCGAGGGCAGACAGCGCCTCATCCGCAATAATCAGCTTGGGTTTTGAAGCCAATGCGCGCGCAATGCAGATACGCTGTCGCTGACCGCCTGAGAACTCGTGAGGATAACGCGTTGCGTGTTCCGGTCCAAGACCTACACGCTCAAGCAACTCAGCCACGCGTGCATTAATGGCCTTGCTATTGTCGAGAAGACCATGAGTGCGGATTGGTTCAGCGATTGAAAATCCGACAGTCTTGCGCGGATCGAGCGATGCGAACGGGTCCTGAAAAATATACTGAACTTCACGGCGCATTGCGTAGCGCTCGGAAGAACTCATCCGAGAGTAGGCTTTGCCATTGAATCGAATATCGCCAGCCAGCGGCGACTGAAGCTGTTGGATTGTGCGCCCAATTGTTGACTTGCCGGAACCGGACTCGCCAACGAGCGCCAGCGTTTCGCCGGGATATATATCGAAACTCACTTTCGATACGGCGTTGCAGACATGGGTGACTTTACCGAAAAGGTTTTTCTTGATCGGGAATCGCACATAAAGATCGTCAACAGCCAATAGCGGCTTGTCGCTATAGCTCGCCGTATCCTGAATGCGCTCCTCCCCGGAAAGAACAGGCACACCATCGCGCATCATCATGACCGGCATACGCTTGGGGAATGCTTCGCCTGTCATGCTGCCAAGCTTGGGCACGGCAGACAAAAGCGTTTGCGTGTAAGGGTGCTGCGGCGCTTCGAAGATACGGCCAACCGGGCCCTCTTCAACCTTCTTTCCCTTCCACATGACGACGACATCATCAGCCATTTCTGCCACCACGCCCATGTCATGCGTGATGAAAATGACTGCCATTTCAAGCTCTTTCTGCAAATCCTTAATAATATGCAGGATCTGAGCCTGAATGGTGACATCGAGCGCTGTTGTTGGTTCGTCGGCAATCAGAAGCTTTGGACGACATGCGAGCGCCATGGCAATCATCACGCGCTGACGCATCCCACCGGAAAGCTGGTGCGGATAACGCCTGAGCAGCCCTTCCGCATCCGGCAGGCGCACCATTTCCAAAAGGCGCTTACCTTCTGCGAGAGAAGCAGCTTTAGACATGCCCTCATGCAGCATAAGCACTTCGGAAAGCTGATTTCCGATGGTAAATACCGGATTGAGCGATGTCATCGGCTCCTGAAAAATCATCGCGATGTCTTTGCCGCGAATGCCGCGCATAGCCTTCTGATCAGCCTTCAACAGATCGCGCTCGCCATCCGGACTATTGAACAAAATGCGACCGGACGGAAATTTTGCACCGCTCATATCTGCGAGCCGCATAATGGAAAGCGACGTAATCGACTTGCCCGAACCCGATTCACCAACGACAGCCAAAGTACGTCCGGGCGCGACGGAAAAGCTCAAATCATCGACTACCCGGCTCGAGCCAAATTCTACACTGAGGCCCTCGACCGTCAGCAGAGGTTTTGAAACAGATAAGTTCAACTCGTTTCCGTTCAAAAGCGTAACTCTCTTATAACGTGATGGCAGACCGTGTGGCCTGATTGAATGCACCGGACATGAAACGCAGCAATGCCGCCACTTCAGATAAGGTCTCTTCAGATGGACGCGCATTGGCTGTGGAATCAACCAGAAGACGTTCGCGGATTTGCGCATAGCGGGCGCAAGCCTCCGCGCCCTTCTCCGTAATTTTGACCGTCTTTTCCTTGGAAGCCTTGCCGGTTGTCAGCAGTCCGGCTTTTTCCAGCTTGCGGATAGCGTAAGTTGCGATGTGCGTGTCTTCTATATCCAGCACGAGGCATATATCCGCGAGCTTCTTCTCCCGCCCGCGGTGGCGGATCGAATGCAGGATCAGTACTTCTATGGGAGAAAGTCCCGGCAAACCAGCGGCTGCCATGCAGCGAACCATCCAGCGCGAGAAAGCATGCGATGCAAGAATAAGGCCATACTCAACTTCGGACATACCGGGAGAGCCGCCTTCGGCGAGATGAGCAGACGAAACAATAGGACCGAGAGAGGCAACAGAACGCAGATGCTTTGGCAGTGAAACTTCATCGAAGCCCTGCTCTGGCATTTCTGCCGCTATTTCCGAGTCTCTCTTATTCCCCATTATGGTTGCTCCCTTACTTATGTGAATTTTATGTCACCATCTTATCGACATTTTGTCAATAAAGTGGGAGTATGAAAATCCGAAAAGATTTAGAAATACACTGTCTTCATGCATGAGGGAGCCAAGAATGAGCGGAACGGGAAGCGGGGTGTGGGACTTCTGGATCGACCGTGGTGGCACATTCACCGACGTCATCGGACGCGACCCGCAGGGCACTCTTCATGCACGCAAGGTTCTCTCCGAAAACCCGTCAGCCTATAAGGACGCAGCCGTTCACGGCATCCGTTTGCATCTTGGCCTGACCACTGGCGAGCCAGTTCCAGCAGGGCTGATTGGCGAAGTGCGCATGGGCACCACCGTTGCCACGAATGCACTTCTCGAGCGTAAGGGCGAACGGCTGGCACTTATCACCACCAAGGGCTTCCGTGACGCTCTGCGCATCGGTTATCAGGAACGCAAAAACATCTTTGCGACCGAAATAATCAAGCCAGAAGCGCTTTATAATAGTGTGACCGAGCTAAATGAGCGCGTCCGTGCAGACGGCACAGTCGAAAAAGCGCTCGATCCTGCCGAGGCAGCAGCTGCGCTGCATTCTCTTAAAGAACAGGGCTATAAGTCGATCGCAATTGCCCTCATGCATGCCTATAAGTTTCCTGAGCATGAGGCTGAAATCGCTCGCATTGCGCGCGAAATCGGATTTGAACAAGTATCCGTCAGCCATGAAGTCTCTCCCCTGATCAAGCTTGTCGGGCGTGGCGATACGACTGTGGTCGATGCTTATCTTTCGCCTGTCCTTCGCCGCTATGTCGCACAGGTTTCCAATGAACTCGACGTCGAACGCACTGGCGCTCGCGTTATGTTCATGATGTCATCGGGTGGCCTTACCGCCGCTGATCTGTTTCAGGGCAAAGATGCAATTCTGTCCGGCCCTGCGGGTGGTGTCGTAGGTCTCGCCCGTACCGGTGAGACTGCCGGATTCGGTCAAGTCATCGGCTTTGATATGGGCGGCACGTCAACCGACGTCGCCCATTTTGATGGCGAATATGAGCGCGCCTTTGAGACAGAAGTCGCGGGCGTCCGTGTTCGTGCGCCGATGATGCTGATCCATACAGTCGCTGCTGGCGGTGGCTCTATCCTGCATTACGATGCTGGACGTTTCCGCGTTGGACCAGATTCGGCGGGTGCAAACCCCGGCCCTGCCTGCTATCGTAATGGTGGGCCACTCGCTGTCACAGACGCCAATGTCATGCTTGGCAAATTAATCCCCGATTACTTCCCTGCGATTTTTGGACCTGAGCAGAATCAACCGCTCGATGTCGCGCGCGTGCGTGAGTTGTTCACAGATCTGGCCGCTCAGATTGGCGACGGCCGTTCGCCGGAGACAGTGGCAGACGGCTTCATCCGCATTGCTGTGGCCAATATGGTCGAGGCGATCAAGAAAATCTCCGTCCAGCGCGGCTATGATGTCACCCGCTACGCGTTAAGCTGCTTCGGTGGGGCTGGCGGTCAGCATGCTTGCCTCGTTGCTGACGCACTCGGCATGAAGAACATCCTTATTCATCCAATGTCGGGTCTGCTTTCAGCCTACGGTATGGGTCTCGCGGATATTCGCGCAACGCGTCAGAAAGCTCTGGGCGTATCACTTGATGCTTCGGCACCTGCCGCACTGAATGTCCTTGCCGAAGAACTCGCACTAGAATGCGTTGCGGAACTCACAACACAAGGCATCGAAACCGATGCCATCAAGCGACATCTGCGTGCGCATATCCGTTATGCGGGTACGGATACGGTGCTTTCAATTGAAGCAACCTTCCCTTCTGAGGACAGCGCCCAACGTTTGCGTTCGGAATTTGAAATCGCACATAAGCGCCGTTTCGGGTTCATTGCAGAAAACAAGGCATTGGTCATCGATGCTGTTGAAGTCGAAGCAGTTGGCGGTGGTGCAGGCGAAACGGAAACGAGCCTCCCTCTCGAAAGCGATCTGGAGGCGGAAACCGCGAAGCGCTCTAGCTTCTTTTCCCATGGGGAATTCCATGATGCAGGCGTTGTTATTCGCGAGAAGATCCAGCGTGGCCAGACTGTTACCGGCCCTGCAATCATCATCGAAAAGAACCAGACGATTGTCATCGAAGATGGTTGGCAAGCCCGCCTGACCCAGCATGATCATATCGTTCTGACACGTATCAAGGCACTCCCTTTGCGCACAGCAATCGGTACAGAAGCCGATCCGGTGATGCTTGAGATTTTCAACAATCTCTTCATGTCTATTGCAGAGCAAATGGGCGTAACGCTCCAGAACACGGCCTATTCGGTCAACATCAAAGAACGTCTCGATTTCTCTTGCGCCGTGTTTGATGCAGAAGGCAATCTGGTTGCCAATGCACCGCACATGCCAGTGCATCTCGGCTCCATGGATGCGTCCGTTGCAACGGCTATCCGTGAGAACACAGATATCAAGCCGGGCGACGTGTTCCTGATCAACGCGCCTTACAATGGTGGAACGCACCTGCCCGATTTGACCGTCTGCACGCCAGTGTTTGACGATGAAAATCGTGAAATTCGGTTCTGGGTTGCAAGCCGTGGTCACCATGCCGACATTGGAGGCATCGCGCCTGGTTCAATGTCGCCCTTGGCAGTGAACATTGAGCAGGAAGGCGTCTATATCGACAACTTCAAGCTGGTTGATCGTGGTACTTTCCGGGAAGATGCTCTCTCAACACTTCTGACAGGCGCGACCTATCCGGTGCGCAACCTCACTCAGAACGTCAACGATCTGAAAGCGCAGATTGCGGCTAATGAAAAGGGCGTCGCTGAGCTTAAAAAAATCATCGGCCTCTTCGGCGAAGATGTCGTCAAAGCTTATATGGGCCATGTTCAGGACAACGCAGCTGAAAGTGTGCGCCGTGTTCTCGACAAGCTGCCAGACGGTCATTTCACCTATGAAATGGATCAGGGTTGCCAGATCGAAGTTCGGGTCACAATTGACCGCGATAAGCGCGAAGCAACGGTCGATTTCACCGGCACCTCAGAACAACGTCCAGACAACTTCAATGCACCCGAACCCGTAACGCGTGCTGCAGTGCTGTACGTGTTCCGCGTGTTGGTTGAAGGCGACATTCCGATGAATGCCGGATGCCTGCGGCCGATCAAGATCATCGTTCCGCAAGGCTCGATGCTCTCTCCACGCTTCCCGGCTGCTGTTGTAGCAGGCAATGTCGAAGTCAGTCAGGCAGTCACCAATTGTCTGTTTGGCGCAACCAAGGCGATGGCTGCAGCGCAAGGCACCATGAATAATCTCACATTCGGCAATGACGAGTATCAGTATTACGAAACCATCTGCTCCGGCGCGCCAGCCGGGCCGGGATTTAATGGTGCTGATGCGGTCCATACGCATATGACCAATTCCCGCCTTACCGATCCAGAAATTCTGGAAACACGTTTCCCGGTATTGCTGGAAGACTTTCATATCCGCGAAGGCTCTGGTGGAAAGGGTAAGTGGCATGCAGGTGATGGCACCAAGCGCACGATCCGTGCACTGAAGACGCTCGACTTTGCAATTTTGTCTGGTCATCGTCGGGTAGCACCATTCGGTCTTGAAGGCGGCGAACCGGGTCAGACCGGACGCAACGAAGTGCGCCGCAAGGATGGCACCGTTGAGGTGCTCGGCAATTGCGACCAGACCGTGCTTGAAGCAGGTGAAGCCTTTACCGTTGTGACGCCAACAGGCGGTGGCTTTGGTAAAGCCTGATTACAGAGACAATCGATCTACAAACGCCGCCGAAAGGCGGCGTTTTTCATTGTGGTTCAGCATGTCTCCCAAAAGTGGGAACCGGTTTTGGGGCAAAGTCATGCGTGAATATAAAATACGCCGTACTTTAGAACCAGAAATTGCCAGATCCCGATATGCGGATTCAGATTGCTGTAATTGATAATAAAGTAGAAATAATTTCTTCATGGGAGGCTACGGCTGCGATTTTAGACGCTTCATTAGAATTAAATTCCTGTATTTTACGTCTCACCGAATAATTTTACAGGTAGCCTCAAAATGAAGTTCGCAAAAATCCTCGCCACCGTTGGTGTTCTCCAGGCAGCCCTCCTCTCGACCGCACTGGCCGGTGAAAACCTTGACGCCATCAAATCGGCAGGCGTGCTGAAGATCGGCACAGAAGGCACCTATGCGCCGTTCACCTTCCACGACAAGGAAAACAAACTTGTCGGTTTTGACGTGGAAATCGGTGAGTCTGTTGCTCAGAAGCTCGGCGTGAAGCCTGAATTCGTCGAAGGTAAGTGGGACGGTCTTATTGCCGGTCTCGATGCCAAGCGTTATGACGCCGTCATCAATCAGGTTGGCATCACTGAAGAACGCCAGAAGAAATTCGCTTTTTCCAACCCTTACATCGTTTCCAAGGTTGTTCTTATCGTCAATGACAAGAACGATACGATCAAGGATTTTGCTGACCTGAAGGGTACAAAGTCTGCTCAGTCGCTGACCAGTAATTATGGTCGCATTGCCAAAGAAGCCGGCGCAGAACTGGTTGCAACCGACGGCTTTGATCAATCGGTCCAGCTGGTGCTGACCGGCCGTGCCGACGCGACGCTCAATGACAGCCTGTCGTACCTTGATTTCAAAAAGCATCAGCCAAACGCACCTGTGAAGGTTGTCGCTGAAAAGGAAAATGCAGACGCTTCAGGCATCATTGTTCGTAAAGGTGATGACGATCTGGTCGCTGCAATCAACAAGGCTCTTGATGAAATCAAGGCTGACGGCACTTACGACAAGATTTCGCAGAAGTACTTCGGCCAGGACGTTTCGAAATAATTTTCGAATAAGTGCAATTAAGGAAGCCGGAACATGTTTCCGGCTTCCTTTCGTTGTGCCTATATACCGTTCTGAAGCGCATCATTTCTGGAATCTCCCATTTAAGGACCGAACACGTGCCCGATTGGCTTCTACTCATGGCAGATTCCCTGCCCACCCTGCTGTGGGCCGGGCTGATGTTCACCATCCCTTTGACAATTCTGTCCTTCATATTTGGGCTGTCCCTCGGGCTTCTTACAGCGCTCGTACGCCTGTTTTCCCCGGTTTGGGTGTCGCTCATCGCACGCTTTTACGTGTGGATTTTCCGCGGCACACCAATGCTGGTGCAGCTGTTCGTGATCTTTTACGGCCTTCCAAGCGCTGGCATTTATCTCGACGCCTTTACAGCAGCAGTCATTGGCTTTTCGCTCAACGTCGGCGCCTACAGTTCCGAGGTCATTCGCGCTGTTATTTCCTCAGTGCCGAAAGGCCAGTGGGAAGCCGCGTATTCGATTGGCATGAGCTGGCGTCAGGCGCTGACCCGCACCATTCTGCCACAAGCAACCCGCACTGCTGTTCCGCCGCTATCGAACACCTTTATCTCGTTGGTAAAGGATACCTCGCTTGCCGCAGCGATTACAGTACCTGAGCTTTTCCAGTCAGCACAGCGCATCGTTGCGACGACCTATGAACCTCTGATCCTCTATATCGAAGCCGCGCTGATTTATCTGGCGCTCAGCACTGTCCTGTCCCATCTTCAGGCTCGGCTCGAAAAGCGCTTCAGACGCTATGGCGGAACATTGGAGACAAACGCATGATCGAGCTCAAAAATATCGTAAAAAGCTTCGATAACGTTGTTATCCTCAATGATATCAATGCGAAGATCGCTGAAGGCACAGTTACGGCACTTGTCGGCCCGTCGGGCGGCGGCAAAAGCACCTTGCTGCGCTGCATCAATCTGCTTGAGATTCCAACTTCCGGCACGCTGGTTCTTGGCGGACAAAGCATTACGCTCGATCCTGATCGTAAGCCAAGCTGGCAGGCAATCCAGTCGATCCGCCGCCAAACCGGAATGGTGTTCCAGAACTTCCAGCTCTTCCCGCATCAGACAGCGATCCAGAACGTGATGGAAGGCCTCGTAACGGTCCTGAAATGGCCAAAGGCAAAGGCGCAGGAACGGGCAATGGAATTGCTGACAAAAGTCGGAATGGCGCACAAGGCCGATGCATGGCCTGCAACCCTTTCCGGCGGGCAGCAGCAGCGCATCGCCATAGCGCGTGCGCTGGCTCCTTCGCCGCGTGTGCTTCTGTGTGATGAGCCGACGTCAGCACTTGATCCAGAGCTCGCATCCGAAGTTGTAGATGTGTTGAGCAAACTGGCCAAGGAAGGCACGACAATGGTCATTGCGACGCATGATTTGCGTCTTGCTTCCAAGATCGCGCAAAATGTCGTGTTTCTGGAGTCAGGCAACATTATCGAGACTGGCAGCGCGCATGATGTCTTCGTCAATCCGGCGCGCGAACGCACCAAACAATTCGTAGCTACGATCAATGCGGCACATAGCTACGATATCTAACGCTCACCAGAACAACTTATACTTCGAGATCAGGGGCTTTTGTGCACAACGAAAGCCCCTGATCATATGTGCCCTATTAAATTCATTCGTGGTTTTATCAATTTTCCAATGTCACTTCCCTGCCTGCCCCTTGGTAAATGCCCAAAGCGCTGTTACATTAAGGACAACGTAAAAATTGAAGCGCCTTGCTTGCGTCCTTTCAGGTTCGCGCGGCGCCATAAGGATAAAAACCTTGAAGAACCCCGAGGAGCGCCCTGCAGGAATGGCGCATCAAGGGGCGTCCGGTGGACAAACGGGCAATCTACAGACCCGGAATCCGCCCGAGAACGGCAAGCGCAAACCGCGCAAGGAAGCCGTTTCAGAAGTCGGCAAGGCACCCAATGCCTCCGATTCAGGACGCTCAGACACGGAAAGCAAGGGCTCGCAAAGCCAGCGCAAGCGTGCACGCCGTCGCAATCGCGGAAAAGTATCTCGCGGTACGGAAACGCATACGCAAAAGCCAGTCATTGCTGAAGCTCCTACTGTCGATGCCAAATCTGTCGACGGCAAACCAGTTGGGAAAATATCGAATCGCCGTCGCCGCGCCCGCAAGAAAAAGCAGGCCCGGCAGCAAAGCGGTTTGCCTTTGCATGCAGACAATGTAGCGAAGGCCCAGAATGCTGCTCCCCGCTCAGATAACTCTCAGGGGCAATCACAGCAATCCAAGCGCAATCAAAGTGGAACGCATCTTCCGCGCAGCAATGTGCAGGAAGCACCGCTTTATGCAGCGCTGGATCTTGGTACCAACAATTGCCGCTTGCTGATCGCCTCGCCAACACGCCCGGGCCAATTCCGCGTAGTCGATGCATTTTCGCGCATTGTTCGCCTTGGCGAAGGCCTTAGCTCATCTGGTCGTTTGAGCGAACATGCCATGCAGCGTGCAATTGATGCGCTCAAAATCTGCCACGATAAGCTTGCAGCACGTAAGATCAGACGTGCACGCCTGATTGCGACTGAGGCTTGCCGCTCGGCAGCCAATGGCGAAGAGTTTCTCGCTCGGGTCCGTGAAGAAACCGGGCTTGAACTTGAAATCGTTGACCGCCAAACAGAAGCGCGCCTTGCTGTATCTGGTTGTGGAACACTGGTAACGCGCGAGACCGACGCAGTCGTGCTTTTCGATATTGGCGGCGGTTCGTCAGAAATCGCACTGATCGATGTATCCCAGCGCCGTTCGCCGCGTCTTGCCGAACATATCACGGCATGGACTTCCCTCCCCGTCGGTGTTGTCACTTTGGCCGAACGCTTTGGTGGACGTAACGTCACGCAAGAAAGCTTCGACGCCATGGTCGGCCATGTCACGGAACTTCTGTCCGGGTTTGCGGAACGTCATTGTCTGGGCCAGCTCACCGCAAGCTCACGTTTTCACCTGCTCGGTACATCCGGCACCGTGACCACACTCGCCGGAATCCATCTCGGACTGGAGCGCTATGATCGGCGTCGCGTCGATGGTATGTGGATGGGATCAGAAGAAGTGACACAGATGACAAGCCGTCTCTTGTCATGGGATTTTGACGCGCGGGTTGCCAATCCTTGTATTGGTGCCGACCGAGCTGATCTCGTGCTGGCGGGCTGTGCCATTCTCGATGCCATACGCAATGTCTGGCCCAGTGAAAAACTTCTCGTTGCTGATCGCGGACTACGCGAGGGCATATTGACCGAACTCATGTCGCGTGACGGTGCCTGGCGCCATAACCGCGCCCAAACTGCCAAAGCTGGCAGTAAAACCGACGTAAGAAACAGGCATTGAAGATGAGCAAAGCAGGCGGAAACAAAGGCGGCACGAAAACCGGTGGTCGCGGCGGTGCTGGCACAAGCAATCTGCGCGTTCGCGTGAAGAAAAAAGCCGGAACGATCAAGGAATCCTCGCGGCGCTGGCTGGAACGTCACCTGAACGATCCCTACGTGCACAAGTCGAGAAAAGACGGCTATCGCTCACGCGCGGCTTATAAGCTGATTGAAATTAATGATCGCTACGACCTTCTGAAAAAAGGCCAGAAGATCATCGATCTGGGTGCAGCACCCGGCGGTTGGTCGCAGATCGCAGCTAAGATTGTCGGTTCCACCGATGAAAATCCGCAAGTCGTCGGCATCGACTACCTGCACGTTGATCCATTGCCCGGCGTTATTCTGCTGGAAATGGACTTTCTCGATGAAACGGCACCAGAGAAGCTGATGGAAGCGCTCGGCGACAGGCCGGATCTGGTGATTTCGGACATGGCGGCACCGACGACCGGTCACCGCCGTACGGACCATTTGCGTACCGTGCATCTTTGTGAAGTGGCCGCCGACTTTGCGGTTTCAGTGTTGAAGCCGGGTGGGCACTTCCTCACCAAGACATTCCAGGGCGGCACTGAAAACGACCTGTTGGCAATGCTGAAACAGAAGTTCCGTTCCGTTCATCATATCAAGCCACCAGCATCGCGTGCAGAATCTGTTGAACTGTATCTGCTTGCCCGCGATTTTAAGGGTTAGTCGTGGCGCGATAAGATAGGTTGAGAAAAAGGCGGCTTTCAAAGCTGCCTTTTTATTTTCCATTAGCGGAATCCGCGGCCTCTAAAGCTGTGCGCTCTTTGCTCTTTGACTTGAGGATTGCCGGGCCGGAAAGCTCACGTCCAGCATCTGGCGCCAGCTTTGCAAACCAGAAGAAGGCTGTGGCCGAAACAGCTGCAACGACAAAAAAGCCAGTATGGAAATCCGCAAGCTGCAGCGGAGCATCCCGCACAGCTGTACTGATTTCAAGAATGCCACCCGCCATCGCAACACCCAGCGCAATTGAAACCTGCTGTGCAACGGCTGTAATCGGTGTCGCCTGACTTGTCTTTGCATCTGGGATTTCGGCAAAAGCCAACGCATTGACGCCGGTAAAGAACATCGAGCGGAAAAATCCGCCAATCAGCAGGAAGCCGATGATGAATCCATAAGGCGTTTCAGGAAAGAACAGGCCGTTTGCGGCAATGAATGCCGCTGAAATCAGTGAACCATACATCAAGGTTCGGCGGAAGCCGAACAGGCTAAAGACGCGCTTAGCCCCAAACTTCATGCTGATAGCACCAATCGCGGAAACGAATGTCATCATGCCTGACTGAAACGGCGTCATGCCAAAACCAAGCTGAAACATCAAAGGCAGCAGAAACGGAATTGCGCCGATACCCAGCCGGAACACGCTGCCGCCAAAAACCGCAGAGCGAAAGACCTGGTTATCGAAGAGTTTCAGGTTGAGAAGCGGATCGCTGACACGACGCGCATGAAGGATATAAAGCACCGAACAGATCAGCCCGACAGCGACTGTCACAACACCGATCACCGGCGGCAGAGCCGGAAGGCTTACAACCGACAGGCCGAACACGACGCCCGACATGGCAATGCCGGATAGGAAAAATCCGGGCCAGTCGAGGGGCTTTATGATCCGCTCATCATTGTCGGGCAAAAAACGGGTCGCAAACCAAATTCCGATTACGCCGATTGGAACGTTGATCAGAAATATCCAGTGCCACGAGAAGAAAGTCGTTATGAAGCCGCCCACAGGCGGGCCAACCAACGGCCCAACCATCGCAGGGATCGTGAGCCACGCCATGGCTGAGACGAGTTCGCTTCTGGGTGTCGAACGGATGAGAACCAATCGCCCGACCGGCGTCATCATCGCGCCACCCATACCCTGCAAAAACCTTGCGCCCACAAAAGCAGCAAGCGAGTTGGACGCAGCACAAGCCAGCGAGCCAACCACGAAAATCGCAATCGCTGCCCGGAAGACATTCTTGGCACCGAATCGGTCGGCCATCCATCCGCTCACCGGAATAAAAACCGCAAGAGAGACAAGATAAGCCGTCAATGCGAGTTTTAACGCAATTGGACTGGTGCCGATATCCGCGGCAATTGCAGGAAGCGATGTTGAAATAACGTTCGAGTCCATTTGCTCCATGAAAAGAGCAATTGCGAGCACGAGTGGAACGATCCGGTTCAAGATGAAAATCCGAATAAAAGCAGAGAATTAAGGACGACTTCGTCAGTCAATCACAACTTCTGCTTTATGTAGCGTCCGCGCGAAATTTGCCAGTTAATTTCACGTCACAATGCGGTGACTATCTCACAAACCAACCAATATCGGGGATCTGGGCACTTTCTCACGGGCTGTTACACTCGTTCACATTTATGTAAAATGGGTTGCGCTACCCGTAACGGGCTGTTACATTTCGTTACAGTTCTCGAGCTTTAGAATCCGATGTGGAGGCGTCGCGGTTCAAGGAGGTAGAAAATGAGCGATATTACAAGAACAGCGATCGTCTATGGAATGATGATCATTTCGCTGAATACCGCACTGGCAATCGGTCTTCTTGGGTTGGACTTCCTGCGTTAGACGCAGCATCCACAAAATAGAATTTTGCCCTCCAGGCAAGCATGAAAAAGGGTGTTCCTAGTTTTGGGAGCGCCCTTTTCATTTGGAGCGCCAATCTGCTGCAATCAGATCGGCGCGCCGAATGGTTGCAGTGTGCAGTTAATGGGTCGTTCCATAGGCAAAAGTCAAACCATCAGCCAGCTTGCAGTCAAAAACCTTTTCTCGGTTATAACGTCATATGTTCTTGGAAAGTGCGTTTGAACGGTAACCGTTGCACTGTCGTCCGACATCAAGCGATAACGGATAAACTCAAGGACAGGTGTACCGTCTTCTCGAACAGTCATATGCGCAGCCGAGAATACAATCGACGGATTGGAGTTCGACAGCTTCATAAAAGACTGAACAATGATCCCGCCCTGGCCTTGCCCTTAATCTTATCCCCGGACACTTGCTGGAATGCGTCAAGTTTCAGCAACGCGGATGCCCTGCCGCCTGCTAAAAGATGCGAGCCAAAAGCTTCATACTGACTATTAGTCTAGCATGTGCTGCCCCCGAAAGGACGGTAGCGGTCAACACGATTGCCAGTTTGGTGTTCCAATGCATCACATGAACTCTCCGTTCAGTTTCCATGCATTGGAAGCTAGTCATATCCACTGCTCGAGCTATTCCAAAGAATAGCCCGTTAAAATGAGCCGCTATAAAATCCGACCCTGAGTTGATGGATCGAAAAACACCGACTTGTCGAGATTGAATGCAAGCCGCGACCTTTGGCCTGCAACAATACGGGCATCAGCACGTAAACGCGCGACAACCTGCTTGCCACCAATGCGCGTCACAGCGAATGTGTCCGATCCTGCTGGTTCCACAACATCAATCAGGCACTCACCTTCAACCACAGCTTGAGCATTGCGGTCAGCGCCATCAGGATCGGTCAGGGCTTCAGGGCGGATACCAAACATGACTTGCTTGCCCACATACTCGCGGAGGCTTTGTGGTGCTGTTTTCAGCGGCAGCTTCAGCGTTTCACCCTCGCCCTGCTCAAGCACGACCGCAAGCTCTGAGCCGTTCTTTTCGATGCCGGCATGAAGAAGGTTCATCGCAGGTGAGCCCATAAAATCCGCGACAAACATATTGGCCGGGTTGTTATAGATTTCAGCCGGAGTGCCGAATTGTTGCAAAACGCCGTCCTTCAGAACAGCGATCTTGGTCGCAAGCGTCATCGCTTCAATCTGATCATGGGTCACATAGACAATCGTGGTCTTCATGCGATGATGCAACCGCTTGATCTCGGTTCGCATATCAACGCGCAGCTTGGCATCGAGGTTCGAGAGCGGCTCATCGAACAGAAAGACCTGTGGATTGCGCACCAGAGCGCGCCCCATCGCTACACGTTGCCGCTGACCACCAGAAAGCTGACTTGGTTTGCGGTCCAGCAGATGGCCGATCTGCAGAATATCTGCGACTTCCTGAATGGCTTTCTCGCGTTCAGGCTTAGGCACTTTGCGAATTTCCATCCCGAAAGCGATGTTTCCGCCCACGGTCATGTTCGGATAAAGCGCATAGGACTGAAACACCATCGCAATATCGCGCTGCGAAGGATGCAGGCCGGAAACGGAGCGATCATTGATCAGAATATCGCCAGACGTAATAGGCTCAAGACCGGCAATTGTGTTCAGCAATGTGGACTTGCCGCAGCCTGATGGGCCGACGAGTACCAGAAAGCCGCCTTCCTCAATCTCGATATTGATATCCTTCAAGACCGAGACATTGCCGTAGGATTTGTAAAGATCAGTAATTTTCAGAAATGACATGTCAGACTTATCCCTTAACGGCACCGGACATCAGGCCGCGCACGAAGTAGCGCCCGGAAACAATGTAAACGATCAGCGTTGGCAACGCCGCCAGAATGGCAGCTGCAAAGTGAACGTTATATTCCTTGACGCCTGTGGAGGAGGAAACGAGGTTATTGAGCGCCACAGTCATGGGTGTTGAATTTGCACCAGAGAAAGACGCTCCGAATAGGAAGTCGTTCCAGATATTGGTGAACTGCCAGATGACCGAGACGACGATGATCGGGCCAGACGATGGGAGAAGAATGCGCGAGAAAATCTGGAAAAAACTAGCTCCATCGATCTGCGCCGCACGTACCAGCTCGGTCGGAAATGCCTCGTAATAATTGCGGAAGTAAAGCGTCGTGAAGCCGATACCATAGACCACGTGAACGAGGATCAGACCCCAGATCGTGCCCGCAATACCGAGCATTCCCAGAACGCGCGCCATTGGGATAAGCACAATCTGAAACGGGATAAAGCAGGACAGCAGCAACAGGCCGAAGAAAATATTGGAGCCGCGAAAGCGCCATTTAGTAAGCACATAGCCGTTCAGTGCACCGACAACTGTGGAGATGGCAACGGCAGGCACAACCATCAGGATCGAATTGATAAAGAAGGGTTTGAGGCCTGTAGGCTGCACGCCGATTTGTGCAGTCGACCACGCTGAAAGCCAGGGTTCAATGGTCCATTGCTGCGGCAGGCCCAGCATGCCGCCCTGACGAATTTCTTCCAGCGGCTTGAAGGAATTCACCAGCATCACATAGAGCGGCAGCAGATAATAAATTGCGAACAGCAGCAGCGCAGAATAAATCAAAGCGCGTGTCAGCTTGCCACTGTTGATGGCGTTTTCCTGGGTCTGGGCGCTCATGACCGCGACCCTCCACGAATTTCCGAATAGAGATACGGAATGATAATCGAGAATATCATCACAAGCATGATGATTGCCGAAGATGCACCGATACCCATCTGATTGCGGGTGAACGTATAGGAATACATGAAGGTCGCGGGCAATTCGGTTGCCTGTCCGGGTCCACCGCCAGTTAACGCGATCACAAGATCATAGGCCTTGATTGCAAGATGCGCGAGCACCACAAAAGCCGATAAGAACACCGGGCGCATCAAAGGAATGATGATGCGGCGATAAATTGTTCCGGTCGAAGCGCCGTCGATCTGCGCCGCTTTGATGATCTCGTTGTCAACGCCACGCAGACCAGCAAGGAACATGGCCATGACGAAGCCTGACGACTGCCAGACGGCAGCAATCACCAGACAGTAAATTGCCATCGTGTTGCTCTTGATCCAGTTGAACGTGAAACCTTCCCAGCCCCATAGGCGAACCGTGTGCTCAAGCCCGATACCCGGATCGAGAAACCATTTCCACGCCGTACCCGTCACGATGAAGGAAAGCGCCATCGGATAAAGGTAGATCGGACGCAGAAAGCCTTCTCCGCGGATCTTCTGATCGAGCAGGATTGCCAGAAAGAGGCCGATAACCGAACAAATGATGATGTAAAGCGAGGCGAAAATCGCTAGATTGGTTACCGCACGCCACCAGTGTGGCAGTGCCCAAAGCTTTTCATAATTTGACAGGCCAACAAAGCCGTAGGACGGCAACATGCGACTGTTTGTGACAGAAAGAACGCCTGTATAGATAATAAATCCATATACAAAGACGAGGACAATCAAGAAGCTCGGCGCGAGAACCAGCTTGGGCACCAGTTCTTGTAGTCGGCTGTTACGCTGCATATTTGCGCCATCCTGTTTAAGCTACCGCTTCCTGCTGCCCGCTTGTTTAAGAGCGCATTCCGAAAAGTAACAAATGATTTTCGGATCAGATGTGCGTTAAGACAAGACCTTAGAGCGCAGGTGTTGTGGGCGGTATCAAGCCATTATTTTCAATGAATTATAGCGTATGCAATGAGAGCATCCGGGCGTATCCCGGACGCTCCCCAGACAATCTCTGTCTGCTTACTTCGCGCCTTCCACGGCGGTAACCAGTTCCTTGACGGCGTCTTCCGACGAGAGCTGACCGTTAAACTGACGGGTTACGACGTCATAGATCGCATTCTTAACGGAAGCCGGATTTGCATAGCCATGAGCCATGGAACCGAGCATCGTCCCCTTATCCGCAGCTTCTTTCACATCAGCGATGGCCTTCTTGCCGCAAGCGTCGAAATCGGTGTCAGGCACATCGGTACGTGCAGGAGCCGAACCCTTGACCACATTGAAGGCCGACTGGAATGCTGGGCTTTCGATAGCCGAAGCCATTTCGAGCTGTGCAGGCACCTTGTCGTCAGCAACCTTGAACATCGCAAACATGTCGGAGTTGAAGGTCACAGAACCCTGTGTTTCTGGGTAACGCATGCAGACAAAATCTTCGCCCGGCTTCTTACCAGCCTTGATGAATTCGCCTTTTGCCCAGTCACCCATGAACTGTACGCCAGCCTTGCCTTCGATAACCATTGCCGAAGCAAGGTTCCAGTCACGGCCGGAGAAGTTGTCGTCCACATAAGAACGCAGCTTGGTCATGCGGTCGAAAGCTTCCTTCATCTTATCACTACCCAGAGTTTCCGGGTCGAGATCGACGAAAGCCTTTTTGTAGAAGTCCGAACCAAAGGAGAGCACGACGGCATCAAAAATCGTCGCATCCTGCCATGGCTGACCGCCGTGAGCGATTGGGGTAATACCCTGTTCCTTGAACTTGTCGAGGAGCGCTACGAGTTCATCCCAATTGGTTGGCTCTTTACCGCCAGCCTTATCGAGCGCTGCCTTGTTGATCCACATCCAGTTGGTGGAGTGAACGTTTACAGGCGCTGCAATCCAGTGACCGTCATATTTGGCAAATTCCTGCAGAGGTGCCGGGATAACCTTGTCCCAACCTTCTTTGCCTGCAACCTCATCGAGATTGCCGAGGGCACCCTGCTCCGACCAGTCGCGGATATCGAAGCCGAGCATCTGCACTGCAGTTGGCGCATTGCCTGCCGTAACGCGCGCACGAAGAACCGTCATGGCTTCCGTACCGCCGCCGCCTGCAACTGGCATATCCGTCCAGCTGATGCCTTTGCCTTCGAGGTCTTTCTTCAGAACATCAAGGGCCGCAGCTTCGCCGCCAGCTGTCCACCAATGCAAGACTTCAACGTTCTGCTTGTCTTGTGCGCTGGCCGTAGCAGGTGCCATTGCTGCAAGCATTGCACAGGCAGCTGTGCCCATCGCGGCCATTCTGAAAAACTTATGCATGTGTCTACCTCCCGTAGAACTCTACAAAACAAAATTTCGTCGGATGCTGTCGTCAGGCATCAGGCCCGCACACCCAGAAGATCGTTCAATCTGCTTTGAGACCTCCATCCCACTTATTTCTCGCAGCTCCTTCTGCGATTGACAACGTTGTCTTTTTTGAATGAAAATCATCTGCAAGACAAGATGTGTTCTTAGGATAGGCTCAAATACGGGATATGTGTCAATATGGGTTAGGTGAGAAAAATCGACCCGTTCAATTCAAGCAGGTGGATGGTTGGAAAAATTCACCAAATATCCCAGCAAAATTAAATACTTGGTTCGTTCATCATATTTCTGATGACAAAACTTCGCTCAGTTCAGAAAATCGGCAAAATGCAACGCATTCCGCTTTTTAAAGTAGTATAAAATTACCGTGAGCGGGCTAGACATTATCCTCCAGAATGCATAATTTCCGTTCGCTCGCACAATGGTGTGCGGGTTTGTTCTCGGGGCGGGGTGAAACTCCCCACCGGCGGTATGAAGAGCGATCTTCGAGCCCGCGAGCGCCTGCAACAGAAAGCCGATTCGGCAGTTTGTTTCAGGGTCAGCAGATCCGGTGAGATGCCGGAGCCGACGGTTAAAGTCCGGATGGAAGAGAGCGAAAGAATGTTTGGTTGCGCTTAAATTGGCGTGACTCGCGTTCCTTTGTGCGCCCTGATTCTAGTTTCGTGAGGAACCTATGAACCAGAGCTATCCGAACAAGACATCCTTCAAAATTGCCTTCATTCAGGCACGCTGGCATGCGGATATTGTCGATGAAGCACGTAAAAGCTTCATCGCCGAACTGGCCGCCAAAACTGGCACCAACGTAGAAGTTGATGTTTTCGACGTTCCCGGTGCTTATGAAATTCCACTTCATGCAAAGACACTCGCCAAGACCGGCCGCTATGCCGCCATTGTGGGGGCTGCTTTTGTGATTGACGGTGGCATTTATCGCCACGATTTCGTTGCTACTGCCGTCATCAACGGCATGATGCAGGTACAGCTTGAGACTGAAATTCCGGTGCTTAGCGTATCGCTCACCCCGCATCATTACCATGACAGCAAGGAGCATCACGACTTCTTCTTCAACCATTTCAAGGTGAAGGGTGTCGAAGCCGCGCACGCAGCTTTGCAGATTGTTAGCGAACGCGCCCGCATTGCGGCACTCGTATAAATAAAGATTAGCCAGCCTCAAATCTGATACCAAAGTTCATTGAGTGCAACTCATTGGACTTTGGTTAAGCCCGAGTGGCGACTGAACATTTTCAAGGCGTGATGCGTCAGCATCTTGAGCCGCCTTGGTATGAGAGGCTGGCTATTGAATAACAATGCGCTCAGGATGGGTGTAGACGTCGAAATCGTCGCCTCTGACGAGCGCCACAAGCGTCAGTTTGGCCTCTTCTGCTGTGCGGATGGCAAGAGCCGTCGGTGCTGAAATCGCTGCAAGCAGTGGTACTCCGAGAATAACGGCCTTCTGCACCATCTCCACTGAGACACGGCTCGTAATGGCAACCAGCCCGCTGTTTGCGGGTTTGCTTGCGCGAGTGAGCGCGCCGATTAGCTTGTCGAGCGCATTATGCCTGCCAACATCCTCGCGAACCGCAAACAGCCCCTCACCCGGCACAAAAAAGCCAGCGCCATGAACTGCGTGTGTCTGCTTATTCAATTGCTGCGCGCGCCCCAAGGCATCCATTGCAGCAACAATTGATCCAGTTTTCACCTGAAAGCTATCCGCCTTGATCGCAGATAATGGGCGTATGGCCTGATCTATGGAATCGATTCCGCACAAGCCGCAACCGACCGGCCCGGCCATGAAACGGCGACGAGCGACAAGCATTTCCTCCCGCTGTCCGACAAGCCGCATCTGAACATCAATGCCTTTTTCAAAGACTTCAATGTTCAGATCCTCGATTTCGGATATGCAATCTATGACGCCTTCGGTCAGGCTGAAACCTACTGCGAAATCTTCGAGATTATTGGGTGTAGCCATCATGACGGCATGCGTCGTGCCATTATAGCTCATGGCTACAGGCACTTCCTCCGGGACGTCACGGTTGCTTTCGTGAAAACCGGTTTCACGACGAGCAAGACGCGGAACACTTTGGCTGATGTTCTGCATCGTCATATCGTTCCGCTGCCTGTCGTTTCTGCCCGCATGTGGAATTACTATCCAACACCTCTGCAGCAAGCAAGTCCAGCGGCTCAACACTTGCGGATAAAGTCGATAACGAGCTATACCCGCTAACCGGAAATGAGCCTTTCAGCGATTTACAATACAGGTGGAAAAACGATGGATATTCGGCAGATCGACGACAATTACTCAGTCACCGGCCAAATTTCGCCAGATGATGTGCGTGATATTGCGGCTGAAGGTTTTCAGACGATTATCTGCAATCGTCCCGATGGTGAAGGCGGTGAAGATCAGCCAAGCTTCGCCGAAGTTGCCAAAGTTGCCGAAAAGGCTGGCATCAAGACCTATTACATCCCGGTTGTTGGCGGCCAACTGACCCAGGAGAATGTCGATGACATGGCCTCGGCTCTCACTGAAGCCGAAGGCCCTATTTTGGGCTATTGCCGTTCAGGCGCCCGTTCTACGAATATCTACGGTATCGTCCAGAACCAAAAGCGCGGATAAAGAACGAACGCAGACTATGTGGACGGTGTTGCCGCAGAGGCATTTGAACAGTCTTTGCAAACATGGCTATCACCGTCCAGAAACGCGTGGGCCAGAAAAGCGCGCATCTGTAAATTTGGTACGGCGCACATTATGCGCCGAATATTGGCGATAATAGCCCATGCCTGTGCGGATGGCTGTCGCAACGACACCGCCAGCCACCATCATCCAACCAATAATCATTGGCCAGTTGAAGCTTTCAATTCCACTGCTCAGAGCGACGATGACAACACCCGCCCAAAGAACTGCTGCGGTACGGCGCCAGAAAACGGGATTGAGTTCATCGAAGACAGCCTTCCACAAAGAGTGCACAAGGCAGGCGAAGAAAACGGCGGCAGCCAAACCAATATTCAGCAACTCGACCGGGAGCCATTGTTGCGTATCCAGCATTGTTTTCATCATCCAAGTCATGCCCAGAGTTTTTAAGACCAGCCCGTATGGCTATCGTGTCTAAATCCGAGACGTTGTTTCCATGTGCCCATTCAGCTTTCGCTTTGTGGCTTCAACGTGGTAGAAGCATGGAACCCCCTCCACAATACAGTCACATATTATTGCGTTCACGCGAAATATCGTGTTGAAATCATTAAGATATCTCGGTCAGAGGGCACCTACGCACCGCTGCAAAGCCCTTGATAGAGCTAGACTTTTTGGATTTATGGAACTTCGAAAGCGGGAAAGTACTGCCGCGTTAAAGTCGCGATACATAACGGCTTTGTAACAATTTGATATTGCAGAACTTCCACCGTTAACTGCGTTGTCCACCCAAACGGCGTCCCACGCGGGCGAGCAGAATAACCGGCAATATGCCAACTGCCACAATTGCCAATGCTGCAACTGACGCCTCTTCATAGGTTCCACGCGCAGCCTCGCCATAAAGATGGGTGGCAAAAGTCTCTATATTGAGCGGGCGTAACAGAAGCGTTGCAGGCAGCTCCTTCACGCAATCAACAAACACCAGAAGCCCAGCAGCAACGATAGCCGTTTTTGAAAGCGGCAGATGTATCTGGCGGAATGTTGTCGTTACCCCTCGCCCCAGAGTGCGTGACGCATGATCAAGCGATTGTGGAATGCGTTCGAGCCCCGCATCTATACCTCCGGCAGAGATTGCCAGAAAGCGCGCTACATAGGCGTAGATAATGGCAGCGCCTGTACTGATCAGCAGCAGCCCCGTTGAAATACCAAAAAAGTAACTGAAGACCCCATCGAACAGCCGATCGACCGCACCTGAAACGATCATGATGCCAATTGCAATCACCGTGCCGGGTGCCGCATAGCCCATGGTCGAAAAACGGTAGAACCACCGCGAGGCAGTTCCCGGAAAGAGCCGCATCGCATAAGCCACCACCATACCAAACAGCAGGACCAGAACAGTTGCGACCGAAGCCAGCATCACCGTGTTGAACGCTTCACTGGCAAGGCGGGGAGAAATGCCCGCAAAACGTATGCGTTTAACCGCCTCAATTACGAGATAGGTCGCAGGCATGATAAAGCCGACGATTATTGGAGCGGCACAGAGCACAAAAAGCCAAAGGCCATTGATGCCGCTTACCCTAAGCGGTTCAAACCCACGCGAGTGGCGAATATTGGATGAGAAGCGTTGCTTGCGCCGCGCCCAGCGCTCGATTGATACAAGTGCGACAACCAATAACAAAAGCGCTAGGGCGAGCTGTGCAGCACCGGGCAAATCAAAGCGCGTGACCCATGTTGTGTAGATCGATACCGTCAATGTCCGAACGCCAAGGAACTCGGCGGCACCAACGTCATTGAGCGTTTCCATTAAAGCGAGGCTTACACCGACGGCAACAGCGGGACGCGCGAGTGGCAATGCCACGTGCCAGAAAATTCCTCTGCGGCTAACGCCCAATGTGCGCGCTGCTTCAATCAGGCTGGCCGATTGTGTGAGGAACATCGCCCGTGTCGGAATATAGACATAAGGATAGAGAACGAAGCCGAGCAGGATAATACAACCGGTCATAGATCTTATATCCGGCAAGCGAAACTGGCGTGGCGTATCATAGCCAAGCACAAAGCGGATCGCACTCTGTACTGGTCCGATCGGATGCAGAATATCGAGATAGGCGTAAGCGACAATATAAGTAGGAACCGCGAGGGGCAGCAAAAGCGCCCATTCGAGCACGCCACGACCGCGAAAATCATATGCCGTTACAAGCCAGGCTGCAGACGTGCCAACCAACGCGGTGATAAACCCGACACCCGCCAGCAAGATAACCGTATCAGTGAAGGCCGTCGCAAAAATTGTTGAAAACAGATGGCCCCAAAAGCCGGAAGAGCCACGAAGCGCTTCCACAACCAATGCCAAAACAGGCAAGCAAACCAGCAGTGCAATCAGTCCTGAAAGCCACAACCAGCTGCTCCCGGAACGGCTGCGATAAGGCATGGATGACGATGCGGCTTGCACAGGTTCCGGCACTTTGGTCGACCTTCATATTACAACGCCGGCGCAATGGTTTTGCACCGGCGTCATTTTTACAAGAATAATCAGCTTTTAGTTATCAAAGCCGACTTTGTCGACCAGTTCGCTGGCCTGCTTGCGATGCTTTACGATTTCCGAAAGCGGCACCTTGTCGATCTTCAGCTCGCCAAAGGATGCAACAATTGGATCAACTGGAGCGCCTGTCTTGACCGGATATTCGTAATTGGCCTTTGCATACAGCTGCTGAGCTTCGTCCGAAGCAAGGTATTCGAGAAGCTTGACAGCTTCGTCCTTGTTTGGCGCATTCTTGGCAACAGCAGCACCGCTGATGTTTACCTGCGTGCCGCCGTCCTGGAACGTTGGCAGGATGACCTTGATGCCATCGCCCCATGCCTTCTGCTCGTCGCCGCTTTTACCTGAGCGCATCAGGCCAACGTAATAGGAGTTCGCGACTGCGATATCGCAGATGCCGCCAACAATATCCTTGGCGCCGTCACGGTCACCACCGGCAGCCTTACGCGCCAGATTAGCCTTGAGGCCAGTCAGCCATTCTTCGGTCTTTTCTGCACCGTGATGAGCGATGTAATCAGCAATCAGCGCGGTGTTATATGGATGCTGGCCAGCACGGATGCAGATCTTGCCCTTCCACTTCGGATCAGCCAGTTCTTCATAGGTGATCTTGTCGAGTTCGAGATCTTTGTCTGCATAGACAACGCGAGCGCGCATCGACAGGCCGAACCAATTGCCATTGGCATCGCGAAGTTGTTCAGGCACTGCATCTTTCAGAGCCTGGGATTCGACCGGCTGGGTGAGGCCCTTGTCGACAAGATCAACCAGATTGCCCGCATCGACCGTCATGAGAATATCGGCTGGCGATTTGTCACCTTCAGATGCCACACGCTCGGCAAGGCCATCCTTCAGGAAAACAGTATTAACGGTCGTTCCGGTCTTTTCCTTATAGGCGTCCAGCAGAGGCTGGATCAAGCCAGGTTCACGCGTCGTATAAATGTTTACTTCATTTGCATTGGCTGCACCTGAGAGAAACGTCGCCGCCATAAGAGCCAGTCCAGCACGCGCGATCTTGGGCATTTTACCTCCGGTAGAATTTGGTTCATTTGAAACGATAAGTCATGCAATCAGACTATAGGAAGCGGTATATGCAGGGTCAATAAACTACGCCCTAAAATATGAGTTATTTACTCATTTTTTGCAAAAACCAACGCTTTGCTCCAGTCGATCTGCACACAGACATGCGTTGCTCCGGCGGCAATATACTGATCTGTCCGCACACGGAGGCGGACGTTCTGATCATCCAGATAGACAGTCAGCTCTTCCGTTTCGCCCAAATAGGTGCGGCTTTCGATGCGACCGCACAATCCGTCTTGTACTTTAGTCTCAGTAGATATGACTTCTATATCTCTTGGGCGCAAATAGACGGCGACATCTCCGGTTTGTCGCATATTATCTGGTAATGCCAATGCGCCGACAGGTGTCTGAACGGAAACATCATCTACCCTCCCATCGAGGGCGTTAAAATCGCAGAAGAAATCCGCAGCGTAGCGCGTTGCAGGCTGGTTATGGAGTTCGCGGGCTGGACCGGCCTGAATGATCTTTCCAGAACGCATCAACACCACGCGGTCGCCCGTGGACAAGGCTTCTTCAGCCTCGTGCGTCACAATAATGACTGGCGTACCCAATGCACGAAGCAAAGCAATAGTCTCGCTTCTGACACGCGCACGCAAACCGCGATCAAGATTGGAAAAAGGTTCATCCATCAGCAGCAAATCAGGCTTTGGTGCCAACGCTCTGATAAGAGCGACCCGCTGCTGCTCTCCGCCCGAAAGCATATGCGGATAACGATCCGCCATTGCTACCAGACCAACCAGCGCAAGTAATTCATCAACTCGTGCTTTCGCCTCGTCCTTGCGCATCTTACGCAAACCGAACAGCACATTTTCCCTTACCGTCAGATGCGGGAAGAGCGCATAATCCTGAAACACGACGCCTATATTGCGTTTTTCGGGCTCTACGAAGATAGAAGAACTGACGAGCGTCTTACCACTCATGGTAAGCTGACCTTCATCCGGCGCGTCGATCCCTGCAACAATCCTTAAGAGCGAGGTCTTGCCGCAGCCGGAATGACCGACGAGACAGATGATCTCTCCCGGTTGAACATCAAGCGAAACATCATCAACGGCGCGCACCGTACCAAACTGGCGACATATGCCTGAAAGCGTCAGCGCCGGAGCAGTATTCCTATCCAGTCTGGTGTTTTGCAGAGTGCGTGCGTCCATAGATGAGGCCGAGAGTCCTGTTATCATCAGATGGCATATAAATGCAGTTGAACGACTTTGCCAATAAAACCCGACCAAAGGTCTCAGGCATTTGCTAAAACATGCTGGAACGCACAATAATTTTCTGCACTATCCAGTTGAAAAAGCTCGTAAATCGCGCAATGTTTCTCCGGTGTTAATTCGATATTCGTATTGCAGGAGTCTGATAATGGGGCCGATCACCGACAAGGTGGCAACCGCCGAGCGTTTGCCACAGGGAACGAAGGTCGCCGTTATCGGTGGTGGTGTGATCGGTGTATCGACAGCTCTTTTCCTGGCAGAGCGTGGCATTCCTGTCGCTTTGTTTGAGAAAGGCGAAATTGCAGGCGAACAATCAAGTCGCAATTGGGGTTGGTGCCGCAGAACCGGACGCGACAGTCGAGAAATGCCACTTATTGTCGAGAGTATGCGCCTCTGGGAAGGTATGAATGAACGTACGGGCCGCGAAACCGGGTTTCGTGTTACGGGTATCGCTTATACCGCCGAGAAGGAAGAAGAAGTCGAGCGCTATTCGCAGTGGATTAAAATCGCCAGTCAACACGGTATTGAAACAGAACTCTTAAGCAGCAAACAGGCGACCAGCCTTGCCCCCGGACTCACGCGTCCGCTCAAAGGCGGTATGATCACCCCACTCGATGGGCGTGCTGAACCACAGAAAGCAGTTCCTGCCTTCGCAGCCAAAGCGCAAGAACTGGGTGCCGTCATTCTGCAAAATTGTGCGGTGCGCGGCATTGAAACAACCAATGGACGCGTTTCCGCAGTCCTGACCGAAAAAGGCCGCGTTGCCTGTGAGGCGATTGTGGTGGCAGGCGGGGCCTGGTCGCGGTTGATCATATCGGACTTCAAGGCCCGCCTTCCGCAACTCAAAGTCAAATCATCGGTGTTTCGCACTGCCCCTATTGAGGCAGACGTCGATCCGGCAATTGCGTTTTCAGATTTCGCGCTGCGTAAGCGGCTCGATGGCGGCTACACGGTCGCGAGCCTTGGTGGCTCGATTGCGGATATCGTACCTGACAGTTTCCGTTTTTTCCGGGACTTCCTTCCATCGCACTCGACCGAATGGAAATCTTTGCGTTTTCGCTTCGGTGAGCGGTTCTTCGAGGAAGCCTTCCAATGGAAGCTTCGGCCCGCAGATCAAGTTTCGGTCTTTGAAAAAATCCGCATACTTGATCCTGAACCGCACCGCGCTGCGAATGCGGCAGTATTGGCCAAACTCAAGGCTGCTATTCCATCCTTTGCATCAGCAACAATTGCTCAGGAATGGGCCGGTCTCATTGATACTATGCCGGATGTCATACCAGTAATTTCACCCCTGCCCGATATTGATGGTCTTATCGTTGCAACAGGGTTTTCGGGGCATGGGTTTGGCATCGGGCCGGGTGCCGGGCGACTGGTTGCAGATATGGTCAGCGGCGAAACGCCAGTGGTTGATCCGTCGCCGTTCCATATTTCGCGTTTCTCTGACGGTTCAAAAATCCGCATAGAGAATTGGGGTTAAAGCATTTCCGGTAAAAGTGAGAAACAGCTACTCAGGGAAATCAGTCCGCTCGACTGATTTCTTACCCAAGAATGATGCGTAAAAAGCTGATGAAACTTTACTCAATTACGCCACAGGCAAAACGCGCACCGCCACCACCAAGTGGCTTGGGTTGGTCGGCATAGTTGTCTCCACCCATATGCACCATCAGTGCTCGACCTTTAATGTCGTCCAGTGACTTAAGGCGTGGCGCAACAACCGTTTCACTGACCTTACCGTCCGCATCAGCCTTCAACAGCGGTAAATCGCCCATATGACCATGACCTTCCGGACCCATGTGGTGTTTCGAACCTTCCGGATCGTAATGGCCACCGGCGGCTTGAGCCGGAACCATTTTCCCATCCTGTTCCGCAGGCGCACAACTGCCCTTTTCATGAACATGGAAGCCATGTTCACCACCGGGAAGTCCATTTAAATCCGCTTTGAATGAAAGGCCGCCAGCGCCTTGGGACACGGTTACGGTTCCCATCTCCTTCCCCTGCCCGGTTTCCAGAGCCTCGTACATTTTAACGGTCACGTCTTGGGCAAAGGCTGGTGCTGCAATAAGTGCTATCGATGAAGCTAGAACGAAAGATCGCATTATCTCCTCCTCTTATTTAGTTTGGTGATAAGCGGTAAACGCACAGCGAAGCGAATTGTTCGAAACTTATAAAACTGCGCGTCGTTTCTGAACGACGCGCAGAATACTTGTTGATCAGGCCGTTACGAATTGCGCCATCATACCAACGTCTTCGTGTTCCAACACGTGACAGTGGAACATGAACGGATGATCGCGCGTAGCTTCGCGATCAAAATGAACCAGAATTTCGGCCTTGCCATTGATCAGAGCCGTATCTTTCCAGCCTGTTTGATGGACCGGCGGTGCCTCGCCATTCAACGAAAGAATGCGGAACGACGCTCCGTGGATATGGAACGGATGCGCCATTTCTTTGGTCATCAGCTCCCAGATTTCCCACGATCCAAGCTTAACTTCGGCATCAATGCGGCTCATATCGAAAGGCTTTTCCGCGATGGCCATTTGAACGCCTGATGTGAGCGCCTGCAATGCAGGGCCGGTGTCGGTATTGTTCCGACCCGAATGCATGTCGTGATCGCTAATAGCTGGCATGTTATGCCCGGCATGTGGATCGCTCGACATACCGCCCATCATAAGCTTCATGTTTTCGGCCATACGTTCATCGAAGAAATATGACCGCCTGCGCACCGAAAGCTTTTCGTCAGGCTTATCGGGACCATCAAGCGTGGCAGGCAAAGCTTTCACCGGACCGTCGATTTTGTCATCCACGATGAACTGCATCAAAGACAGGTCGTCACCACCGCTGTCATCGCTGGCCGTGAGCAGATCCAAAGTGCCTTTCGATTTGGAAAAATCGACCAGAACTTCATAGCGCTCGCCCGGGCTGATCGTCAGGCGTTGGACTGTATCGAGCTTGCTTATATAGCCACCATCCGATCCGATGACGTGCAATGGCTGATCATCGCTGAGACGCACATGGAAATTGCGCGCATTGGCACCGTTCAGAATACGTAACCGCACAATGGATGCCGGAACTTGCGCTTGTGGGGCAATCACACCATTGACGATTAGCGTGTCGCCGCGAAAGCCGTGCATCAGATCCATGATATCGGGCTGATAAACCTTGTCTCCGTCGACAACTCTGCGATCCTGCAATACGAGCGGGATGTCATCAATTCCGTAGCTCTCAGGCAGGCCACGTTCACTATCCTTGCCATCCGTAACAATCATCAGCCCGGCAATGCCCATATGCGCCTGTCGGGCGGTGTCCCCATGCAGGTGCGGATGGAACCAGTTAAACGAAGCAGGCTGATTGACGGTAACTTTCGGCTCCCAGCTTTTACCTGCTGCGATCACATTATGCGGCCCACCGTCCAGAATGGAGGGAACGAAAAGACCATGCCAATGAAGGGTTGTTTCCTCATCCATACCATTTTCAACGGAAAGCGTGACCGCCTCTCCATTCTTCAAGCGGACAACCGGACCAAGATAAGTCCCGTTAATCCCTGCTGAAGCCGCACCACTTCCTTCGATGAAGGAATGTCGCCCCTTTTGAACCTTCAGCTTCACAAGGCCTGCGGCATCCGGTTCTATTAGTGACGGGATCGGCAAAGCCTGTGCTTTTGTTTGTGCCTCGGCTGCACCATGCTGCATATGTTGCTGATGGGCGTCTTGCGCGAAGGCCTCAAAAGGCCAGACGACAGATAAAGCAGCCGCGCTTGCACCAAGCGTCAGCAGACGGCGGCGAGTCATACTCGTCATGATTATTCTCCAGATAATATCTCGATCAACGCGCATCGTGTCCCAAATCGCTTCACGAATTGGGAATGCGCTTATTGCTGCCGAGAGGTGGCAGCGTTTCAGAGGATTAGATCTGGTAAGATATTGGAGGGCGTAACACGCCAAATGGATCGCTGCTATTCAATGCGGCAACGCGCGGTGGAAGCCCGAATTCATGATCCGGCGTAAACAGAGCAAACTCAGAGGTAAGCTGTATAATCCCGCCACAGCTCATCATTACACAGGCGGAAGATGCCTTCTTGCTGTGATCGCTCGGAGCTGAATGCCCGCCACCATGCTTTTCGACTTTTACAATCGAGTGGCAGTCGGTGACTGTTGCGATCTGCGGAAGATCGTGCGCCATGGCATAACAAAGTTGCGTCGAAACCAGAAAAAGCAGCGAGAATAGAGCAATCAGCATACGAGAGGGCATTCGCAAAACAGAGTGTTTGCGAAAGTTCACGCCGATAATGCTGTATCTGAAAGACTGCGCAGTCATTATGATTCCAAGTTGCGGAATTCAGCTTAAGGCTGCCTTAAGGCAATTAAAAGACCTCAGTTCTTTTGCTCGAATTCAGCTCAAACATTCATATTGTTTCGAAAACACCACAATCGAAATCAGAAAATTACGCGGAAGCCCTTTTAAGCTTGCGGTTTCGTATTTTGAGGCACTAAGAAGGCAGCATCTCGGGCTTCCCCCAAAAATGTTCAGCCCACAAATATGGATATGGATCAATGACTGTCGCTCAAGCAGTTGTTCCGAAGAAAAATTCTGCGCGCCGCGTTTTGGCCGCGAGCATGATCGGCACAACAATCGAATTTTTTGACTTTTATATTTATGCCACCGCTGCGGTAATCGTTTTCCCGCACCTTTTCTTCCCGGCAAGTGACGGCAACTCCGCGTTGCTCCAATCTCTGGCAACATTCGCAATTGCCTTCTTCGCACGTCCTATCGGCGGCGCGCTGTTTGGCCATTTCGGCGATAAGGTCGGCCGTAAGGCGACGCTCGTGGCAGCACTCATGACCATGGGTATTTCCACAGTCGCAATCGGCTTCCTGCCAACTTACGAATCCATCGGCGTATGGGCAGCTCTGCTGCTTGCTCTCTGCCGTCTGGGTCAGGGCCTTGGTCTTGGTGGCGAATGGGGCGGTGCTGTTTTGCTCGCGACTGAAAATGCGCCGGAAGGCAAGCGCACTTGGTACGGCATGTTCCCGCAGCTTGGCGCACCTGTCGGCTTCATTCTCGCAACAGGCATCTTCCTGATCCTTGCTGAGCTGCTGACTGAAGAACAGTTCATGTCTTTTGGCTGGCGTATTCCGTTCATCGCCAGTGCTCTTCTGGTTGGTGTTGGCCTCTTCATTCGTCTGAAGATCGCTGAAACACCAGAATTCCAGAAGGCGATAGATAAGGCTGAACGCGTCGAAGTTCCGGTCGCAACCCTGTTCAAGAAACATAAGGCGAGCCTTTTCCTCGGCACCATCGGCGCTGTTGCAACTTTCGTTCTGTTCTACCTCATGACCGTGTTCTCACTTGGCTGGGGTACGCGCGCGCTAGGCTACAGCCGCGAACAGTTCCTTATTCTGCAGATGGTTGGCGTGATCTTCTTCGGCCTCACCATCCCGCTTGCAGCACTGCTTTCCGATAAATACGGCATGCGCCCGGTTATGATCATCGTCACAGTCCTGATCGGTCTGTATGGCTTCATCATGGCTCCACTCTTCCTCAGCGGAACTGTTGGCGTTCTTGCCTTCCTCGTTATCGGTTTTGGCCTGATGGGACTGACCTATGGTCCAATTGGCGCAGCTCTTGCTGAACCATTCCCGACCTCAGTTCGCTATACGGGCGCGTCACTTACCTTCAATCTGGCAGGTATTCTCGGCGCATCGGTTGCTCCATATATCGCAACGTGGCTCGCAACCCACTATAGCTTCGACTATGTTGGCTACTACATGTCTGCCGCCGCAGTCGTCTCATTGATCGGCTTTGCATTCATTTCGTTCAAACGCGGTGAATAAGCCTCGTTAAACGCCGATAAAAAGCCCGCGTGGAGCGATCCACGCGGGCTTTTCTTTTGGAACCAAATCAAACTTATTCGGTATCAGCAGCTTCCAGAGCAATCGCAACCGACTGGATGATCGACGCGAAACGCGCGGCGGTCTGGATCACTTCGGTTGTCACATTTGCTTTGCGCAATACGTCTTCATGCGCGTCAATGCACATGCCACAGCCATTGATTGCCGAAACGGCCAGAGACCACAGTTCGAAATCGACCTTGTCCACACCTGGATTACCGATAACGTTCATGCGCAGCTTGGCTGGCATGGTGCGATAATCCTTGTTGGTGGCCAGGTGCACGAAGCGATAATAGACATTGTTCATGCCCATGATCGATGCAGCCGACTTTGCAGCCTGCACAACACTCGCATCAACCTTACCAGCTGCTTCAGCAACCAGCGCCTTGCGCACATCCGCATTGCGCGAAGCAATACCGCAGGCAATGAACAGGCCGTATTTCTGCTGTGGCGTCAGCGTTTCATCGCTCGCCATGGAAGAAAGGTTGAGACGAACATCCTTGGCGAAATCCGGGATTTTTGACTTCAGATCATCAATGGACATGGAACCCTCACTATTTGTCATTATGTGTATTAGATAAACAAAAGGCGGGCCTTAACCCGCCTTGTCTCAGATCGTTAAGGCTTGTTAAGCAGCCTTGAGCGTTTCGCCACCGACTTCGCGGTTGCATGGGCAAAGCTCGTCGGTCTGCAGAGCGTCGAGAACGCGCAGCGTGTCCTTAGGAGCGCGACCAACATTGAGGTTGGTTGCATAAACGTGCTGGATCGTGTTGTCCGGATCGACGACGAAGGTGTAGCGGTAAGCAACGCCATCTGGCGAACGAACGCCGAGGCCGTCAACCAGCGAACCGTTGGTGTCAGCAAACGACCAGATTGGCAGCTTGTCGAGGTCCTTGTGATCGCGGCGCCATGCGAGCTTCACGAATTCGTTGTCGGTCGAACCACCGAGAACAACTGCGTCACGGTCTTCGAAATCCGAAGCCAGACGTGCGAATTCAGCGATTTCGGTTGGGCAGACAAAAGTGAAGTCCTTAGGGTAGAAGAAGATGACCTTCCATTTGCCTTCGAAGCTTGCTTCGGTAACTTCTTCAAAAGCCGAAACGCCGTTTTCTTCGTGGAAGTTGAAGCCAGGCTTAACGCCAGTTACTTTGAAAGAAGGAAGCTTGTCACCGATACCGAGCATCTCATACCTGCCTGTAAATTCGTTGTTATGCAGAAAATTCAGAAGTTTCAGAACTAACTGCTTGCGAGTCATATATAGGCATTCTAAATCAATCGGTCAAAGCGATTAAAACGATCCAATCCATCGATTTTAACGATGAGGATAAGTTTCAGACTGAAGACCATGCTCAACATCAGTGTTCGTCAACTCCACTATTTTATAGCCCTTGTCAAAGCGGGCTCTTTCTCGCGTGCAGCCGAAGCGGTTGGTGTCACGCAATCCACCTTAAGCGCGGCCATTCAGACGCTGGAAGCCGAGATTGGCGTTACCCTGATTGATCGCACCGGGCGGCGAATGCAACTGCTGCCTGCCGGAGAAGATTTCCTCAACCGCGCGCGCGAGATCGTGGCTTCCATTGAAGAATTGCCGGAACATGCAAAGCAGGCCGAACGCCCGCTGACCACGCGTCTTCGACTGGGCGTCATCCCCTCTATTGCCCCTTTCCTGCTGCCAAAGGTATTGCCCAGGACCGCGCAGGCATTCCCCGAACTGCAACTGAGTGTTCGTGAAGGTTTGACCCGTACTCTCCTCGACAGTCTTCGCTCGGGAACGCTTGATGTGGCGCTGGTCGCCCATCCATATGATCTCGACGACTTTGAAGTCGCAGAGATTGGCAAAGACACGTTTTTCCTGGCTGTGCGCAGAGACCACGCTCTTGCAAATCGCGATAGAATTGATGCCAGCGACTTGCAGGATCAACCGTTTCTCTTGCTTGAAACCGGCCACTGTCTGCGTGAGCACGTGATGGCCGCCATCGGTTCCAAACCCACACATACCGGTGGTGATGTTCATGCAACAAGCATCATGACGCTGGTACAGCTGGTGGAATTCGGCATGGGCGTAACGCTCTTACCTGAGGTCGCTATCAAGGCAGGGGTTACACGTGGTAGCGAAATCAGCATCGTGCCTTATGAGGGACAGCATAATTTCCGCTCACTTGCCTTGGTATGGCGTGCCAATGCCGCTCGGCGCAATGAATATCAGCTATTTGCCACCCATCTGCGAAATCACTGCATGAAGAAGTAAATTACAGAATGCCCCAGGCGCGAAACCGTCCGCGTCCGGTTATTTCCCGCAGGTTGAGATCGGAAATCAGCTTCAGCGCGCCCTGCTGCGTAATCTCCAGTTCTTTCTCAACCATCTGGCTTGAAACCAGTGGACTGCGCATCATCATATCGACAAGTTGCGGCAACCGTGAATTGGAGCGCCGGCCTTTTAACTTGCGCTGCATCTGTTCACGCGCAAGCATCAAACGGTCATGTTCTTTCATGCTCAGTTCCGCGGCCTCCTCTACCGCATCAAAAAAAGTCTTAAGCCGCAGCAATCGGTTGGTTGAACGCCGTTCATCAGGCCTCTTTGTGCGAAGACCTATATTGAGCGCTGGCAAATGATGGGCAGCAATGCCCGCCTGGCGCAAATATGCGGCAGCAAGCAGCCGACCGATCCAATTTGATCGCTGAACCACTTCGAGTGAATACCATGCGTCATGCATCAGTGCGGCGCGTAAAAGTGGTGGGAAGTGAGCCGTTCTGGCAAAAAGATCGCGCCACGCCTGCAGGCGGGCATCTCCATCCCAATCGTCATCGTAAAGAAGTGAATCCGCGTCAACTGGCTGTAGTTTGGGTTGCTCTTTGACAATGCCTTTTAGCAGAGCGTCGGTACGCGCCAGTAAGGCATCTACATCATCAAGAAGAGGATCGCTCTCATCGTCTTCCAGTTGACTATAGTCACGCATTTCTTCGCTGCGAACGTCAATATTCCGTCCGAGAACCTGCTGCATACCTGCCGGACTCAACGCCCAACCCGGTGCACGGCCAAAAATCTGACGTCTCAAACGCAACACGGAATGCGCAATCGTCAGCGCGTGGCTCGGTGTGCGCGTGTCCATGAGCGCATCATGCAGCACGAGATCTTCGAGATGCACCAGTTCACCCTCAAGCCACATGGATGCAACGGCATCATGCATATGCATGCGCTCAAGCATTCCATCGCGGATCGGAGAGCGTGCAAGCCGCTCGTCAAGTCTCGTCAGTGCAGCCGTGGCATTCGTCACGGGCACAAAAAACTCTTCGAGCGGCAGCTTGTCGATTTCATAAGCCATGTTCCGCATATCGCAGTCGATCGCAGAGAAAGGCAAATGAAAATGAATGCTTAAGCCAGAACTTCCGCAACTTTCACAGTCCGACCTTCTTTGACAGAAAGAAGAGCTGCTTCCGCAAGCGCCAAAGCCTGCAAACCATCTTCAGCCGAAGGCGTCGGCGCCTTGCCACTATCAATAGCATCAATGAAAGCTGCAATTTCTGCAGCATAAGCCTCCGTGTAGCGGGTCATGAAGAAATCATGCAGCGGTGGACGCGTATAACCAGCCTTGGAAGCAATTTCGATGGAAACAGGGCGCTGGTTTTCAGCCGAGACAGCGCCTTCCGAACCATGCACTTCAATGCGCTGGTCATAACCATATGATGCACGGCGCGAATTGGAAATCACGCACTGACGACCCGACGCGGTGGTCAGGATGACGCTGGCACTGTCAAAGTCGCCGAGTTCACCGATCTTTGGGTCCACCAGAACCGAAGCAGACGCAGACACCGTTGCAATTTCTTCGCCGAGCAGAAAACGCGCCATGTCAAAATCATGGATGGTCATGTCGCGGAAGATGCCGCCCGATACCTTGATATATTCCGCAGGCGGAGCACCCGGATCGCGGCTGGTGATTGTCACCATTTCGACCTTGCCGATACGGCCATCATTGATCGCCTTGCGGACAGCGGCAAAATGCGGATCAAAACGGCGATTAAAACCAAGCATGACCTTGCCGCCAGTTTCCTTGATGACGCAGAGGCAAGTCCGCACGCGCTCGATATTGAGATCAATCGGCTTTTCGCAGAAAACAGCCTTACCGGCGCGCGAAAAACGTTCAATCAGATCAGCATGTGTGTTGGTTGGCGTGCAGATCAGCACAGCGTCCACATCCGTCGACTTTTCAATCTCGTCGATTGTACGAACTTCCGCACTAGCCGCATCGGCAATTGCACGCGCTGCGTCCTGATTGGCATCAGCCACCGCAATCAGTTGAGCCCTCTTGTCGGAAGCGATTGCGCCCGCATGTACTTTTCCGATACGACCAGCGCCAAGCAGAGCAAGACGTGTAACCATTGCCTTCATTCTCCCAAAACGGCCAACGACGATTGACCGACAAAACAGATTCTCTATTCCGTTCTGCGCATTTCCTGATTATGTCACGGATGCAAAGCGCAATGGAATATTTATTCTATTTTGCTAGATTGTGATATATGGGATGTCAAGAGAACGTTTCTGAAAGGATGGCAATGGACCCCGAACAAGCTGTTGCAGCACAAGCCGATACTTCCGCCAGTGTGCCAGCCCCGACGAATGTCAAAGAATTTGAAGCGAGACTGCTCGAAGTGGCTGACCGATTGCCAAAACGTCTCAAACAATGCGCCGATTTTGTTGCTGCCAATCAGGACCGTATCGCTGTCTCGACGGTCGCGGAAATGGCAGAAGGTGCAGGCGTTCAAAGTTCGGCCTTCATGCGCTTTTGTCAGATATTGGGCTTTTCCGGCTTTTCGGAAATGCAGAAACTTTTTCGCGACTCCTATGCTGGCGGTTGGCCCGATTATTCCACGCGCCTTGAGCATTTACGCGAAACAGCAGCGGGCAGCGCCCCTGCCTTGTTGGCCGAATTCGCAGAAGCCGGACGCACATCGCTTGAAGGCCTTCTGAAGACGATTGAACCCGACGCGCTTGAAAAGGCCGTCAAACTGCTGGCGAATGCCGAAACCATCCATATTATTGGTGTTCGTCGCGCATTTCCGGTTGCGAGCTATCTGGCCTATGCGCTTGAAAAGATGCAGGTTCCGGCAATGCTTCACAGTACCGTTGGCAAGCTGGAAAACCAACACGCTATCCGCAAAGGCGATGTGCTGCTCGCGATTTCGTTCTCGCCCTACTCGCCAGAAACCATTGCCATGGCAGAAAACGCGAGTGAACGAGGCATAGACGTCGTTGCGATAACAGACACAATTGTCAGCCCAATGAGTAAATTTGCCAACCAGTCGCTACTTGTCTCTGAAGTTGATTTCGGTGCTTTCCGTTCTCTTTCCGCAACGCTGTGCCTTGCCATTACGCTTGCTGTCGCTGTCGGCACAGAGCAGCAGTCTTAATATTTAATCGGCATTCTATTTTTCGGTTGAAATGGAATAATAAATCCATTTTAATCAGAAATAGAATGGCTACTGCGTGTCGTGAGTCCCAGGCAGCCTTTCCGGGCTACCGCATCGGTCCAAAAATCGATTCAGATTTTTGGATAGCACGATGCGTAGATCAAAAGAGTTAGAGCGTCCTTTGTGCGTCCTTTCTGACGTGCGGCGCTCTGATAAAAGCATGCGCCGAGGGAGGACTTTAATGAAGCGGCTGGATTTGATTACGATTGGCCGATCTTCGGTAGATCTTTACGGTGCACAGGTTGGCGGCCTTCTCGAAGACATGTCATCCTTCAACAAATATGTCGGCGGCTCTCCTACCAATATTGCGACTGGCACTGCGCGACTGGGCCTTAAATCGGCACTCATTACCCGCGTGGGTGATGAACATATGGGGCGCTTTCTGTTGCGCGAACTCGCACGTGAAGGCGTAGATACACGCGGCATCGTCACCGATCCACAGCGCCTGACAGCACTTGTCATTCTCGGTATTCGCGATCAGGAACATTTCCCGCTGATCTTCTACCGCGAAAACTGCGCTGACATGGCGCTTTGCGAAGACGATATCGATCCCGATTTCATCGCCGAGGCTGGTTGTGTGTTAGCTACCGGCACACATCTATCGCATCCGCGCACCGAAGCGGCTGTCATCAAGGCACTCAAGCTTGCCCGCGAAAATAATAGCCGTACCGTGCTTGATATCGATTATCGCCCCAACCTCTGGGGACTCTCCGGGCATGGCGATGGTGAGAACCGCTTTATCGAGTCCGCTTCTGTCACCATCAAACTGCAATCGACGCTGCATCTCTTTGATCTCATTGTCGGCACCGAAGAAGAATTTCACATTGCAGGCGGCTCTACCGATACTCTGGAAGCATTGAAAGCCGTCCGCAAAGTGACGCAGGCAGCGCTTGTCTGCAAACGCGGCTCACTCGGCGCTGTCGTCTTTGACGGCGAAATTCCCGACAATCTCGACAAGGGACAATCTGGACAGGGCTTTCCGATCGAAGTGTTCAACGTGCTTGGCGCAGGTGACGGCTTCATGTCTGGCCTGTTGCGCGGTTGGCTCAAGGGTGAAGATTGGCCAACCAGCCTGAAGTTCGCCAATGCATGCGGTGCCTTTGCAGTGTCGCGTCATGGCTGCACTCCTGCTTATCCAAGCTGGGAAGAGCTGCAATATTTCTTCAAGACCGGCATTCGCGACAAGGCGCTGCGCAAAGATCTGGCGCTTGAACAGGTACACTGGTCCACAAATCGTAATCGTGAATGGCCGCATATGCGCGTCTTCGCTTTTGACCACCGTATTCAGCTTGAAGAAATGGCACAGGAAACCGGCGCCACCGATGAAAAAATTGGTGAATTCAAGGAATTATGCCTGAATGCTGCATTAGAGGTTTCAGGCGGAGAAAATGGCTATGGCATTCTTTGCGATGGTCGTCTTGGACGCGATGCGCTTTACCGTGCTGCTGGCACTGGGCTGTGGATCGGACGCCCAACAGAGTGGCCCAGCTCACGCCCTTTGGAGCTTGAGCCTGAACTCGGCCCCGATTGCGGTGGCCTTGTTGAATGGCCCGTCGAAAACGTCGTGAAGGTTCTATGCTTCTATCACCCTGATGACAGCGCCTACGTAAAGGCACAACAGGAAGCCACCGTGAAGCGACTTTTCACGGCTGCTCGCCGCAACCGTCTCGAGTTTCTACTGGAAATCATTCCGTCCAAGGTCGCACCCATTGATGACTTGAGCACTGCCGCGGTCATTGAACGCTTTTATGAAATCGGTGTTTATCCAGACTGGTGGAAGCTCGAACCGCTGAAGACAAAGGAAGCTTGGAGCAACGCTTGCGACGCGATCACTCGCAACGACCCTTATACGCGCGGCATTGTGGTTCTGGGACTTGATGCCCCTGCTAGAGAACTTGAAGCAAGCCTTAAAGTCGCGGCAGGCTTTGATCTCGTTAAAGGTTTCGCCATTGGTCGCACCATTCTGGGTGACGTTGCCCGCCAATGGCTCGCAGGCAAGATGATTGACGCCGACGCGGTTGCTGAAATGGCAAAACGTTATCGCGGTTTCTGCGATCTTTGGGATAGGCTGCGACAGAAATAAGCGCATCTCTGGCACAGGTGGAGGCCTGTCTTCTGAGTTTGCGAGAATGCGGATTTCCGCCGGGAGGAAAGATGAAGACCGTTCGACTGACAGCCGCACAGGCGCTTGTGCGCTATATTGCCAACCAGATGACTCCGGAGGGCGAACCTTTCATCGCTGGTGTCTGGGCTATTTTCGGCCATGGCAATGTGGCAGGGCTTGGCGAAGCGCTACATGGTATCCGCGATAAGCTCGTTACATGGCGCGGCCATAATGAACAAACCATGGCGCACGCAGCCATTGCCTATACCAAGCAGCTAGGCCGTAAACGTGCCTGCGCCGTAACATCGTCCATCGGCCCTGGTGCAACCAATATGGTGACGGCAGCAGCTCTCGCTCACGTCAATCGCCTGCCGGTTTTGTTTATTCCCGGCGATGTCTTCGCCAATCGCGGCCCTGATCCGGTCCTACAGCAGATCGAGGATTTCAACGACGGCACCATGACCGCCAATGACTGTTTCCGCCCGGTGAGCCGCTATTTTGATCGCATCACCCGTCCAGAACAGCTTCTGACCGCCCTGCCGCGTGCCTTCCGGACAATGACCGATCCTGCCGATTGCGGGCCTGTAACGCTGTCTTTCTGTCAGGACGTGCAGGCAGAAGCCTTTGACTGGCCGGAAGAGTTCTTCGCGCCAAAGGTTTGGCATTGGCGGCGTCCACCAGCGGACGAGCATGAGCTTGCAGCAGCAATTGCCGCGATCAAGGCGGCAAAGACGCCTGTTATCATTGCTGGCGGTGGCGTGCATTATTCCAGCGCACATGAAGCGCTGAGAAACTTTGCGGAAACCCACAATATTCCTGTCATCGAAACGCAGGCTGGTAAGTCCGCTCTGCCGTGGGATCATGCGCTCAATTTTGGACCCGTCGGCGTAACAGGCGCAGACTCTGCCAACGCAATTGCAGCAAGCGCAGATCTGATCATTGGGGTGGGAACACGCTTTCAGGACTTCACAACCGGCTCATGGGCGCTGTTCAGACATCCGGGCCGCAAGCTGCTCTCGGTCAATGTTCAGCCATATGATAGCAGCAAGAACGCCGCAATTTCGCTCGTTGCAGACGCAAAAATTGCGCTCATAACGCTCTCTAATGGCCTTAAAGACTATAAACGCAGCACTCTCGACAACACGCTCAAAGCGCATTGGTTTGAAGCAGCGGATCGTTTCACTGCAGCTCCCGGTGATGCCAATCAGCTTCCCACCGACATGCAGGTGATCGGCGCAGTTCAGCGCCAATCAAAAGAAAACACCGTCGTCATGTGCGCGGCTGGCACCATGCCGGGTGAATTGCACCAGCTCTGGAAAGCCGGACGCCCCATGTCCTATCACATGGAATATGGCTTTTCCTGCATGGGCTATGAGATCGCGGGTGGCCTTGGCATCAAGATGGCTGAACCGGACCGCGACGTGATCGTGATGATAGGCGATGGCTCTTACATGATGGCCAATTCCGAGCTTGCCACCTCAGTGACGATGGGCATCAAAATCACCGTCGTCCTCACCGATAATCGCGGCTATGGCTGCATCAACCGGTTGCAGATGACAACGGGCGGCGCTGAATTTAACAACCTCCTCGACCACACAACCCATGTGAACCCATCCAATATCGACTTCGCAGCCCATGCGAATGCGATGGGTGCGGATAGCAAAAAGGTTGGCTCAGTCCGCGAGCTCGAAGATGCACTTGCCGAGGCTCGCAACAGTCCGCGCACGACCGTGATCGTCATCGATACCGATCCTTATCCAACGCCTGAAACTGGCGGCTGGTGGTGGGATGTGGCAGTGCCAGAAGTATCGGAACGCAAAGAAGTGCGTGCCGCACGCGAAAACTATGAAGCCCAGATCAAAGAAAGAAACTGACCGATGATCCTCTATGGCACCAACCCGATTGCCTGGTCGAACGATGATGATCGCAGCCTAGGCGCGCATATAAGCCTTGATCAATGCCTAGACGAGGCTTCAAAAATCGGCTTTGACGGAATAGAAAAAGGTCATAAATTTCCGCAGGTAGCACGCGAACTTAAAGCAGTACTCGAACCACGCAATCTGCACTTCGTATCTGGCTGGCATTCACTCAATCTGTTGACCTGTTCGGTCGAAGACGAGAAGGCTGCTATGCAACCAGCGCTTGATCTTCTGAAGGCAATGGGCTGCAAAGTCATCATTGTTTGCGAAACGTCGAACGCCATTCACGGCGATGACGATAAGCCGCTTTCTGAGCGTCCCGTTCTGGAAGAAGCCCGCTGGGAGGCTTTTGGCGCAGGCGTTGAAGCACTAGCCGAATATGCCTCAGCACAAGGTATCGCACTCGTCTACCATCATCACATGGGCACGATTGTTCAAAGCGAAGACGAGATCGATCTTCTCATGAAGCATACCGGGCCTCACACCAAGCTACTGCTCGACACAGGCCATTGCCTGTTTGGCGGCGGCAATCCGGAACGCGTTGCGAAGAACCATATGGGCCGCGTTCGTCACATCCATGCGAAGAATGTGCGCCCGGCGATTGCGACGGAAGTACGCGATCAAAGCCTGTCTTTCCTCGAAGGTGTGCGTCGCGGTGTTTTCACTGTTCCAGGTGATCATGAAGGCGGTGTCGACTTTGTGCCGGTGCTCAAGGTTGCTGCTAAACATGGATATCAGGGCTGGCTGGTCATCGAAGCGGAGCAGGACCCGGATGTCCGCAATCCATTTGAATATCAGTCGCTAGGGCTGAAGTCTTTGAAGGCGTTCGCGCACGAAGCAGGACTCGATAAAGGAGACTGAGCAATGGCCAATCTGTTACGCAAACCCAATGGCACGCATGGCAAGGTGCACGACATCACGCCGGAAAGCGCCAATTGGGGTTATGTCGGCTTTGGCCTCTATCGTCTGAAAGCTGGTGAAACCGCAACGGAGAAAACCGGTGACCGAGAAGTCATTCTGGTTCTGGTCGAGGGCAAAGCAAAGCTCAAAGCCTCCGGTGAGGATTTCGGTGAAATGGGCGAGCGGATGAGCGTGTTTGAGAAACTCGCCCCGCATTGCCTCTATGTGCCAGCTGAGAGCGATTGGGATGCCGTTGCGACAACGGATTGCGTGCTTGCTGTTTGCACAGCACCTGGCAAACCGGGCCGCAAGGCACAAAAAATCGGACCGGAAGGCCTGACATTCGATACGCGTGGACAAGGTGCTAACACCCGCAACATCTTCAACATTGCCATGGAAGGCCGCGATGTCGCCGACAGCCTCTTGGTGACGGAAGTTTTCACACCACAGGGCAACTGGTCATCCTACCCGCCGCACCGGCACGATGAAGATAATTTCCCTGATATGACCTATCTGGAAGAAACCTATTATCATCGCCTCAACCCCTCACAGGGCTATGGTATTCAGCGGGTTTTCACCGAAGACGGTAGTCTTGATGAAACCATGGCCGTCTCTGACGGTGATGTCGTTCTCGTGCCAAAGGGACACCATCCTTGCGGCGTGCCTTATGGATACGAGATGTATTACCTCAACGTCATGGCTGGTCCCATCCGCAAATGGCGGTTCAAGAACCACCCGGATCATGATTGGATTTATAAACGCGACAACCCATCCGCATAAAAAATGCCTCGCATATGCAGGGCTAGCGGGGGCGGCTGCGCGTCCGCGATTTTCTGCGCAACTCATAGACATTCATCTGAGTTAAGCGGGTCATCCATCTTGAGAAAGTTATGGACAGGATGCGTTCGCCTGTATTTTAAACAGTGCTAAATCTTCATGGCGCTTTCAGCAAGGTCCTATAAATTAGCGTTGCTGAGTCTATTTGGGGGCTAGCATGGGGATATCCCGAGGGGCACGTTATGAAAATTATGACTTCGATGCTGTTGACGGCAGGCGTTTTGTTGTCCACTGCTTACGGTGCTGGTGCACAGACGGTGGGCGATTGGGTGCTTGGAAATTACAAAAATGCTGGTTACTGGTTTCCGGGCGTTATTGAAAAGTTGCAGGGTGATAAAATTACTGTTCGTTATGACGATGGCGATCGTGAGAGTGTCAGCATTAGCGCGGTTCGTCCTTATGACTGGAAAATTGGCACGAAAGTCGAGTGCAACTATAAAGGTGCAGGCGATTGGTATCGTGGCACGATTTCATCTTTAGCCGGCGAGAAAATTGGCATCGCTTATGATGACGGTGATAAAGAAACCACAAAAACGGGCCGCTGCCGGACTAAATAGTTTGCACGGAAGCGGCAATTTTCAAGCTGAAATTGCTATTCTATAGATGACCGGGTCCTGCAAACGCAGGGCCTTTTCATTTACAGCTTTGCAACCTTTTTCAGATCATCGATTGCACCGGGCGCAGCTACAAACACCTTGTTGCCCTTGGTCAGTTGCTCACCTTCCGTTGGAAATGGATGCGCATAGCCGCCCGCTTCCTTGACGAGGCAGAAACCGGCCATGCAATCCCATGCGTGCATGTAAGGCTCATAATAGCCAACCAGACGACCGGCCGCGACATAAGCAATCATAAGCGCGCCTGAGCCGTTGCGGATGAATGTGCCACCCGCTTCAAGCAGGTCTTCTACAATTTTTGCAACCACTTGCGGCGTGACATAATTATTCGCGCCGATGCCTGTCACCGAGTTGCGAATGTTGCGGGACGGGTCAAGTGTCAGTTTCTTGCCATTAAGCGTTGCACCCTGCCCCTTAGCCGATGCGTAAAGCTCATCAAAGCAAGGTGCCTGAATAACACCGATGACTGGCTCGCCATCCTTGAGAACCGCAATGGAAACACACCAGTTCGGCATTCCATTGACGAACGGGCTGGTGCCATCGATCGGATCGACCACCCATGTAAAGCCTGAGCTACCTGCATTCAGCCCATATTCTTCACCCAGAAAGCCATCGTCGCTGAAAGCTGCCGAAACGCGCTCGTTAATCAGCTGCTCGACATTGCGGTCAGCAATGGACACCACATCCTGCGGATCGCGCTTGATTTCAATCACAAGCGTCTCGCGGCGATTGAAGTAATCGAGTGCCAGCGCACCAGCCTCGCGCGCAATGTCTTGCGCAAGCTTAAACCGTGCTTCAAGCTCTTTTGAAATGTCTGATGTCATGCTTGGTTTCCAGTCAGAGGGAATAAAGGCGCATGGTTCATGCGCTCAATTGTTGATGATGGCAAGGCCGCGTGGCTTGAAATGGATAGCCACATCCGTTTGTGGCGGAAGTGCTTCTTCAACAGCCGGATCGACAATGAAAAGCTTGCCGTGTTCAGTCTCGATTTCATATTCGATATGATCACCGAGATAGGCGGAATGGGCCACGCGTCCGGGGAAGTCTCCGCCACTCTGGGCTTGCAGGCTCACCGCATTTGGGCGAACCGCCAGCTGTGCTGGTCCTAGCCTTGCATGTGATGATGCAAGGCGATGACTGAGCTTCCCAATACGAATGACAGCTTCTCCATTTTCTGCGCTGACAACTTCACAGGGAACGACATTTGCCTCACCCATGAAGTCTGCAATGAAGGCAGAGGCGGGAGACTCATATAGATCGCGCGGGCTGCCTTGCTGCGCTATATCGCCGTCTTTCATGACAATAATTGTATCGGACACAGCCAAAGCTTCGTCCTGATCGTGGGTGACATAAACTGCTGTAAAACCAAGCCTTTGCTGTAGTTCTCTGATTTCGGTCCTCACGCGACGACGCAGCCGCGCATCGAGATTGGAAAGCGGTTCATCAAGCAGCAGCACCTGCGGCTCCAGCACAAGAGCACGCGCAACTGCAACACGCTGCTGCTGCCCGCCGGAGAGCTCTGCCGGAAGGCGATGTCCCATACCGGCAAGGCCAACAAGCTTCAGCCCTTCCTCCGCCCGCTCACGCGCTTCCTTCTTCTTTAATCCAGAAGATTCAAGCCCATAAGCAACATTATCGAGCGAACTCATATGCGGAAACAGCGCATAGGATTGAAACACCATCGATACATCGCGCTCGTTGGCGGGAAGCATTGTCACATCCTTGTCGCCGATCAGAATGCGGCCTGAGGTTGGATGTTCAAGGCCCGCCAGCAGACGCAGGGTCGTGGTCTTCCCGCAACCGGATGGGCCGAGCAACGTAACCAATGTGCCGGGTTCAACGGTGAGCGAAAGGTCAGGCAGAGCGGTGAAATTACCGAACTTCTTCGTCACGTTTTGAAAGGTAACGGAGCCGGGACGGATCGTGGTCATACGGCTTTCTCCTGTTGAACGGTTTTGATCGGCGTGAGCGTTGCGACGCGATTTTCGCGCCGCAGCCTGCGTTCGCCGACAAGAAGCTGGAAGGTGACGATCACAACCACCATGACGAGGATGAGTGCCGAAGAATAGGCGATCGCCACACCGAACTCGCCATTTTCGACAAGGCCTACGATGTAAGAGGTCGCCATGTTGTATTCCGCCGAAACAAGGAAGATCACGGCGCTGATCGATGTGATGGCACGCACGAAGGAATAGACGAGCGCTGCTGTGATCGCAGGTCGCAGAAGCGGCAGGATCACCTTGCGGATGGTGCGGAAACTACCTGCCCGCAGGGTAAGCGAAGCTTCATCAAGGCTCTTGTCCAGCTGGCTCATCGCAGCAATCCCACCGCGCACGCCAACGGGCATATTGCGGAACACGAAACAGGCAATCAGGATCAGTGCTGTGCCCGTCATTTCAAGCGGCGGCAGATTGAAAGCCATGATGTAGCTGACACCAATGACCGTTCCTGGAATGGCGAAGCTCAACATCAGTGCGAACTCAAACACACTGCGCCCAAAAAACCGCTGTCGCACGATCAGATAAGCAGTGAGCAGCCCAACCGCCGCGGTGAGCGGTGCCGAGATAAGCGATATCTCCATCGTGGTCCAGAAGGAGTTCCACGCAACGCCCGTCCAGGCAAAGCCGCTATCGGTCCACGCAACCGAGAAAGCACGACGATAATGATCAAAGGTCAGTGAATTATCGAGGCCCCATGTACGTACAAAGCCACCAATAAGGATCATCAAGTAAACAACGACCGTGAAAATCATCCATGGAATAACAAGAGCATAGACGCCGATCTTGAGTCCATTTGGCAGCGCGGCATGTATGCCGGAATCACCCTTGCCGGTGACGGTCGCAAAGTTTTTGCCCGATAGCCACAAACGCTGGATAAGAAACGCAGACAGTGTGAAGCAGAGCAGAACGATCGCGAGAACCGCAGCGCGCGACGGATCGTTTTGCGCGCCTACAACGGCAAAGAATATCTCGGTCGAAAGCACACCATGGCTGCCACCCAGCACCATCGGGTTACCGAAATCCGCCATGCTTTCGATAAAGGCAATCAGGAATGCATTGGCAAGACCCGGCGCCATAAGCGGCAGCGACACACGATTAAACGTTCGCCAGCGATCAGCACGCAGAGTTTGCGATGCTTCTTCCATTGAAGGAGAAACGCCCTCAACAACGCCGATCAAAACCAGAAAGGTAATGGGCGTGAACGAAAGCACCTGTGCGATCCAGATACCCGTAAGGCCATAAAGCCAGCGGCCCGGTTCAACGCCAAAGAAGTAGGAAATCTGTTCAGTTACCACACCAGCGCGACCGAACAGCAATGTGAGCGCCAGACCAATGACAAATGGTGGCGTGATGATCGGCAGCACAGTGAGAATACGCAGGCCCTTCTTAAACGGAAAACCCGTACGCGTTGCAACAAGCGCAAACGAAAGCCCAAGCACTGTGGAACCTGTGGCGGTCATCAGTGCCAGCCACAGCGTGCGCCATGCAACGCCGCAGCGCCCGTCGCCAATCACACAGGCAAGGCTCCAGATCGAGGAATCCTGAATGTTGCCGATGAAACCATCGGGATTAAAAGAGCCATCAAAGTCCTGAACCGAACCTGCAAACATGCTGATGATCGGATAGAATACAAAGACACTGACAAGGGCTACCAGCAACGTGATGGAAGAGACAACAAAAGCATCACCTTTCATCACCCCACGTTCAGCTAGAGCGAACGAAAAAATCAAAAGAAAGCATAGGCCTGTCAGAACAGCACCCGCACCGAACGCTGGTTGCCCGTCTGCAAGCTGCCCGAAGAATGTTTCGCTTAAGGCCCAGTTCCAGCCGGTAAAGCCGATTGCCAGCCCCTGCAACGCGAGGAATCCAGCGCCCAAAAGGCTCGCACCGATCAGAACAGAGGTGCGTTTTTCCACAGACATCGCAAAACGTGCAAACCCACATATGAGCATAAGCACCGCGACTACAGCGAGCCAAGGTCGACCGTAAGCGAATATTTGCAAAATGCCCGGAGCGTTTTCGGCTTGACTGAAAAACCCGTCAAGCCAGCTGAAGCGGAAGAAGCCTTGCTCGATGCGGTACCAGGGCAAGATAAGAAACGCTATCAAAGCCAGCGCCAGAACCACATCAAGCCGTCGATTGTGTTGTTTCATATTCTATCCGCTTTTCTGCTCATTTTTTGCTCATGGCCTGCAAAGTGGACGCAATTATCCGTCTCCCGCCTGATGAAGGCGGGAGGGTTCGTCACGAAAGTGGATTGCAACCGCGGATGCGGTTAAGTTTTAATTGGCCTTGGCACCAATTTCCTTGTCCCAGCGTTCAAGGATTTCCTTGCGCTTGGTCGGTTCGCCATAGGTCTTGAAGTCGTAGTCGATCAGCTTGATATCCTCAAAGCGCGGTGACTCTTTCGGCACTTCGGCGTTCTTGTTGGATGGAAGCTGGAAGGATTTTGCATCCTTCATCTTCGACTGCACTTCTGCTGTTAGCGCCCAGTCATACCATTTCTTGGCATTCTCGAGATTGCGGGCACCTTTGATGATTGACATGGAGCCGATTTCGTATCCCGTCCCTTCGCAAGGCGCGATGGATTTGATCGGGAAGCCTTCGGCAGTCATCGCAACTGCATCATGCATGAAGACAATACCAATGCCGTTTTCGCCACGCGCTGCCGACTTTACGGGCGCAGAGCCGGACTTGGTATATTGCGAGACGTTGGCGTTCAGTTTTGCCAGATATTCAAACGCCTTTTCCTCGCCCATCAATTGTATGAGCGTTGCAAGAGCCGTATAGGCTGTGCCGGATGAATTCGGGTTGGCCATCTGGATTTCGCCCTTATAGGACGGATCAAGCAAATCAGCCCAGCAGGCCGGTTCCTTCAGGTTCTTTTTCTTGAAAATGTCGGTGTTGTAGCCCCAGCCTAGCGCACCAGCATAAACGCCGACGGTGCGAAATTCAGAGCTTTCTGCCTGCTTCTTCGCCCAATCCTGCAACTGGTCGAGCATTGGTGACTTATATTCGAGCGTCAGTCCTTCGGATGCAGCTTGCAGATGCGGGTCTCCTGTACCAGCCCACCAGATATCAGTCTTTGGATTACGCGCTTCAGCGCGCACTTTCGCATAGGTTTCGCCGGAAGACAGGCGCACCATATTGACTTTGATATCCGTTTCTTTCTCGAAGTTATTCTTCATTTGCTCGCAGATCACGACATCTGCCGAGCAGATGAGATTGAGATTGCCTGAAGCCTGTGCCGAAACCGCAAATGATGAAACGCCAGCGGCAAACGCCGCGGCCATAAGTGCCCAACGCATCATTATTCCTCCCTATGATCAGCGCCTCCACGCTGTGGCTTTTTGCAAGCCTGTGCACAGTCTTTGCCTTTTAGGCTTATGTGTCAATCTGCTTTTGTAAATTTCATTCTGAAAACTCTGGAAACAATCTAATAATTCTGTTTCTGCACAGCCTTGCAATGATATGCAAACAAAAAAAGGCGACCCGAAGGTCGCCTCTTTCGAAGTGTTATAAAGGCTTATCAGCCGATGGCCATGAGGCTGGCATTGCCGCCCGCGGCTGTTGTGTTGATGGAAGTCGAAACCTCTTCAAGCAACCAGCTCAGGCAATAGCAGTCTGCATTCTGCGCCAACTGCGCCGAGGTTGCAGCCTGTGTCAACACGAGCGGACCTGGAAGCCCGGCCAGCTTCTTGTTGATATCGGTCAGGCGTTCACCCTCTCCTTCAACAAGCGCACCGGCGAAAGGCGCATCCGCCTGCCAGTCCTTTGTCCAGACAACACGAGCAGCGACGCTTGAAGGCAAGTCCTTCAGAACATTGCGCAAGCCTGAAGCCTCGTCGATCACGGCGTCGTTGCCAGTGGCAAGTGCAGCTGTCAGCTGACGATAGAGGCCTGTTTCTGTCTGTGGAGCCAGTAGAATGCGACCACGCGCATGCAGCGCATAGAGGTTGCGTTCGCCAACCGGACCCGGAAGCTCAATATTCAGACCAAGTGCTGAAACACTGCCAGTTTCGCGTGCTGCTTGCGCAAGTTCGTTCATGCCGCGATTGCCGAGCCATTTTGCGAAATCATTAAGCGCAGCATCGGTGTGAACTGAAGCCATACGCGGCGGGATTGGCGCTGTTTCGACAAGGCGACCGAGATAGAGCGGACCACCAGCCTTCGGGCCCGTGCCGGACAGACCACGGCCACCGAAAGGCTGGACACCCACAATCGCACCAATAACATTGCGATTGATATAGATGTTACCAACCCGGATGCGGTCGGCAACATGAGCGATGGTTTCATCAAGGCGTGTATGCAGACCAAAGGTCAGACCATAACCGGTTGCGTTGATGTCATCAATCAGGCGATCCATGTCATCACGCTTGTACCGCACCACATGCAGAACCGGGCCAAACACTTCGCGTTTCAGATCACGGAGGCTATCAATCTCAACGATTGTCGGCGCTACGAAAGTGCCCTTCTCTGTTCCCGATCCAAGCGGAAGCTGCTCAACCTTGCGACCCATATCGCGCATCGCCTGAACGTGCGTTTCGATAATGTCCTTGGCTTCTTGCGTGATAACTGCACCGATATCAACCTTGAGCTGGTCGGTACGGCCAATGGAAAGCTCCTTAAGCGCACCCTTGAGCATCGTCAAAATGCGGTCGGCGACATCTTCCTGCAGACAAAGCACACGCAGCGCCGAGCAACGCTGACCGGCGCTGTCGAAAGCCGAGCCAATCACGTCGAACACGACCTGCTCGGCGAGAGCGGACGAATCCACGATCATTGCGTTCTGGCCACCTGTTTCAGCGATCAACGGGATCGGCTTGCCATTTGGCAGCAGACGCGAAGCAAGCTGCGCCTGAATGAGGCGTGCAACTTCGGTCGAGCCGGTGAACATTACGCCACAGGTTTCCTGCGCTGCAACAAGTGCTGCACCGATGCGGCCATCGCCAGGCAGAAGCTGCAATGCATCAGCAGGAATGCCAGCTTCGTGCAGAATGCGAACGCCCTGCGCTGCTATGAGTGGGGTTTCCTCAGCAGGCTTTGCCAGAACAGGATTGCCCGCAACAAGAGCGGCTGCAATCTGTCCGGTAAAGATTGCCAGCGGGAAGTTCCACGGGCTGATGCAAACAATGGGACCGAGCGGCTTGTGAGCAACGCCCAGTGTGCGGCGGGTCTGTTCTGCATAGTAACGCAGGAAGTCAATAGCTTCGCGCACTTCTGCAATCGCATTTGGCATTGACTTGCCAGCTTCACGCATGATGAGGCCAAGCAGTTCCGGCATTTCGCGCTGCATGATGTCGCTCGCGCGATCGAGGCAAGCTGCACGGTCAGCCGGCGAAACTTTAGACCAGCTTGCGGTTGCTTTTTCGGCTGCCTTCATTGCCGTTGCAACATCGGCTACTGCGATTTCCGTGACTTTGCCAACCACATCGGAATGGTCGCCGGGGTTAAGAACCGGACGTGTTTCACCCCTGACCTTGGCACCCGCAACCTGCGGCTCGGCAGTCCAGGCACGCGAGGCATTGGTTTTAAGTGTTTCGCTCAGTGCGGCCAGCTGCTCTTCGTTGGAAAGATCGAAACCTGCCGAGTTTTTGCGAATACCGTAAAGGCCTTCAGGAAGATTGATCTGGTCGTGGCGCGCGCCAACCACAGCCATCAAACGAACGACTTCTGCAGGATCGGCAATCAGTTCATCAACCGACACGCTCTTATCGCCAATGCGATTGACGAAGGACGAGTTGGCACCGTTTTCAAGCAGACGACGCACCAAATAAGCAAGCAGCGTTTCGTGCGTGCCGACAGGCGCATAAATACGTGCCGGACGACCAAGCTTTGATGCACCAACCACTTCATCATAAAGCGGCTCACCCATGCCGTGCAGGCACTGGAATTCATAAGAGCCGGTTTTGAAGTCTGGACCTGCCAGATGGTAGATCGTGGCGAGCGTCTGCGCATTGTGTGTTGCAAACTGCGGGAAGATTACATCCCGCGCGCCAAGCAGCTTACGGGCGCAAGCAATGTAGGAAACGTCGGTATGAACCTTGCGGGTATAGACCGGGAAATCTTCAAGGCCGTCTACCTGCGCGCGCTTGATTTCCGCATCCCAATAGGCACCCTTGACCAGACGAACCATGACGCGACGATTGGTGCGACGCGCAAGGTCAATAATAAAATCAAGTACAAACGGGCAGCGCTTGCCATAAGCTTGGACCACAAAGCCGATGCCTTCCCAATCAGCGAGATCAGGGTCTTCACAAAGGCTCTGCAGAAGGTCGAGCGAGAGCTCCAGACGATCTGCTTCTTCAGCATCGATATTGAGGCCGATATTGTACTTCTTGGAAAGAGCTGCGAGCGCTTTCACTTTTGGCAGAAGCTCGTCCATGACGCGCTCGCTCTGCGCGCGAACATAACGCGGATGCAGTGCCGAAAGCTTGATTGAAATACCCGGGCCATCATAGATGCCGCGACCGGCCGAAGCGCGACCAATCGCGTGGATCGCAACCTCATAATCCTTGTAATAGCGTTCTGCATCAGCCGCAGTAGTGGCTGCTTCACCCAGCATATCATAGGAATAGCGGAAGCCGCGTTCTTCAAGCGACTTTGCACGCTTGAGTGCTTCATCAATGGTTTCGCCAGTGACGAACTGCTCGCCCATCATGCGCATGGCCATATCCACGCCACGACGGATAACCGGCTCACCGCAACGAGCAATGAGGCGCGTGAGTGCTGCCGAAAGGCCGCTGTCATTAACGGTGTTCGTCAGCTTGCCGGTGACAACAAGGCCCCAGGTCGCGGCATTAACGAACAGCGAGCGACCACCGCCGACATGCGACTTCCAATCGCCGTTCGAAATCTTGTCACGGATCAGCGCATCGCGCGTTGCCATATCCGGAATACGCAGCAGAGCTTCGGCCAGGCACATCAGCGCCACGCCTTCCTGGCTCGACAGTGAATATTCATGCACCAGACCTTCGACGCCTGTGCCTTTATGCTTGGCGCGCAGCGCTTCGATCAGCTTACGAGCTGTCGCGCGAACCTGCTTTACCGTTTCTTCAGGCAAGGTTGCCTGCTGAACCAGCGCGGTTACGCATTCTGCTTCAGGCCGACGGTAGGCATCGGTGATTGCCTTGCGCAGGGGCGTCTCCTCGCGGATCGGCGGCGCGAAATTCTGGAAAACAGGAGTGGGAGCGGATATCTTATCAGTCATGGTGCAATGCTCGCGAAAACAGGCTCAGGCCCAGTTCAACTGTGCTTTTATGTGGGGGCACACTATCATCAGCGCAAATTGCATTCTGCCTTCATTTGATCCATATAAAGACAATTCGATCTTATTAAAGTGACTTCCAGAGGCAGTTTGAATGCGAAAGATAGACTCTGTAGACGATCTGGATCAGTTCGATCGCCGCATTCTTGAAGTGCTGAGCGATGATGGTCGCATCGCTATGACCGAGTTGTCAAAAAAAGTCGGTCTTTCCAAGACACCGTGTCAGGCGCGCGTCAAACGGCTGGTCGATGAGGGCTATATTTTAGGCTTTCGCGCGGCCATAAATCCGGAAAAACTCGGCCTCGATCATATCGCTTTTACGACTGTAAAACTATCGGACACACGTGAGACTGCACTCACAGCGTTCAACGTCGCTGTGCGCAAGATACGCGAAGTCGAAGAATGCCACATGATCGCGAGTTCCTTCGACTATCTCTTGAAAGTGCGAACGCCCAACATCCGACGTTACCGCGAGGTGCTGGGCGAAAAAATTTCGAGCCTGCCGAATGTGGCAAGCACCTCCACCTTTGTGGTGATGGAGTCGGTGAAAGACAACCGCCCGGTAAGGGTTTATCCGGGCGCGCTGTAACTGTTCATTTCACGCTTGTCCCGAAAACTGGTTCCGCTTTTCGGGATAGGGTTTATAGCGCTTCGTCTGCCAGGTAACGCTCAAGCGTTTTGGCTGTTCCATCATGCCAGATGCGCTTAAGCGCTGCAGAGAACGCGGCAACATAAGCCTGATTGGAAGCGAGTGAACCGAAAATATCGGTCATTTCGAGCCAACGTAACGGTTCATCCTTGGCAAGTACCGCATGCTTCACCAGACGATCCCATGACGGATCATTCGGCTCGATAACCGCACCACTATCTGTCGTTCCGTAGCAGTAACGGCACCAGAGAGCAGACACCAAAGCAAGCCCAGCGACCGAGTGGCCTTTGGCCAGACGGTCCGTAACAGTCGGCAGAATGAATTTCGGCTGGCGGTTCGAGCCGTCGAGGCACAGACGACGGATCGTGTCGCCGATCTTCGGATTGGCAAAGCGCTTATCGATGAGCAGACGGTAGTCTTCCAGAACAGTATTCGGCACTGGCGGCACTTCTGGAATGATTTCTTCCTTGGTGAGCTTTTCCAGATATTTCCGGATCAACGGGTTTTCCATCGCTTCATGAACGAAGTGAATGTCGAGAAGTCCGCCCGGATAAGCAATTGCCGCATGGCCGCCATTGAGGATGCGAATTTTCATCAGCTCATAGGCATCAACCTGATCGGAAAAGGTAACACCGACCTTATGTAGCCTTGGACGCCCGGTTGGGAAATTATCTTCAACAACCCACTGCTTGAAACCTTCGCAGAAAACCGGCCAGCCATCCTCGACTTCGAACTCATTCAAAGCAATTTCGCGTTCACGTACACCCGTTGCGGGTGTGATGCGATCCACCATGGAGTTGGGGAATGCGACATTCGCTGCAATCCAGTCTGCGAAGTCTGGATCGCTGAGTTTTGCGAGCCCGACAACCGCATCTTCCGTCACGTGACCATTGCCCGGGATGTTGTCACAGGACATCACCGTAAAGGGTTCAACTTCTGCCGCGCGGCGCTGTTTCAGCGCCTGCACGATGAGACCAAAGACGGTCTTCGGTTTATCAGGATATGCTCCGTCAGCGACAATATCAGGATGAGCCGCATCAAAGTGCTGACTAGCCGGGTCGATATAATAACCGCCCTCAGTGATCGTCATAGAAACAATGCGAATATCGGGCGACGTGAGATAATCCATCAGGGCTTTACGCCCCTCCTCCGTCGAAATAGTCACATAATCAACAATGGAAGCGGTAATTCGCGCTTCCGAGTGTTCCGCTTCCTGATCAACAACAGTCGTCAGCCAGTCCTGGGCTTTGAGCGTATCGCGCATGGCATCATCGCTTGCCCTCACACCTGCGCCGATCAACGCCCAGTCGTGATCCAGACCAAGCCCGAAGAGATCATCCAGATAAACAGCCTGATGCGCGCGATGGAAATTACCCACGCCAAAATGAACTATCCCGGGTACAAGGTCTGCCGGATCATAACCAGGCTTGTGAACTTTGTTGAAGCTCTTGAGCGTTGCTCGCGACAGCTTGGTCATAACCATAATCCTCCTCGATGAATCCAGACAACCCAGCCTATGGCCTGATCTCGCGGCGGGCAATATCTCTTTATAAGTATCGTTCATTACAAATGAAAATGGCGGGCAAGGCCCGCCATTTTCATTTTCCATTTAGAGTGATCAGTTCAGACCGAGCGTGCCTCGCAGTGTCGAAAGATCTTCTGCGAGCGTCGTGATCGCGCCAGCCATGACCTTGCGATCGTCCTCAGTCAGCTTATCGTATAATTCATAGCCGTCGCCATTCTTGTATTTCACAAGAATGTCGTTGACGGTTTTGAAGTTGGCATCCGACTTTTTGAGAAGCTCAGGATTTTCCTTCTCGATAAGGGGACGGAAGAGTTCTACGATCTTCTGCGAACCATCGACATTGGCTTGGAAATCCCAGATGTCTGTGTGGCTGTAACGATCTTCTTCGCCAGAAATCTTGGTAGCCGCGACCTCTTCCATAAGGGCTGCTGCACCGCCGACAACCTTTTCAGGTGGGAAGGTCATGTCCTTGATACGCTTCTGCAGCTCGACAACATCCGAATAGAGCTTATCGGCATATTTATCGAGACCTTCAGTCGAGTTCTGCGAGAATAGGCCATATTCGAGACGATGGAAGCCAGTAAAGTCGTCAGACTTTTCTGCATCTTCATGGTCATCTGCGCGGCTATCGATGGAGGCGTCGAGGTCTGCAAAAAGCTCTGCAATCGGCTCGATCTTTTCGTAAGAAACACGCGAGGATGGATAAAGTTCTTTCGCCTTCGCCAGATCGCCAGCCTTGATCGCGTCGGTGAAAGCCTTTGTGTCTTTCACGAGAATATCAAGATTGTCCTGAACGTAGATCTTGTAGTCAGCAATCGGTTGAACCAGATCGAGTGGGGAGACTTCGGCCTTTGCAGCACCGAAGCTGAGGGACAGAGCGACGACACAAGCCGACGCGAGCAGTGGCAGACGATATTTCATGTTTACCTCTCCGTGGTGATAAGACCTTCACCCACGCGCGTTCTGCGGCCCACTCGCCTGCAGGAGTGCTCGTGCGTAAAAGTCATCCTGATTTTTCACGCCGGGTAGCGTGAAGAAATAACCGCCGCCGACGGGCTTGATATACTCTTCCAGAGGTTCGCCATCGAGGCGCTTCTGAACGGTGATAAAGCCCTTTTCCAAATCGGCCTGATAAGCGATGAACAGCAGCCCCATATCGAGCTGGCCGGACTTCGTGACCCCGTTGGAATAGTTGAATGGACGCCGCAAAATCAGATGCTGCTCGGCATTGGCATCGCGTGGATTGGCCAACCGAATATGAGAATCCATCGGCGTAACCTTGCCTTCCGGGTCCTTCGAATAGTCCGGAACGTCAGCTTCGGTTTTACCGTCGAATGGCGCGCCACTATCCTTATGGCGACCAAAAATCGTCTGCTGTTCCTGCAGCGGTGTGCGATCCCAGCGCTCGACGAAATTACGGATGAGACGCACGACCATATAATTGCCGTGAGAAGCCCATTCCGGCTCATCTTTGCCCGGCTGAATCCAGACAACTCGATCCATCAATCCCTTGTCGGCAGCATCAGGATTGGCAGAGCCATCGCGGAAACCGAGGAAATTGCGCGCACTTTCCTTCGCTTTGGGCGAATGCGGCGGCTGAACCGGCACTGAACCTTCTTGTTTCCAGCGCACCATCAGAAGATCAGGCATGTTCTTCATGATATCGCGCAGCGCATGGATATTAGTGTCTGCAGTGTTGGAGCAAAACTGAATTACCAGATCGCCATGGCACAAATCCTTTTGCAACGCGTCATTGGGGAACCCCGTCATGCGTTGCAACTGTTTTGGCTTAAACGGCTTGAGCCCAAAACGATCATCAAAAAGCGAGCTACCCAGACCCACCGTGATCGTCAGGTTATCAGGGGTAACAGTCGGCCCGAGAATGCCGGAATCGGATGGCGGAAACTTTGGATCAAGCGCCAGTGGCTCGCCACCCTTCATGAGAAAGGCTGCGCGCTCTGTCAAAAGTCTGAACATGCGTTCGAGACCCGCGCGATCACGCGCCAGAACATCGAAAGAGGCCACGAGACCAGTTGCAGGGCGTGGTGTCACAATGCCGGGTTGATGCACGCCATAAAATGGCTGGCTCTCCTGCAGCTTGTCGCTTTCAGGTGCATTCGTCACGCTTTCCGATGAAAGCGCGTTGTTAGAGGCGCGCGCGTTAGCCGCCTGCGATGCAAGTACGCTCGCGACACCTGTGGCACCGGCACCGAGCAAAAGGGCGCGGCGCGTTGGCGATGTTGGGTTGTCTGTTTCAGAACTATCGTCTTTGAAAAATTTCTTGGTCATTAATCCACTCCAAGTTGATCGCGGAGTTTTGAAAACTGGTCGGCGAGAGCAGTCGCGCCGTCCTTGATCTTCGCCTTCTCGTCTGTAGAAAGCGTGTTGTATGCCTTGCCATTCTGAGCACTTAGCAGCGCCTTCACGGCAGACACCTGAGCATCAATCCCTTCAAATGCCTTAGAATCGACTTTGACGATGATCGGACGCAATACGTCCGCCGTCTTTGCGGAGCCTTCAACAAGGCCTGCAAATACCTGCAAATCTGTGTGTGCATAGCGATCATCGCCTGCGTCAGCAGCGGTAGACGCAAAGCGGTTGAGCGCTGACGATGTGCCTGCCAGCATCCGGTCAGGCGAAATACGCAACGCACGGATGCGGTCTTTCAGACCAGCGGCATCCTGCACGAGCTTCGTTGCTACAGGCTGAAGGCCATCCAGCGACTTCTGCTCAAAAAGCCCGTACTCAATGCGATGAAGACCACCGAATGCTGGGTCCTGCTCACGCCTTTCAAAGAAATCGGCGCGTGCATTGATTGCCGTATCAAGATCAGAGAAAGCTTCTGAAACGGGAGCAATACGGGCATAGGCTTCGCGCGCCGGTGCATAAGCAGTCTGTGCGGCTTCGATATTGCCGCTTGAAACGGCATCCGAAAGCGTGGCAACAGCCTTCTGGAACTCAGCGACTTCGGTAGCCAGATAAATCTGATATTCAGCCAACGCACCAAGGAAAGCGGTCAGCGGCATCTTACCCTTTTCTGCTTCGCTGCTTGCCGATGGTGTCACAATCAGCTTTCCGCGCGGATTGGAAAGAAGGCCGCAAGTAATCTGGTATTCGCCTGGCGAAAGCTTGGCGGAAAGCATCTGCTTGAAGCCCGGTGCGATATTCTCGCGCTCTTCTAGAACCATCACGCCGTCGAGAATTTCCCATTCAACCGAGCGGTCGGACTTGTTGACGATTTCAAAAACCGTGCGCCCAGCCGGAACCGTCAGTTCATTTGGATCGCAGCTTTTCGCGTTGACCACGATCTGTACTTTGCCATCACCATCTGCATGGCGCGATTTATCTGAAACGCGCGAGGCGTAATAGAAAGCAGCACCTGCCGCCAGCACCAGCAGAATGGCCAGCACCAGAACCGCTCGCACGAGGTTGCGGGAGAATGGTGCAGCAGGTTTTGGGCTTTGCGGCTTGGTCATGGAAAATCTCTTCGATTAAACTGTGTGCTTCGCGGCTGCGCTCTGCGCAGGTGCGGAAGACGGCATCAGGAAAATAATGAGCGCAGGCACGAGGAAGCCGAGATAGGCAACCACTTCGCTGATCGTCGGCGTTGCGATATAGCCGAAGATACCAGCCAGAACCGAGCCAAGCGTGCTGTCGAGCGGCAGGATTTCGCTCGTGTCGAACACGACCGTCTGGAAGTGGTTCCAGATACCAGCCTCATGCAGCGCCATCACCGAATTTGCGAGAATGCCCGCTGCGATAATCAGTATGAAAACACCGGTCCAGCGGAAGAAGCGGCGCAGATTGAGTTTCAGGCCACCACGATAGATACCGTAACCAACCAAAGCGGCAAGCAGAACACCGAGCAATGCGCCAAGCGGTGCCGCGCCACCTTCGCTCTGCTGGAATGCGGCGAGCAGGAAGAAGACCGACTCAAGCCCCTCACGGGCCACAGCAAAGAACACCATCAGGATCAGACCGAAGCCCTTATGCGTGGGCGTTTCAAATGCCGCATCAATGGAATGATGCAGTTCCGCTTTGATGGAACGAGCCGCCTTACGCATCCAGAAAACCATGGACGTCAGCACGAAAACGGCTATGAGCCCGATAATGGCCTCGAAAAGCTCCTGCGCCCTTTGCGGGAATTCTGCGCTTACAAGCTGGAGGATTGCGCCAACTGCCAGCGACATCGCCAGGGCCAGCAGCACACCAATCCAAACAACCGGCATCCAGGCGCTGCGTCCGGTCTGGTGCAGATAGCTCGCGATAATGCCAACGATTAGCGCAGCTTCCACGCCTTCGCGGAACATGATGAGAAATGGTACGAGCATTCGAGTTCATCCAAAAGGCAGAGTGATCAATCCGCCCCTTGATTGACACTCTTCACAACCGGCACAAGCCTTCGTCTATTTGTCATCTTTCTATATCTACGCGCGCACCGCTGCAAGCCAAATGAAGTTGACTACCATGGGAATGTTTTAGAATTATTCTAACTATTTCAGAAACTTACAGCGATGTAAGTTAGCTACCCCTGATGAGACTGCAATTTTTTTGAGGTACAGTAAGCCTTTGAAAAGGCTTCATAGTGAAGCCTTTTCGCGTATTGAATTGCGGCTATCAAGCCTCGGCTACCATCCGAAATTCTATCGAATTACCGTTTAATATTTCCGGGCAATCCCGCTTTGCCCGCTTCCGACGGGTTAAGCCTCACATAGTCAGCCTTCAAATCTTCCGATGTTTTGCGGCTTCCGTCGTGACTCCAGCCAGGTGGCGCGATCATATATAGAAGACGTTGGCGCAAGGTCAGGCCCGGCGAGAACACGTCCTTCAACATACCGAACCATTCATGGAACGCCACGCGCACGGGATTGAACGTGCCAACATTCTTCACAATGCCGTAGCGCGGCATATCTTCCGGTAATTCTTCGACAAATGTGCCAAACATCCGATCCCAGATAATCAGCGTGCCCGCATAATTGGCATCGAGATAGCGCGGGTTCGTGGCGTGATGTACGCGATGATGCGACGGCGTGTTGAAAATATACTCGATTGGCCGCGGAAGTTTGTCGACGGCTTCGGTATGGATCCAGAACTGATAAATCAGATTAAAGCCGTAGACAAAAGCAATCACTGCCGGATGAAACCCGAGCAGAACGAGAGGGACCTGCAGCACGAACATGCCTGTCATCTGCCCGGTCCACGACTGCCGCAAAGCGGTTGTTAGATTATAATGCTGGCTTGAATGATGGTTGACGTGCTCTGCCCAAACCCAACGCACGCGATGCGCTATGCGATGGTAGCAGTAGTAACGCAGATCATCGAAAATGAAGGCGACAACGAAAACCCACCAATGCAGGCCCAGGTCGAAGAGCCGAAACTGCCACACCCACAATAGCGCAACGACGGAGACAAAACCGAGCAGCAGACCGGCTGCAACATTCCCCGCCCCCATCAGCAGGCTGGTCAGAGCGTCGCGTGTTTCGAACTCTCCCCTCCGTTTCCAGTAGCGGATCGCAACCAGCTCGATCAAAATTCCCAATACATAAAGTGGAATTGCGAGGCGCGTCACATCCAAGAATACCGGATTGCTATTCATGCAGCTTCCCCTCGTAAGATGGAACCGACAGCCAGTCTTTCACCTTCTTCCGATCTATCGCGTCGGTAAAGACCAGTTCGACCTTGGGCCAGGTGAAATCTTTCATATGCAGTATGAGTTCGGTATTGCCGTTCTCCACAAGTGCGAGAACATCGGACGCAACCAGACAGCGCGTCAAAAACCGATCCCCAACGCTATGCACCAGCCCCGTTCCAAGTCCTGCCAGCGGAAAAAATGCTGTGCCGCGAACTTCGGTGTAGCAAATTTCACCAATCTCGATTTCGGGATAATCGAGATGGAAACGCTCTTTGACCGTTTCGTCGTCAGCAAGAATGCTGCGCTTTGTTCCCCCACCCAAAAAATGAATTGCCAGAACGCCAAGCCCTATCCCGGCGATAACCATAAGTAGAAGCAGCCGCAAATCCATGAACTCTCCCGTTCGCAGCGATGCCAATCAATTTCCCGACTATACTCTAGACATGAGGCCACGCGAATACACCCGCAAAACTTAGGGGCTTGATTTACGAGTCGCAGTTGCCTCGGCAATGCAACAGGAGATTGTTTCGATTTGGAGCACCGTGAGCCTGCATAACGAGCTCAAACATTGACCAATCAACTGCCTGAAACAGTCAAAATTCCGAAAAGTTTCAGAATTTTCCGAAATGGTCAAAAATTTCGTGTTTCAGGGGTTGAAGAATGGTTGCAACCGGTCCATATGACAGGTGCTTACCGCTTGCGCCTCCTCCCATTGCGCGCGGTAAGTGTTCCCCTCTGGAGGTTTGCCTTTATGGCACCTTCATAACTTAGCCGGACTTTTTAGTCCGGCTCTTTTTTTGGCTAAATTTCAGTAAGTTAGAACTAAAATAAAAAGCGCTACGTTACCGCAGCGCTTTCAAAAATAATGACAGTTTTCTGACGGAAATGACTGTTAGAGAACATGGTTCTTGCATCATTTCCGCTGCAAAAAGACGTTCCCAATTCTTTCGCCGACAAACAAAACCGGCATTAGAATCAGGTGATTTTATTTCTGTCGGAGCGATAGAGTACCGCTCCGACCTGTCGCTTTACAAAGTGTTAAAACACCACCAGATATCAACCGTAAGACGCAACCGGCGGGCAGGAACAGATGAGGTTTCTGTCACCACCGACATTGTCGACGCGGCTGACCGGCGGCCAGTATTTTGCCGTCGTGTCAAAATCACCACCAAGGGCACTCGCCGGGAACACAGCTTCCTCACGCGTATAAGGGTGAGTCCATTCTGTTGCCAGAGTATCACCTGCCGTATGCGGCGCGTTGGCAAGCGGATTGTCATCCTTTTGCCAGATGCCGTCGGCAACCTTCTTCGCCTCGCCTGCAATGGCAATCATCGCATCACAAAGACGATCGATTTCCGACTTTGGTTCAGACTCGGTCGGTTCGATCATCAGCGTTCCGGCAACCGGCCACGACATGGTCGGTGCATGGAAACCGTAGTCGATCAGGCGCTTGGCCACGTCTTCTACGGTGACGCCTGCGCTGTCTTTGAGCACACGCGTATCCACGATGCACTCATGCGCCACGCGATCATGCGCGCCGGTGTAAAGGATCGGATAAGCGTCCTTCAGACGATGCGCGATGTAGTTGGCGTTGAGGATTGCAGCCTCGGTCGCCTTCTTCAATCCAGCGCCGCCCATCATGCGGATATACATCCACGTAATGACCAGAATGGATGCACTACCAAAAGGTGCAGCCGAAACCGCGTGCTTGGAACCGATATCAACATGACCCGGCAGATAAGGTACGAGATGTTTAGCAACGCCAATCGGACCGACACCCGGACCACCGCCGCCATGTGGAATGCAGAAGGTCTTGTGCAGGTTCATATGGCAAACGTCGGCGCCAATATCGCAAGGACGAGCAAGGCCAACGAGCGCATTGAGGTTTGCGCCGTCGAAATAGACCTGACCGCCATTGTCATGGACGATTTCGCAGAAAGCCTTGATGCCTTCTTCGAACACGCCATAGGTCGACGGATAGGTGATCATGAACGCGGCGAGATTATCGCGATGCTTTTCAGCCTTGGCTTTCAGATCATCAATGTCGATATCGCCGTCAGGACGGCAATTGACGACGACAACGCTCATGCCGGCCATCGAAGCACTGGCAGGGTTGGTGCCGTGTGCGGATGATGGGATCAGGCAGATATTGCGATGACCTTCGCCGCGCGACTGGTGATAGTGACGGATTGCGAGAAGACCCGCATATTCGCCCTGACTACCAGCGTTTGGCTGTAGCGAAACACCTGCAAAGCCGGTGATTTCGCAAAGCCACGCTTCGACATCCGAAGTCATCCTGGCATAACCGGTTGTCTGCGCGGCTGGAGCAAATGGATGCAGATTGGCAACTGTGTTCCAGCTTACCGGCATCATTTCTGCTGCTGCATTGAGCTTCATTGTGCACGAGCCAAGTGGGATCATTGCACGGTCAAGCGCCAGATCCTTATCGGCCAGACGACGCAGAAAGCGCATCATCTCGGTTTCGGAACGGTGCGAATGGAACACATCCTGGGTCAGGAAGCCTTCGCCACGTCCCTTGGATGGCACGAGAAGATCGTCATTGCCGACTGGCTTTGCACCAAACAGAACAGCGAGTGCTGCAAGATCGTCTTCGTTCGAGGTTTCATCAAAGGTCACACCAACCGTATCCGCATCGATGACGCGGAGCAGACGGCCACCCTTGTCGGCTTCGTCTGCAATGCTTGCGGCTTTGCCCGAAAGCTTAATCGTGACCGTATCGAACAGGCTGTCGCCTGCGATTTCGATGCCAGCAGCCTTGAGGCTCGTTGCAAAGCGCGACGCAAGACCGGCAACACGCGTTGCAATGGCCTGAAGGCCTGTCGGGCCATGCCAGATGGCGAAGGATGCAGCCATATTGGCGAGCAGCGCCTGTGCGGTGCAGATGTTTGATGTCGCCTTGTCACGACGGATATGCTGTTCACGCGTCTGGAGCGCCAGACGATAGGCAGCACGGCCATGTGCATCAACCGACTGACCGACAATGCGGCCCGGAATGATGCGGGTCAGAGGCTCGGACACTGCGAGATATGCAGCGTGTGGACCGCCAAAGCCCATCGGCACACCAAAGCGCTGCATGGAGCCAACAACCATATCCGCGCCCCACTTTGCAGGGGCTTCCAGAATTGTCAGCGCCAGTGGATCAGCGACAGCGATCACCAGAGCGCCTTTGGCCTTTGCATCGGCGATGACAGCGGTGAAGTCGCCATAAACGCCGCGTGTATCCGGCCAAGGTACAATGACAGCAGCCGTGTTGTCATCAACCGTGCTTCCAGCTTCAACCTGCCAGCCAAGCGGCTCGGCGCGGGTGTTGATCACATCAACAGTCTGCGGATGCAGATCGCCTGCAAGCAGAACGCGCTCACGCTTGTCGCGATGATGACGAACGGCAACTCCAACAGCTTCAGCAACGGCAGTTGCTTCATCCAGAAGCGATGCACAGGCAACCGGAAGACCGGAAAGCTCGGCAACAAGCGTCTGGAAATGGAACAGCAGTTCCAGACGGCCCTGGCTTATTTCCGACTGGTAAGGCGTATAGGCCGTGTACCATGCCGGGTTTTCAAACAGGTTGCGCTGGATAACTGGCGGCGTCAGCACGCCATGATAGCCCGCACCGATGAAGCTCTTCTTCACCACGTTGCGGTCCATAATTTCGCTGAGTTCCGCAAGCGCTGCGTGCTCGCTCAAAGCTGCTGGCAGATCAAGCGCGCGGTTGAGCCGGATCGAAGCCGGAACAGCCTGCGTGATCAGCGTTTCCATGGAAGGAAGGCCGAGCGCTGCAAGCATTGCGCGCTCGTCTTCAACTCTTGGCCCGATATGACGGGCAACAAAGGGTAGAACCTGTTGCGTCATTTCATTATCCTACGAGTTTGTCGTAACCAGCTTTGTCTAGAAGACCCGAAAGCTGGCCTTCATCGGAAAGCTTCAGCTTGAATAACCAGCCTTCGCCTTCTGCGGCCTGATTGATGAGTGCTGGATCGCTCGATACGGCATCGTTAACTTCAACCACTTCGCCATCGACCGGCGCATAAACGTCGGAAGCAGCCTTGACGGACTCTACAACGACGATGCCCTCGCCCTTGGAAACGGTGCGACCGACTTCCGGCAGATCAACGAATACGAGGTCGCCGAGCTGTTCCTGTGCGTGGATCGTAATGCCGACAGTGGCAACGCCAGCTTCGACGCTGATCCACTCATGATCTTCGGTGAACAGGATATTGGCCATGGATATCATCCTTTGCGATAGCGATGTGGTGTGAAGGGAAGCGCTGAGACGTCAACGGGAACCTTGTTACCGCGTACTTCAGCGAAAATGCGGGTGCCGGGCTTTGCGAGACTAAGCTCGACATAGCCCATGGCGACCGGAAAACCGGCGGACGGACCAAACCCGCCCGAAGTGACGGTGCCGACCTGACGGCCGCTCTCGTCAAAAAGATCAACGCCTGCGCGCACTGGCTGGCGACCTTCAGCCTTCAGGCCAACGCGCTTTGCGTCAACGCCCTGCTCCAGTCTAGCAAGCACGGCTGGCGCGCCGTTAAAAGCGGCCTTTTCGCGCACTGGCTTGGAAATTGCCCAGGTGAGACCAGCCGAAACCGGATCGGTCTCTGGCGTAATGTCCTGACCATGCAGGCAAAGTCCGGCTTCAAGGCGCAAGCTGTCACGGGCGGCAAGGCCGATCCACTCGACACGCTCATCGGCGAGAAGCTTCTTCACCAGTTCACGCGCTTCGTCGGCAGGCAGGCCAACTTCAAAGCCGTCTTCGCCGGTATAGCCTGAGCGGGTCATGAACCAGCCAGCCTTTGGCTCAAAACCGTTCATGAAAGAAAGATCGGAACCAGCAAGTCCCAAATCTTTAATGACGCTATCTGCTTCTGGTCCCTGAATGGCGATGAAAACGCGGTCAAGCGGATTGACCTTTACGTCCTTGCCAGCGGCTTCTTCCTGAAGATGCTCAATATCTGCATCAGCATTGCCAGCATTGGCGACAACCATATAGCGATCTTCGCCAAGGCGCGTGACGATAAGATCGTCAAGAACGCCGCCTTTTTCATTAAGGAAGAAAGTATATTTCGACTGCCCTACCCCAAGCGCTGCGGGATCAAGCGGACAGGTCTGCTCCAGAAGTTCCGCCGCTTCCGGGCCGGACACTTCGATCAGCTTCATATGGGAGATGTCAAAAAGACCGACATGAGCGCGGGTGTGAAGGTGCTCCTTCATCACGCCGAGCGGATAAGTGATCGGCATGTTCCAGCCAGCAAAGCCGCCAAAGCGCGCGCCAGCTTCTTCATGCAGGTCATGCAAAGGCAGAGTATTCAAAAATGCGGTATCGCCCATAACAACTCCAGAGTCGCACGTATGCCCCCGCGAAATGCGGTTGCTTCGTGCCCCTCTGTCTCAGGCCTGAGAGACTCGCATGGCTATATAGAAAGCCATACTTACACCTTCGGCGCGGAGTTTCCCCCGACTTTCCAGAGTTGCCTTACCCGTCTGCGGTTCATGGTACCTGAGAGATTTCGGGCGATTTCCCCTTCGGTGGCCAACTTGCGTCAGCTCTCTCCCGCAGACAAACAGTGATGGAACATCCTCGCAAAACGTAATGCTCCACCACACGACATAAGTCACTTAGCTTAAACCGTTTCTGGAGTCATGTAGAATTATTGTCACAAGACGACAATTCCCGGGGATTTTGCGACAAAAATTGCACAGCTCTTTCCCAATAAGCCGAAAGAATAACTTTAAGTTTCATGCAAGCACGGCGATAGGCAGCAAGCGCATTGACAGTCATTTCATTCGAAGGAATATTCTCTTGTGTAGACGTAAAATTGGTTTGGCAATCGTTCTGTCTTTATCGAGTGCATCCGTAGCTTATAGTGACGAACCATCCAAGGCAGATTACCTTTCTTTTGCAGAGCGATCATGGAAGCATTTTCAATGCGGCTATCTGCATGAAGCCGCTATGGGCCACAATATAACCGGCATACAGTTTACGCGCCGGGGCTTTGAACTCGGCAAACAGTTCTTTGATGCGGTGAAAGACGGGAAAATAAACCAGATGGATTTTACCCTGAAAACGCCGCGTGATTTTTGGGTCGGCATCACAGAACTATCGCCCGAATTCGATCTCGGACGCGCTTCGATCATTGCACAACATCAAATCGCAAGTGAAATACTTGCCTTTAATGAAAACCTTCCTGCGACACTCAACGACATCAAAGACAGCGGGTTTCAGATCGATGACGAACAAACCGCAAGCAATGCGATTGAGCGCATCAAAACCGAAAACTGCGATTATGAAGATCTGGGCTTTTCAGCAGAGATAACAAAGAGCATGCGCGAGAATGCTCTGCGCGGCCCCATGCTTTTAAATGACCGCAAACCACCGAAAAAAGGGTGATTTGGTCAGTGCGCCTGATGATTGTGATCACATAATGACCAAGCTGCGCAAAAGACGTGCAATCGACAGGCTAAATTGCACAGCAGCTATGCAAATCTGTCTCTGCAACTTTCAGATCAACCCACCTATATGCTGTTGGCAACAAAGAGATTTGATTTTTTGACTAGGTGAGAGAAATGAACCTGATCCGCTCGTACAACAACTGGCGCCGTTACCGTAACACTGTAAACGAACTGAGCCGCCTGAGCCCACGTGAACTGAACGACCTCGGCATCATGCCTTCGGAAATTCCGTTCGTCGCACGCAAGGCTGCTGCTCGCTGATAGCGAATTCCGAAAAGCGTAAAGCGGTTGTATAACAAGCGACGCTGATCTCGGAAGGCAAGCGCCGAATACAGGCCACTAGATGGCCTATTAGGGACCGCGCCCTACAAACCGTGCGGTCCTCACAGTTTTCCAATTATCGCCGGGGCATCCCTCCTCCCATTAGCCTCGGTGATTATAAAGATCGGAACTCCTCCTCCCAATCCGGTCTTACCCTAAACACACCCGTCGCTTCCCCTGCGACGGGTGTTGTTTTTTGTGCACTTCATTAAGATGCAAGTAATGCCTTTGCCCGGCCTGCGCGATCCAATACAACCGACAACGCGAACACGCCGAGGCCTGCAACGGCCAGTAACGCGCCAACAGTGCCCGTCGATGTCCAGCCAAAGCCCCACGCCACCGCTAACCCGCCAAGCCATGCGCCAATTGCATTGGCGAGATTGAGTGCAGAATGATTGAGCGCTGCGGCCAGCGTCTGTGCGTCAGCGGCCACATCCATCAAGCGTGTCTGTAAAGCTGGAACAAGCGCAAACCCGCCGCCAACAAGCAGGATATTTAAAAATGCCGTGGCTGGATGTTGCATCAGAAACGGAAAGACCAGCATGACGGCCATATCGTAAAGCAGCACCATTCCCACTGTTCCCATGACAGTGCGGTCGGTCAGTTTTGAGCCAACGACATTGCCCAACACCATGCCAAGACCGAATGTGGCGAATACAACCGGCATCCACTTTGCGTCGATATGCGAGACTTCCGTCACTGTGGCAGCCACATAGGTAAAGACGGAGAACAGACCGCCGGTTCCAATAGCGCCGATACCGAGCGTCAGCCAAACCTGTTTGCGGCGAAATGCACCCAGTTCTCGCAATGGAGATGCGCCTTCATCGGCAGGCTGCTTCGGCACATAAATCATGACCAGCACCATTGTAAGAATGGCAATCAGGCCAACGGCTGCAAACATCGCGCGCCAACCAGCAGCTTGTCCCAGCCATGTCGCCAAAGGCGTTCCGCACAATGTGGCAATGGTCAGCCCCATCATAACACGCCCAACAGCCTGCGCACGCTTGCCAGGCTCCGCCAATGATGCCGCTACCAACGAGGCTACGCCGAAATAGGCGCCGTGCGGAAAGCCTGCAACAAAGCGCATTATATAAAGACCGGTATAGTCATGCATGAATGCGCTGGCGAGATTGCCGAAAGCAAAAAGCCCCATCAGCAAAAACAGCAGCTTGCGACGATCGAGCTTTGCACCCAGAACGGCCAGTACAGGCGCACCAATCAACACACCCAAAGCATAGGAACTGATAAGATGCCCGGCGCTTGGTATGGTGACATTCAGATCGCGCGCGATATCGGGCAAAAGCGCCATGATCGCGAACTCTCCGGTGCCAATACCGAAGCCGCCGATGGCGAGTGCAAGTTCTGCAGGCCTTGCGGATGCACGCGGCGATGTTTCCCGCAGCGCTGCGGAGGACTTTAACTGAGACATGAATGAGCCTGAAGGGAGCGGAGGATGTCGGACAACCCTACCATTCCTTTCAGGCAAAGGCGATACGCATTGTTGTGATGCGGTATCGTATCAGCGCGCCGCGACAGCCTCGATTTCGACCTTGAATTCCTCTCGCGTAAAGCCGGAAACAATCATCAATGTCGAGGTTGGTGCTGGCTGTGGAAACAGCCGGTCACGCACGTCCATATAAGGGCGCATATAGGCACGATCCGTTACATAGGCATTGATACGCACGATGTCAGAGAGTTCCATGCCACCGTCGCGCAGGATGCGGCGGATATTCTCAAAGCAAAGCTCTGCCTGTGCGCCCGCGTCTTCAGGTACCGAACCATTTGGTCCAATGCCAAGCTGGCCAGAACAGAAAACCAGCTCTGCACCGGCACTTACCTTCACGCCGTGGCTATAGGCAGCAAAGGGAGCCGCCATATCGGTAGGCAACAGATGTTTCAAAACAGTCATCGTAAATCCTCAAACCTTCGGTACTGACGCGAGCAGTTCTTTGAGACGCGCTGGACCTGATGAAATGTCATCTACTGTGGGATTTATCCCCGCAGCCAAAAGACGCCGTGCAATCATGTGATCGGTCGGACGATTAATTGAATCGACAGCAACCAGCCTGTCGCCTGCAAAATGGAACACCGAGAAAGCATTATCTTCCAAATTGCCCGACAGAATATGACGGTCGGCATCAAAGGACAGCCCAGCCGTCTGCAATTTCATGTCACCCTGATCCGACCAGAACCACGCAACATCGCGGAAAGGCGTGCCGCGCCCGACAATCGAACGTGCAACGTGCTTGGCCTGATCAGTAGCATTCTGAACCGATTCCAGGCGCACGCGCCGTCCGGCATGAAAATGTTGATAGCTGACACAATCACCTATTGCATAAACATGCTCGACGGATGCGCGCATATGCTCATCGACTATGATGCCATTATCGACGGCGAGTCCGGCTTCGGTCGCAAGTTCGACATTTGGAACTGCGCCCGTACCAAGTACCACCATATCGGCAGGATAAACTGTGCCATCTGCCGCCGTTACGCCTGTCACACGTCCATTTTCACCTTCAATAGAAGTGACACCAAGTCCGGTCAAAAGCGTAATATCCGCAGCGCGGCTGCGTGCTTCGACATGGGCAGAAATATGCGTTGCAACAGAACGCCCAAGAACGCGCGGAGCAGCCTCAATCAGTACGGTGTTTTTACCAAGTGCTATGGCACTATGCGCCATTTCGAGGCCGATAAACCCACCGCCGATAATCACGACATTCTGCACCCTCGGCATCATGTCTGCTATGCGGCGCGCATCATCCAGACGGCGCAGCGTCACGACACCTTCAAGAGCGACGCCCGGAACGTCCGGGATACGCGGGCGGGCGCCAGTGGCGAACACCAATTCCGACCAAGTCAGGATGACACCGTCGTCAAGAGTGACAGTCTTGTCAATGAGCGAAACGCCATCGACGCGGCGACCGAAAAGCATCTCAATATTGTTATCGCGATAGGTGTTTTCCGGGCGAAGCACCAGAACACCACTTTCAGGAGCTTTCAGATAAGATTTGGATAAAGGCGGCTTGTGATAGGGGATATCTTGCTCATCATTGATAAGCACGATTTCGCCAGCATACCCTTCCTGCCTCAGACTGATTGCAGCCTGCGAGCCCGCGTGGCCCGCACCAATAATTATGCATCTGTTGTCCATAGGACCTCCGGAAAATTCCCGCGCATCATAATCATGATGGCAGGCTGTCGCGTGGCGAATTCGTCACGGATTCACACCTTAATTGCATGCATCTTTGAAATTTTAAACATTTAGTTTGACCGATCGGTCAGATTGTTTAGTAAGTTCTGTGCTTCAACATGCGGCCATCGCCAGCAGCCAGCCCAAAAGCACGCCTAGAAGCAAGCCCCGAGGCAAACAAGGAGCGCCACCTTGAAACGATATTGGTCCGATTATACGAGCGAAGCGTTCTCACGCCTCGATCGTGAGAAGCTCGTAGCAGTTCTGCCCGTGGGGGCGATTGAACAGCATGGGCCTCATCTGCCGGTCGCTGTCGACGCGGCAATAGTGGACGGCATGGTCAAGGAAACCATCGCGCGCCTACCTGACGAAAGCCACGCGCTGTTTCTCCCAACTCAGGCCATTGGCAAGAGCAATGAGCATAGCCTTTATCCCGGCACGCTGACTTTCTCTGCTGAAACGATTATCCGCATGTGGTGCGAGATTGGCGACTGTGTAGCCGCAAGCGGCGTGCGCAAGATGGTGCTGCTTAACAGCCACGGCGGCCAGATCAGTGTCATGGATATTGTCGCGAGAGAACTGCGCATCAAACACAACATGATGGTGGTCAGCGTCAACTGGTTTGCGCTCGGCATGCCCGAAGGCATCTACAGCGAGCATGATCTCAAGCACGGCATTCACGCTGGCGACATGGAAACATCAGTGATGCTGGAACTGCATCCAGATTTGGTCGACATGTCAAAGGCGCAGGATTTCCGAACGCTTACGGAAACTTTTGCAAGCGAATACAAGCATCTTTCATTGAATGGCGGCGCAAAGCCCGCCTGGCAGATACAGGACATCAATCCTTACGGCGCGGCGGGTGATGCAACGCTTGCAACGGCCGAAAAAGGCCGCAAAACCATCGACTTCGCTGCTGAGCGGTTGGTCGAGGTGCTGGATGAAATTGAACGTGCGCCACTCTCGTGGTTCGCAAACAAACCTGCCTGGTGAGGAGGATGAGCGTGGCCCCCAACTCGCAAGCCCCATCTTCCCTGATTGATATCAACGGAGTCTACAAGCAGTACGGCACCGGTGTCATGGCCGTGAGCGATATGTCGCTCAAAATCGAACAAGGCCAGTTCGTTAGCTTTCTCGGCCCGTCGGGCTGTGGCAAGAGCACGGCTCTGCGCATGATCGCTGGGCTTGAATCTATTTCCGCAGGCGATATTCGCGTCAACGGCCATACACCGGGCAAAGGACCGGTTGGTGCTCAGGACATCGGTTTTGTGTTTCAGGAACCAACGCTGATGCCGTGGGCCAGCGTTTTCGACAATGTTTATCTGCCGCTTCGTCTTTCCGGCCTTTCTCGCAAAGAAGCAACGCCGCGCGTGGACGAAGTGCTGGCGCAGGTTGGCCTATCCCGTTTTGCCAACGCCTATCCGCGTGAGCTTTCCGGCGGCATGAAAATGCGCGTGTCCATTGCCCGCGCGCTGGTCACGCGTCCTCGTCTTTTGCTTATGGATGAGCCGTTTGCAGCATTGGATGAAATGACCCGCTTCAAGCTCAACAATGACGTGTTGCGGCTCTGGCAAGAGCATGGGCTGACGGTGATCTTCGTCACGCACAGCGTTTATGAGTCTGTGTATCTGTCCAATCGCGTGATCGTCATGGCAGCGCGTCCCGGACGTGTGGTTGCCGATATTGCCATTGAGGGCAGCTATCCACGCGCTGAGAACTTCCGCACCACGGAAGCTTATGCAAAGGATTGCGCGCGCGTTTCTGATGCACTCACCGCGACGCTTTCGTCTCAAGACATTGACCACTGAGGGCGGGAAAATGAACCAAATGCAAAACCAACTGCCAGTTCTTAATTCCGAACAACACCGCCTCGCCCGCCGCGATCGAAATCTGCGTATCATTATGCCAACACTTGCGATCATCATCGCACTTGGCATTTGGGAAGGCCTCGTACGCTTTTATGAAGTGCCGCATTACCTGATCCCGGCTCCGTCGCTTATTGCAGAAACACTGGTGAAAGACGGACCGTCACTGATGACGTCAATGTGGTTTACGGTCAAGCTCACGCTGATCTCGCTTCTTTGCGCGATTGTCGGCGGCGTTCTGCTCGGCATGATCTTTGCCCTCTCCCGACCGATTGAAATGGCATTCTTCCCATTCGCCGTTATTCTTCAGGTGACACCGGTTATCGCTATTGCACCGCTGATCCTGATCTATGTGCGCGATACGTTTTCAGCATTGCTGATCTGCGCATGGATCGTCGCCTTCTTCCCGATCCTGTCAAACACCGTCATCGGTCTGCGCAGTGCGGATCATAATCTGCGCGATCTGTTCAAGCTCTATCGTGCATCGCCTTGGCAGCGTCTGCGCTACCTGCTCGCGCCAAGCGCTTTACCTTATTTCATGGCAGCACTTAAGATTGCCGGTGGTCTTTCACTGATTGGCGCAGTCGTCGCTGAATTCGTTGCTGGCAGCGCTGGCCAAAGCACAGGCCTTGCCTCGCGTATTCTGGAATCAAGCTTCCGCAACGAAATTCCGCGCATGTTTGCAGCGCTGTTCCTCGTTTCACTGCTCGGCATTGTGATCTTCCTTATCACAAGCTGGCTGTCGCGCCTTGTCCTTGGACGCTGGCATGAAAGCGAGATCCGCCGTGAACGTTAAGACTGGGGACGATGAGTTACTGAAAGGCGTAGCCGTAGCTAACCTCAGGGGGTATTACGACATCGGCCTAGATGCTGGGCGCATTACATCGCTTACGCCTTCACAGGCAACAAATGGCGGCTTTGTCACGCCACTTCTCGCCGACGTTCACGTACATCTCGACAAAACCTTCACTATTGAGCGTATTGCCCAACGGGGTAGTGCCAAGGTCGAGTGTCTCTTCGATGCGATCGACCTGATGAATGTTGATCGTCAGACTTGGAACGCCGATGATATTCGCGTGCGTGCTACACGCGGACTTGAGGCAGCTTTTGCGCAAGGCGTAGGTGCCATGCGCAGCCATGTCGACTGGACAACGCCTGAAATGCCGACCGCATGGCCGGTTCTCAATGAGCTGCGGGACGAATGGAAAGACCGCATTGATCTTGAGCTTGCAGCCCTTATTCACGGCGATATCGTGCTTGATGCAGGAGTTGAAATTGCCGAACGAGTGGCAAAAGATGGCGGCGTTCTCGGCGCTTTCTTTTATCGCAATGCCGATCTGGAAGCCAAAGTCGAAGCAATGTTTCGTCTGGCCGTTCAGCATAGTCTCAAGCTCGATTTTCACGTCGATGAAGGGCTTGAACCAGAAGCTGACGGCTTCTCACTGATCGTGGCTGCAACCAAACACCACAAGATGAGCGGACGCGTTCTTTGCGGCCATGCTTGCTCACTTTCTCTGCGTTCACCGCAAGAACTAAGCAGCATTCTCGATGCTGCTGCGGATGCGGGAACCGCTCTCGTTTCGCTGCCGACTTCAAATCTCTATCTGCAAGACAGGCTTGGCGGAAAATCGCCGCGCCAGCGTGGTGTAGCGCCTCTCATAGAAGCGCGTCGGGCAGGCATGGACGCCATGCTTGGTTCCGACAATGTGCGCGACGCTTTCTATCCTTACGGGGATTACGATCCGCTTTCGGTTCTTCGCCTTGCAGCCCCGGTCTGCCACCTTGAGCCGGATGATTGGCTTGACAGCGTCACCACCCTGCCCGCCCGCTTCATCGGGAGTGACTGCGTTCAGGTGCTCTCTGAGGGCGGACCTGCTAATTTCATCTGGCATGACGCCACAGACATTAACGACCTCATCAGCCGTCCGCAGGCGCGTCGCGTCATCTGGCGTGATGGAACTATAATTTAATCGGAGAACCCCATGAATTCTGTCGCACCGCAGCGCATCTATGACTGGGCAGCATTTCGCGCCGAAATCGAAGGCATCCGCATTTATGACGACCCCAAGCAGGTCGAACTGCGTTCGCGCGATTATTTCTGGTACAGCCCGATCCTGACCGAAGATATCGGCCATTACCTTGGCGATCTCGTCGTCATACCAAAAGATCAGGATGAGGTGCGCCGCGTGACAGCGGCTGCAGCCAAGCTCCGTATCCCAATTACTGTTCGCGGCGGCGGCACTGGCAATTACGGCCAATGCGTTCCGCTTGAAGGCGGTGTCATCCTCGATATGACCAAGATCGACCGCATCATCGCAATTGAGCCGGGTAAGGTTCGCGTTGAAGGTGGCGCACGTATTTCGCGCCTTGACGATGCTGTGCGCGAAACGGGTCAGGAATTGCTGATGTATCCGTCCACCCGCCGCATCGCCACTATTGGCGGTTTTTTCTCGGGCGGTTCAGGCGGCATTGGCTCGCTTCGCCATGGCATGTTGCGTGACGATGGCAATGTCTTTTGTGTGAAGGTTCTGACGGTTGAACCAGAACCAAAAATCATCGAACTGACAGGTCGTGATATCCACAAGGTGCAGCACGCTTATGGTACCAACGGCATCATTCTTGAGCTTGAAATCGGCCTGACGAAAGCAACGGAATGGGTGCATACTGCTGCATTGTTCGATACTTATGAAGCAACGCTAAACTTCTGCCTGAAGGCGCTGGAAAACAACCTCGACTGCTATCTACTGACGACTGTGGATCGCCGTTTTGCGCGCTTCTACACCAAGTTTGGCGAACTCTTCCCATCCGATAAGGATGCCGTTTTCGCGATGATCGCGCCACAGGAAGTCGCACGTTTTGAGGCGCTTGCAACCGAGTTCGGCGGCAAGGTCTCTTTCTCGATGACGCTCGATGAATTGCACAAGGCTGGCCTCCAACCCGCTTATGAATGTGGCTGGAATCATACAACCCTTCAGGCGCTGAAAGCGGAACCGGGCTGGACTTATTTGCAGGTTGCCTATCCTCGTCCGTTTGATGTGGCGCTGGTCAATCGCCAGATCGAACGCTATGGCGAAACGCAATACATGCATCACGAAATGGCGCGCCTTGAGGGTGAAGTGCAAATTTTTGCCTTACCGCTCGTGCGCTTTGAAGGCCGTGATCAAATGTATCGCCTCATCGAAGAGCTGGAACAGGTCGACGGCTGCGACATCTATGATCCACATGCCTACACGATCGAAGACGGTGGCATGAAGGAAATCGACAATGTTCAGATCGAGTTCAAGAAGCAGGCCGATCCTTACGGTCTGCTCAATCCCGGCAAAACTCGCGGCTGGACGGCCGACATGGCATTGAAGAACTAAAACCAGGGGAACCAGAATGAAAAAGACACTCGTTGCAGCCCTCGCTGCACTATGCATGGGCCTTTCCGCACAGATGGCCTATGCGCTCGACAAAGTGACGCTCGGCACCAACTGGCTGGCACAGGCAGGTCACGGCGGCTTCTACCAGGCTCTTGCCGACGGAACTTATGAAAAATACGGCCTCGACGTAAAGATCGAGATGGGCGGACCGCAGGTCAATAATCGTCCGATGCTCGCCGCTGGACGTCTCGATTTTCTCCTGACCGGCAATCTGCTTTTGTCATTCAACAACGTCGCCAATGGCGTGCCGACCACAGTTGTTGCAGCTTTCTACCAGAAAGACCCGCAGGCGCTGATGGCGCATGAAGGCGAATATAAGGACTTCAAAGACCTCGCAAATGCGCAGACGATCCTGATTTCCAAGGATGGCCAGTTCTCGTTCTGGCCGTGGCTAGTCAAAGATTTCGGCTTCAAGGACGAACAGCTCCGCCCTTATGGCTATAGCCTGGCTCAGTTCCTCAGCGACAAAAAGGCTGTGCAGCAAGCCTATGCAACTGCCGAACCTATCTATGCCGAAAAGGAAGGCGCCAAGGTTACAACCTTCCTGCTCGCAGATCAGGGTTACAGCACCTATGCGAACACCATTGAGACGCGTCAGGATCTCGTCGAAAAGAATCCAGAACTTGTGCAGCGCTTTGTGACGGCTTCCATCGAAGGCTGGACCAACTTCCTCTACGGCGACAACAGCAAGGCCTACGAACTGATCCTCAAGGACAACGCGGATATGAGCAAGGAAACGCTGGATGCGGAACTTGCACGTCTCAAGGACCTGAAGCTCATCGACAGCGGCGACACGCTGGAAAAGGGCATCGGCGCAATCGACATGAACCGGGTCAAGCAGTTCTACGAACTGGCTCGCAAGTCGGGCATCGTCAGCGGTGACGAATTGGACATGACCAAGGTTGCCACCGACGCGTTCGTAAACAAAGGCGCAGGTCTGGCCATCAAGAAGCAACTGGACCAATAAGCGCCTATATTTTAGATAGCGGCTGGCACGTATGACAATAGATGACCAGAATGACGACAACGAACTGACCGGACGAGACAAGGTTCTCGGCCGCAGGCGTCGTATTCAAGGTGCTATTCGCACAGCCGCTATCGATGAGTTTGCGGAAAAAGGACTGGTGGGCGCATCAACGCAAGGAATTGCCCACCGTGCTGGTCTCACCAAGCCGCAGCTTCACTACTATATTTCCAGCAAGGAAGAGCTCTACGAGGATATTATTGTCTTCATCCTCGATGATTGGGAAGAAATTTTCCTCGGAGCCAGCACCGAACAGGACCCGGCCAAGGTGATCCGGCAGTATATTCGCGCAAAACTCGCCTATAGTCAGAAAAACCCCAAAGCCTCTCGGCTATTTACTACCGAGATTGCCAACGGTGCGCCCTATCTCCGCCGTCATTGGGCAAAACACGTCAGTGCGACCCACAATGCGGTAAAGCTCATCCAGTCATGGGTAGATGATGGCCGTATCAAGCCGGTCGATCCGCTTCTGTTTCAAATGCATATATGGGCTGTCACACAGCATTATGCTGACTTTGAAACACAGGTTCGCAGCATGATGGAACTGAGCAAGGACGAGCCACTCGATCTTGACCGCATTGAGAAAGAAGTTTCAACGCTGTTTCTCCGCGCTTGTGGACTTGAGTGAAAACCTCGCAGAAATACCAGCTTTTCCGTTAAAGCCTAAAAATGTCAAATTTGGCATAAGGCGAGCAAGAATCTGGTTGCATCCATAATAAAACGTGCGTTAAAGTTGCCCAAACAAGGTTTAGTGACCTCAATGAGTTAGTCCTAATCTTGACGGTATCAGGTCAAGCATCGACCAACCCTTGGCGGGGGGCGATGCATTAAGGAGCAGGTTCTTGGGGAGGAACCTGCTCCTTTTCATTTTACCAGAGCATTTCTGGTTTAAGTTGAATCCTGGAGAATGCTCTGTCTTTGTGCTTTACGCACATCTTGTTCCGAAAACCGGTTCCCACTTTTGGGGATGTCTCAGGACTTCACACATGCAAAAAGCCCCGGCAAATACCAGGGCTTTGTTGTATTCAATGATCTGACGGAATGTTTATTCAGCCAGCCATTCCTTGATCCGATCAGGATGCTCGGCAATATACTTGTCGACAGCCTTCTCGTAAGATGTTTCCTGCGCTTCAAACATTGCGGTTTCAAGCTCATTGATCGGAATGCTCATCTTGGTGAGGAAAGCGGCGGCCTTAGGGTTATCTTCCTTGAAGCCCTTACGTGCAATCGCGTCAACATGTTCTGCGCCGCCCAATGCGCCTTCCGGATCAGCGATATAACGCAGCTTATATTTGCCGAACATCCAGTGTGGGCTCCACGACGTGGCAACAAACCAGCCATCAGAACGGGTCGCGCGGTCAACAGTCGTCAGCATCGCGGCTTCACTGGAAATATTGAGCTTATAGTCCAGCCCATATTTCTTGATTGCTTCGTCCGACAGACGGGTCAAACCTGCGCCCGGATCGATGCCTTGAATTTCGCCCTTAAGCTTCTCACGAACTTCCGGCTTTTTCAGATCTTCAATCGAGCTGATTTCGCTTTCAGGAATATAGTCCGGAACGATCCAGCCAAGCTTTGCGCCTTCATATAGCGGGCCAAGGTTTTCGACCTTGTCTTCGACGCGCTTGTAATAATCCGCATGAGTTTCAGGCAGCCAGGCCATCATCATCGCATCGATGTCGCCACGGCTAACACCCTGATAAAGCGGCGCTACGTCAGTCTGCACCAGCTCCACTTTCTGACCGAGATTGTCCTCGATAAGCTTCGCAGCAAGTTTGGTCACAAATTCTGCGTCAGACCATGGAGCCCAGCCAATTTTGACTGTTTTGCTGTCTTGCGCGAAAGCCGCTCCGGCAGTCATGCTGCCTGCAACTACTGCTGCGAGACCGATTTTTGTTAGCTTGCCTAACATGGCTTCTCCTTTTCCGATTAACTGTCGTTCCCGTTTATTTGCGCGGTTACAGCAAAGACGAATGCACGGTAACCGCTCAATCTTTTTGTTTTCACGCATTATCCAATGCGAAAGGCTCACGCACTTTTGCTGGAAATGCTTTGTATTCATACTTCCTGCTTACGGAGCGCAGATGAGGACTGCTCACCCGCCGTCTTTTTCATAAAGGACAGCCTTTTGAAGAAGCCCAACACGCCCCCCGAATTTCCTTTGCCAAAGCTTTGTGTAATGCGGTCGAGAATAACGGCCAGAATGACCACGGCGAGACCGCCCTCAAAACCCTTGCCCACATCGAGACGCTGAATGCCCGTAAGTACCGTGTTCCCGAGACCACCAGCACCAATCATCGATGCGATGACCACCATCGAAAGCGACAGCATGATTGTCTGGTTCATACCCGCCATGATTGATGGCATGGCATTTGGAAGCTGAACCTTGAACAGCAACTGCCGTGAGGTGCAGCCAAATGCCAATCCTGCTTCGACGAACTCGGCATGGACCTGACGGATACCAAGATTGGTTAGACGCACAACCGGCGGCATCGCAAAGATGACTGTTGCAATCGTGCCCGGTACGGCACCAAGACCAAAAAACATCGCAGCCGGAATGAGATACACGAATGCGGGCATCGTCTGCATGAGATCAAGCACAGGGCGAACAATGGAAGCCACCGCATCGCTGCGGGCCATGGCGATACCAAGCGGAATACCAATCACCACCGCGATGATTGTGGACGCCAGTACCAGCGACAAGCTTTCCATAGTGCCATTCCACAGCCCCATATGGATGATGAGTGCCAGCGCGAGCGCAGTGAAAATCGCAAACTTCCAGCCTACACGCCAAAGCGCGAGCAATGTGAGAATTCCGATACCCGCCACAGGTGGAATGGAAAGAAGTGCATTCTGAATTCCGTCAGTGACGAAACCAATTGTAGCGGCGATCATATCGAGCGCTGGCGTAAAGTGGTCAAGAATGTAGTTGACCACCACGTCTGCCCATCCGCCAATACTAAAATTCAATTCCATATTTTACCGTCCATTTCAGATTTTGTTGCCTCTGGATTGGACCAATCCTATTAATTGCTGGCCTATTAATTGCCGGTCTCTTGCCCGGCAGGCATATGCGCGATGGAATTCAGCCAGCGCGGCCGAGCGTTTCAAGCAGTGCCGATTTACTGATCGCCCCAAGATAGCGGTTGTTCCGGTCTGTCACCGGTACCGGCCATGGGCTCTCAGCAACACGCATCAACAGTCCGGAGAGTGGCGCATCGGCCTGAATGGCAGCAGCACTGTCGAGTTGATCATCGCCCGGCTTGAAACTTCCGCTGGCAAGAGCATCACGGGTAACGACGCCGCGATAAATCCTGTCAGCGTCAAGCAGGACACCATATGTCTGCCCGCTCGCATCAAGGCGCTCTAGTGCCGAAGTCAACTGTGCTGGATTGAACATGATCAGCTCGTCATCGCGAGCGACATCGGACGCCTTGAAAACGCGCGAAACATCAACATTGCGGAAGAATGAGCGGACGTAATCATTGGCAGGTGAAGAAACGATCTCGTTCGGCGTTCCAACCTGAACAACCTTGCCGTGCTGCATGATGCAGATACGGTCGCCTATTCGCATTGCCTCGTCGAGATCGTGGCTCACAAAAATGATTGTACGGCTGTTTTCGGCCTGAAGGCGTTTCAACTCATCCTGCATCTCCGTGCGGATCAAAGGATCGAGCGCGGAGAAAGCTTCGTCCATAAGCAGGATTGTTGGCTCACTCGCCAACGCTCTCGCAAGACCGACACGTTGCTTCATACCGCCCGAAAGCTGATCTGGCATACTATTGGCATAGGGTTCGAGCCCCACAGCGGCCAGCGCTTTCAATGCTTTTTCGTGGCGCTCGGCTTCACCCATTCCAGCCACTTCAAGACCGAAAGATGCGTTGTTCAACACCGTGCGATTGGGAAGCAGCGCAAAAGACTGAAACACCATGCTCATGTCACGGCGGCGAAGATCAATCAGCTCGCGCTTCGACATTTTGACAATGTCACGGCCATCCACTTCGATGGAACCGGCTGTCGGTTCAATAAGACGATTGAGCAGGCGCAGAAGTGTAGATTTACCTGAGCCTGAGAGGCCCATGATGACGAATACTTCGCCTTCTTTAATATCGAAGGTCGCGTCATCTACGCCGATTGTGGCACCATGATCACTGTGAATCTGAGCCTTTGATTTGCCTGCACGCAATTCCTGCATTGCGCGCTCCGGATCGTCGCCGAAGACTTTAAACACGCCACTTAAGCTTATCTTTGTCTTAGCAGGCGACTTCATACTATCTTCCTTGTATAAAATACCATGCATAATGCTTAACCCCGCAGTGCTGGCGGGTTTAATCTCCTTTTTAACATCATTATTTCTTCATTCTTGCGCGAATTGGACATGCGCAACTTGCAGGCAGCGAACGGCCCACAGAGAATGATTAGCGATTGGTGTGACGTATTTATATAGACCATTTCCCGACATGTCCACCCACAGTCATGGATTCATCTCTGCGCGACCCGTCCCCTTGTTTGTTTTTGATGGGTTGCGCGACGAAATATGCGGACTAACCGACGCATCCGATTATCAGAAATAATCGGCCAGCCTACCAACAATAGTAATCCTGTGAAAGCGCCACACACGAGCGAGCTGCGACAAATATGCAATTAGCTGCGACATGAGGCAATTTAGTATTCGTAGAATATAATTTCGCTTAATTGCAGTAAATTTGTGTGATTATACTTTTGCCCTATCTGGTGCCATTTGCCAGAAAAATGGGCGTAGATCAAGCGATCCGCGCCCATAGAATTCTCAAATTAAACTCGGCCTAAATTAGCTATTAACCATATATCCAATGAAGCCCGTAATACGCCAACGTTCTTCGTGCCGACGGCAAAAATAAAGTGTCTGCCAATCCAGCCGATCATGTGTTCCATCGATCTTTGCGATCGTTCCATCGAACTTTTTGCGCGCGACAGCAATGTCGCCATTGATCTCAATGACGCTAAGTCGAGTTGCACGAAACACGCCATCAGCCAGAGATTCGGCATATTCGGTAGCTGCACTATCGGCAGCCTGACGTAACCATTCATCGCGATAGGCGGTCAAAGTTGGAAACGCAGCATCCCATTTGTCAGGATTAGCTTCTCCATGGGCATGAATCCCCACAAACCGTGACTCATCAAAATCATCGGCAACAAGCGCCCAGTTTTGGCCGACAAACGCCTCGATATCGCGGCGCACGAGCATTTCCCAAATCTGCTCACGATCCCTGTCGCCGGCAAATGGATTGATGGCTTCTTTCATACTGGCCCCTTTATTAATTCAGCTTTCCACGCGCAGCCACCGGCAAGATGTCGATAACATCGTCGCCTGATATGAGATGCACTTCATCAAAGAGATTGGACACAACGCACACATGGTCGGGAATGACCCGCACCTTGTCACCCACTTTCAGCCCGGCAATATCACCCTTGAGCGTGCCGTGTTCTTCACTCAAGCCTGTGACACGCGCATCTGGCCTCTCGGCCAGTTCTCCGAAATCGACAAGTCCCAACGTGTCACTCGAAAGCGACTTGGAACCAGCATCAATTATTGCACGGTCGGGGGTTGGATGGCTGACGATCGTCGAAAGCACAGTCAATGCACAGTCATCGAGCACTGCTGCCCCCTGCCCGACTTGATAACGATCGAAATAGATATAGGTGCCGGGCCGATATTCCGTGATCACGCTCTCATTGGGAGAACGCCACATATCCGGTGTGCCGCCACTTGAAATGGTTTCACATTGGAGGCCGTTCGTAACGAGCAGGTTACGTGCCTCCACAAGCCATTGTTCAGCTTGTTCGGCTTTGCCCGTCGCCGGATACGTCATCAACCCACCAAACTTGAGCCCCTTGCTCTGATCAATATGGCGCGCGAGTTCCAGCGCCTCTTCCGGCATCTGGACGCCGCAACGTCCCATGCCGGTGTCGCATTCGATCAGCACCGTAAGCGGGCGCCCATCGTTGGTGAAACGCTTTTCCAATCCTTCGAGGCTCGTGAAATTATCGACGGTCACCGAGATCGTTATGCGCTGATGAAGCGAATGGAGCCTGTCGAGTTTTTCCTTGCCTAGAATATTATATGGAAGGAAAATATCGACAATTCCCGCATCTGCCATAACCTCAGCCTCGCCAAGCTTCTGGCAAGTAATCCCCACTGCGCCTGCTTCAAGCTGGCGGCGCGCAAAGAACGGCAGTTTGTGGGTCTTGATGTGTGGACGAAGTTTTACACCAATAGCGTCGGCGTGAGCTTGCGCCTTCTTGATGTTGGCCTGGACACGATTAACATCAATCAGAATCGCCGGCGTATCGATTTCATGGACAGTTTTAGGCCGTGTCATTGGTCAGTCTCCCATCAGTCACCCAGGGGCAAGCGCGGATCATCAATCTTGAGTGTGTTTAAACTGTGCTTGATACGACGCAGGCTCTCAAGCACCTTCGGCCCATGAACTTCAGCCGTTGCGGTTGCAATCATGTCCAGTATTGCCATCAAGGCAAACCGCGACGATGTTGGCTTATACAAATTACCGTCTTCATCGGCTTGAAACGGAATGACGGTATTGGCAGCTTTTGCGAGATCAGATCCTTGTGCAGTGATAGCAACCGTTTCCGCACCATATTGCCGGGCAACCAAAATCGCCTCGACCACAGAGCGAGCATAACCAGAAACCGAAAATGCAATCACCGTAGTCTCACGCGTTGCCACCGCCGCATACATGCGCTGCAACTGGCCATCCACCTGCGCCAGAACCGGAATACCTAGTCTGAACAGCCGATTTTGCAACTCTGTCGCCATCATGGAAGAAATGCCACCCGAGCCCACGCAAAGGACCGAGCCCGAAAAGGCAATCCGTTCGGCAATTTTCATGACGACAGACATGTCGAGATTATCGCTGGCACGATGAATAGCTGCAACTGCGGCATCTGTAACAGCAGAGGCAATACGCGCCTCGCGAATATCGCGAGCGGGCGCTTCCGCCGTCAGGTACTGACCACCAATTGCCAGAGCCTGCGCCAGGAAAAACTTGAAATCTCGCACGCCATCGCAGCCCAACCCGCGACAAAACCGCGTGACTGTGGGCTCACTTACTTCCGCACGCGCCGCTATTTCAGATATAGCAGCTTTGGATGCGTAATCAGGATCAGACAAAACCAATGCAGCCAGTCGGCGGTCAGATTTTGACCCCTCCTGTGCTGCGGCATGAAGCCTTGTGATAATATCCGCAACCTTGCTCATGCGAGTTCTACAGCGGTAAACCGCTTTCCTTATCAAATAGATGGATGTGTTCGGGCTTTGCCGTTACAGGGACTCGCTCTCCCGGTGCAAGGTGAATACGCTCACGGAATACTGCTCTCACAGCTTCACCGGCAATTTTCCCATAAACATGGGTTTCCGGCCCCGTGGGTTCGACGACCTCAATAGCAAGCGTAAGCCCCTCGCCGTCTTTCGCGACGATGAAATTTTCCGGCCTGATACCCAGTTCCGCGCCCCGTTCCGATGTCGTGCGCCCCGGAGTTGCAATCTCTTCGCCGTCAGTGGTGCGGAATCTACCACCCTCAATCACAGCACCCGGAATGAAGCTCATCGACGGTGAGCCGATGAATCCGGCTACAAACTTATTGGCAGGATGATCATACAGTTCGAGCGGTGCACCGATCTGCTGAATTTTTCCCTGATTCATAACCACGATGCGGTCAGCCATGGTCATGGCTTCGATCTGATCATGCGTCACATAGATTACGGTTGATTTCAGCCGATGATGCAGTGCCTTGATTTCGGTGCGCATCTGCACACGAAGCTGTGCATCCAGATTGGACAAGGGTTCGTCGAACAGGAACACCGACGGTTCGCGTACAATTGCCCGGCCCATCGCAACACGCTGACGCTGGCCGCCTGAAAGCTGACGCGGATAGCGGTCGAGATAAGAATGCAGATTGAGAATCGATGCGGCTTTGTCCACCTTTGTCGCTGTGGTCGAGCTATCCTCGCCGCGAATGCGTGGACCAAAACCGATATTCTCGCGCGCAGTCATATGCGGAAACAGCGCATAAGACTGAAACACCATCGCGATATTGCGTTTTTGCGGTGGCAATTCATTGGCGCGTTCGCCACCAATGATCAGATCGCCACCGGAAATTGGCTCCAGTCCCGCGACCATACGTAAAAGTGTGGACTTACCACAGCCAGACGGACCAACGAGGACGAGAAACTCGCCATCCTCAATCTCCAGATCAACGCGATCCAGAACATTCATCTGTCCGAAAGATTTGGTAATTCCACGCAGGGAAACATTTTTCATCACTCAGTTCCCACCTAGGATATCTTCAATAAAAGGTCTGCAACCGGCCATGAGTCCGGCATCGACCGGCAGAATTGTGCCGGTTATGCCGGACGCCCGGTCAGACGCGAGAAAGGCAACCGCTTCGGCCACCTCATTAACGTTGACAATACGGCCCAGCGGATAAAGGCGCTTGAGCTTGTCGAGAACAGCGGGGTCTTTCGCGATGCGATGATCCCATGCAGGCGTATGAATAGAGCCGGGGCATACAACATTGGCACGCAATCCCTGTTGCCCATATTCAACCGCGATAGCGCGTGCAAAAGCATTGATGCCGGCCTTGGCTGCTGCATAGGCTGGATTGCCGAAATGCGAAAGTGCGTTAACCGAGGATATAAAGACAAAAGCCCCACGGCCGTTGGCCGCCATTTTCTGTGCAAATGCCGTCGAAAGTGAACAGACGCCGGTCAGATTGAGATCAATTTCCTGGTTGATTCGCGCCTGATCAAGCTTTTCAAATGATTCCGTCCGGGTCCATCCGGCATTATTGATAACGATATCAGGCACGCCGTCGGCATGTGTAATGGTGTTTACGGCAGACTGCAGCGAGTGGCGGTCAAGCAGATCAAATGCATGACGACTGTAAAAATTATCAGCCTGCATGACTTCCAGACTGGAATCACAGCCGATAATTTTCGCTCCGCGCGATGAAAACATTTTCACAAGCGCTGTGCCGACACCGCCCCCGGCACCGGTAATCAATACGGATTTTCCGGCAAATTCGCCTGAATGCTCCACTCTCTTCCCCTTTAAAAGCACTTTTCGCGCATACTTATTCAGGCCAGCCTAAAAGTGAAAATGTAAGTTTGCAACAAAACTTTTTACTTGAAAGCGCAAAATTTGCCGATAATGTAAGAAAATAACAAAAATCAAGACGTCTTCACATGAAGCATGGGCAAACAAGGGAACGGGAAAATGTCTATCAATAAATGGAAGGCCGGCCTTTTGGCTGGATTGAGCATTCTGGCAATTGGCTCAGCCGCACAGGCTGGCGAAGTGCGTATGACGGTCGCTGAATATAGCTCGAAGACCGGCCCATACTTTGAAGAAGTAAAGAAGGCTTTCGAAGCCGAGAACCCAGGCATCACGCTCAAGTTCGAGATCGTGCCATGGGATGTGCTTCTTCAGAAACTGACCACCGACATTTCAGCTGGCACCAATGCCGATCTTTCGATCATCGGCACGCGCTGGCTGATCGACTTCGTGCAGCAGGGCATCGCCGAGCCACTTGATGGCTATATGGACGATGCATTCAAGGGACGTTTCATCGAAACATTCCTGTCGCCTTCGGTGCTAGAAGACAAGACATACGGCCTGCCGATCGCTGCATCCGCTCGCGCCATGTACTACAACAAAGACCTGCTCGAAAAGGCTGGCGTCGCCAATCCACCAGCAAACTGGGATGAGGTGAAGGCCGCAGCAGAGAAGATCAAGGCGCTTGGCGGTGAGAATTACGGTTTCGGTCTGCAGGGCAAAGAAATCGAAACTGACGTTTATTACTATTATGCGATGTGGTCGCAGGGTGCAGAAATCCTCAACAAGGATGGCACTTCTGGCCTGAGTACACCGGGTGCGCTTGAAGCTGCCAAGCTCTACAAGTCGATGATCGACGGTGGTCTGACCCAGCCAGGCGTCACATCCTATGCGCGTGAAGATGTTCAGAATCTCTTCAAGCAGGGCAAGGTCGGCATGATGATCACTGCCCCGTTTCTGTCGAACCAGATCAAAGAAGAAGCACCAAATCTCAAATATGGTGTGACTGCAATTCCTGCTGGTCCAACGGGTGCTCGCGGCACTTATGGCGTAACGGACTCCGTTATCATGTTCCAGAACTCGAAGAACAAGGAAGAGGCCTGGAAGGTTCTCGACTTCCTGTTCCAGACAGAATGGCGCGCCAAGTTCACACAGGGTGAAGGCTTCCTTCCTGTGAACAAGGAAGAAGCGAAGATGGATTATTACGTTAATAATGCCGATCTCGCTGCTTTCACTGCCTTGCTCCCTGATGCGCGCTTTGCGCCAATCATTCCGGGCTGGGAAGAAATCGCCGATATCACGTCCAATGCGATGCAGAGCATTTATCTTGGTCAGGGCGAACCGGAAGCCGTTCTCAAGGATGCCGCCGCGAAGGCAGATGCAATCCTGAAGAAGTAATCTCACCACCCCGGCAGCAAACGCAACTGCAGATAATTTAGAGCGGTTCGAGTTAAGACAGAATCGTTATAACCGCTCTAAATATTTGTTTTTAAGCATTATTCTACGCAAAACTGCTTCGCACTTTTGCTGAAAATGCTATAATCTGTTCTGCTGCCGGGTCCCTTTTCTTCCTTGGAATTTTTGGCCGATGCAAAATCGCACCCTGCCCTATTTTCTGATCCTGCCAAGCCTGCTGCTGGCTGCGGTAGTGATCTTCTGGCCGGTCGTGCATCTCTTTGAGATCGCCACGCATGATGTGAACCGTTTCGGGCAATTGCGCGATTTCAACAATGGTGCAAACTTCTCTGCCCTTTTCGCGTCACCGGATTTTCTGAACGCATTGTGGCGAACAGCCGGCTGGACCGTAGCCGTTGTCGGTGGTGCGCTTGTCGTTTCCATACCGGTTGCGGTCATCCTAAATATGGATTTTTACGGTCGGTCCATCGCGCGCGTCATTGTTATGCTGCCGTGGGCCGTCTCTTTGACTATGACGGCCATCGTATGGCGCTGGGCGCTGAACGGCGAAAGCGGAATGCTTAATTCCGCATTGCGTAATCTTGGTATTATCGACAGCAATATTCAATGGCTGGCCAGTGCCACGACCGCATTTCCAATGCAGATTCTCGTTGGCATTCTGGTCACTGTGCCGTTTACAACCACGATCTTTCTTGGCGGTCTCTCTTCCATTCCTGACGACCTTTATGAAGCATCGTCATTGGAAGGTGCCAGCCTCTGGCAACAGTTTCGTGAAATCACCTTGCCGCTGCTTAAGCCATTTGTGAACATCGCAATTGTTCTCAACACGATCTATGTGTTCAATTCATTCCCGATCATCTGGGTAATGACGCAAGGTGGACCGGCAAACACGACCGATATTCTTGTAACCCATCTTTACAAACTGGCTTTCAGGCTCGGAAAACTCGGTGAAGCTTCGGCTGTCTCGCTGATCATGCTGGCCATCCTTCTCGTTTTCACAGCTATCTATATCCGGCTATCCATGCGGAGCGAACGCACATGATCGCATCCAAAATCAAACGCACCATCCTTGCCTGGATCATCCTCGCTCCGCTGATCGTGCTGACGCTGTTTCCTTTTGCGGTCATGTTTTTGACTGCCGTCAAACCACCACAGGAAGTGCTGTCACCGACCTGGTGGCCGAGTGAATTCCGCTGGCAGAATTTTTCTGAAATGTGGGTGCGCACCGGCTTTGGCAATGCCTTGCTAAACTCATTCTATGTCTCGATCATCGCATCAGTTGGTGCGATCATCGTATCTATTCCGGCAGCCTACGCCATGTCGCGTTTTCACTTTGCCGGTCACGGTGCTTTTCGTCAGTTCTTGCTGGTCTCACAGATGATCTCGCCGATCGTTCTGGTGCTTGGCCTATTCCGCCTGCTTGCAGCTTACGGATTGATCGAGAGTGTCACGGCGGTTGGCGCGATTTACATGGCCTTCAACATCGCCTTCACCGTTTGGATGTTGCAAAGCTATTTCGACACCATTCCCAAAGACCTTGAAGAAGCCTCCTGGATGGAAGGTGCTGGCCGCTTCAAAACGCTTGTCAAAGTGTTCCTGCCGCTCTGCATACCTGCCATCGCCGTAACCGCTATCTTCACTTTCATCAATGCATGGAACGAATTCGTGGTGGCTCTGACCATGTTGCGCAGTCAGGACAGTTACACGCTTCCAATCCAGGTTTTCTCGCTGGTGGCGGGCCGATATACCGTTGAATGGCACTATGTCATGGCCGCAACGCTTGTCGCCACTCTACCCGTCGCGATCCTATTCATATGGCTGCAGCGTTACCTCATCAAAGGTCTTTCGCTCGGCGCTGTAAAATAAGCGGAGTTCAACATGTCCAAGAAACAGGCATTCGGCGCATCACATGTGCCGCTTTCCCCCGCCGTGCGCGCTGGCGACACCGTCTATATTTCCGGTCAGGTACCAATGGGCGCAGATGGTAGAATTGTCGAGGGTGGGATCGAAGCGCAAACCGCGCAAGTGCTAGAAAATATCAAAGCGGCGCTGGCCCTTGCAGGGGCCAGCATGGAAGACGTCGTCAAAACGACCATCTGGATCGAAGATGCGCGTGATTTTGGGCGTATGAATGCGGTTTACGCGACCTATTTCCCGAAAGATCCTCCAGCACGCACAACGGTCGAATCCCGTCTGATGATTGACATCAAGATCGAGATCGAAGCCATCGCCTACGCACCGCAAAAATAGCCCGGGCAGACCATATGCGTATTTTCACCGCGTCGCTTGCTACTGAAACCAATACATTTTCGCCCGTACCAACCGACCGCGCGTCGTTTGAAATGGCTTTTTATGCCGCCCCGGGCAAACACCCTGATACGCCGACGCTGTGTTCATCGCCAATCGTGGCATTGAGAAAGCGAGCCGCTGCAGAAGGTTTGACAGTAATCGAAGGCACAGCCACTTGGGCTGAACCGGGCGGTTTGCTGCAGAAGCAAGCCTTCGAAGAACTGCGTGATGAAATCCTTGAACAATTGAAAGCTGCGATGCCGGTGGACGCCGTGGTGCTTGGCCTGCATGGAGCCATGGTTGCCCAAGGCTATGATGATTGCGAAGGCGATTTACTTGAACGTGTGCGTGCAATCGTGGGACCTGACATTCTGGTTGCCAGCGAGTTCGATCCGCATAGTCATCTCACGCAAAAACGCGTCGAAAACCTGAATATTTACGCCGCTTTCCTCGAATTTCCTCACACGGATTTTTATGAGCGTGGCGAACATGTCGTGTCGATGGCGCTCGATACCTTGAAGGGGAAAATCAAGCCCGTCATTTCCACTTTCGACTGCCGCATGATCGGGGTGTTCCCTACAAGCAAGGAACCGATGCGCTCGTTCATTGATCGTATCAAGGCCATGCATGGCAAAGACGGAATTCTATCCATCTCCGTCATTCATGGTTTCATGGCAGCGGATGTTCCTGAAATGGGGACGCGCATTCTTGTCATTACCGACAACGACCGCGTAAAAGGCGATGCGCTCGCGGAAAAACTGGGGCGAGAGCTTATCGGGATGCGCGAGCAGACATTGATGACCATGTACAGCATTGATGACGGTATCGACCGCGCGATTGCGGCACATACGGTCAATGCGGCAAAGCCCGCCGTGATTGCCGATGTGTGGGATAATCCAGGTGGTGGTGTTGCGGGCGACGGCACGCATATTTTGCGTCGACTGATAGAGCGCGGTATCCAGAAAGCCGCTGTTGCGACCATATGGGATACACTGGCCGTCACTTTCTGCCATGCAGCAGGCGAAGGCGCCGTGATCGATCTGCGTATAGGCGGTAAATCTGGTCCACAGGCCGGAGAGCCAATTGATGCGCGCGTGACGGTTATGAAAGTATTGCCCGAAGGCTGGCAAAGCTTTGGCCTTAGTCGTGTCACGCTCGGACCTTCGGCAGTCGTGCGAATTGACGGGACGGAAATAGACGTCATCCTCAATACCAACCGCACGCAAACTTTTGAGCCGGATGTTTTCTCCAATATCGGCATTGATCCGATGCTGAAAGACATTCTGGTCGTCAAATCGACCAATCATTTTCATGCGGGCTTCGCGCCGATTGCAGCCGAGATCATCTATGTCGATGCGCCGAGCTCTTATCCCGTCAATCCGAGAGCTACGAACTACCAAAAAATGACGCGGCCAATATGGCCGCGTGTAGATAACCCTTGGGCGTAAAATAAAAAGCGCGTGAAGCTTCCCGCGCTCTATTTTTTTAGTGCGCCAGGAATGTTGAGATCATAGGCACGTATGTAATCAGAGCCAACAAAATAAACAGCCCCAGATACATGCTGAATGCTTGACGGGTAAAGTCACCCACTCGGACTTTCGCAATATTACACACCATCAGCATGACCGTACCAACCGGCGGTGTCAGCGTGCCAATCGAAAGATTGACGATGACCACAATACCGAAATGTACCGGATCGATGCCCAAAGCCTTCACTGTCGGCATTAACAGCGGCACCAGAACGATCATCAGCGCAGTGCCTTCAATAAGCGCACCAAGCACGAGCAGGATAACGTTGACCGCAAGCAAAAATGCATACGGATTGCTGGTGAATGTCGAGATGAGCTGCATCAGCGACTGACCGGCTTGCTCAAGCGAAAACACCCAAGCAAGTGCTGACGAGGCCATGATAACAAGCATGACCGAAGCTGTAGACTTGGCAGTTTCGACCAGGGAATCCACCACATGCGATACGCGCATTTCGCGATAGATCACAAAACCGATAATCAGCACCAGAGTGACTGCTACCGCGCCAGCTTCCGTTGGCGTGAAGATATTGAGGCGAATACCGCCAATGATTGCGAGTAAGAGCACGACCGCAGGCCAGGCAGAGGCTAGTGTGGATGCAACTTCGGCACCGCTCATTCGCTTCTCGCGGCTTGGCTTATAGCCGCGCTTGACGGAAGTTATATAAGCCGCAATCATCAGGATAGCTGCACCAAGAATGCCCGGAATAACACCGGCCATGAACATCTTGCCGATCGAAACATCCGCGATCAGGCCATAGATGATCAGCGCAATACCCGGAGGAATGATTGGCGTGATCAATGAGCCGGCCGCCGTTACAGCACAGGAGAATGCTTTGTCATAACCACGCTTGACCATTTCCGGCACCATCATGCGGGTCAGCATGGCGCTGTCCGCAAGATTGGACGCACTGACACCGCCCATCAGGGTCGAAACCATGATGTTGGTAAGCGCCATCCCACCGCGCATACGGCCGACCAGAATATCAGCAACCTTGATTAGTCGCTCGGCGATACCGGTATGCGACATAACAGTGCCAAGCATGATGAAGAACGGAATAGCGAGCAGAGACGTATTCTGTGCAGGGCTGATAAAACGCTGAACAGCGATTGCGATTGGCATCTGATTAAAGAAGATAAAGTAGGTGAAAACAGCAATCAGAATAGCAACGTACAGGCGCATGTTGAGCGCGATCAGCGCCAGCATGATGAGAACGATAGTGGTAAGATTCATGCCTTGCCTCCCGCAAAGGCGGCGCGCAAGGATTTGAAAGCGCCAGTAAACATATAAAGAGCGATGATGACGAACCCGACAGGCACTGCGATATCGATCCAGTAATAGGAAATCCGCAAAACGTCAGTTACTTTGAACTGAGCCGCTACCGACAGCTTGTATCCGGCATAGGAAACATAGAGCAGAAACAGTCCCGAAAGGATCGAGATGATTGAATTAATCACCTCGCGGATCTTTTCGGGCAAAATTTCTACGAGCATCGGAATAGCAAGATGCTGGTTGTCACGTTCCGCTGCGACACTGCCAAGCATGATGATCCAGATCATCAACAAGCCAGAAATTTCTTCCGTCCATTGCAGCGGCTGATGAAGCCAGTAGCGCATCACCACGGCCACATTAAACAGCGCAAGCAGAATCAACAGCGGAGCAGCTGCAAGCCAGTCGATCAGTTTTTCAAAAAGTTTCATCGGATTAAATTCCATGCAGATGCCATGCCGCAGTTAGACTGCGACACGGCAATATCCGAATTGAGATGGATCAGTTCTTCAGCTCTTCTTTGATCTTTTCGTAAAGACCTGGCGACCATTCTGGGAACTGCGTGTAGACCTTTTCAGCAAGTGCCTTGAAAGGAGCACGGTCGACATCGATCACTTCGACACCTGCTTCCTTCATCTTTTCGATCATTTCATTGTCTTTTTCGATCGTAAGCTTCTGGCTGTAGAGACCTGCATCATAAGCAGATTCATGGATCATCTTGAGTTGTTCTTCTGGCAGTGTCGAGAAGAAGGCTTCACCGCCGACGATCAGCGCAACGTTGGTCAGATAACCGACCTTGCTCAGATACTTGGCTTCTTCCTGGAATTTCTGGCCATAAAGAACCGAAATCGGATTTTCGACGCCATCGATCACACCCTGCGCCAGTGCCGGGAAGGTTTCACCCAGGGGCATAGGGGTTGGTGTTGCGCCCATAGCTTCAAAAGTTTTGATCTGCATGACGTTGTTTGGCACGCGGATTTTCATGCCTTTGAGGTCTTCAGGCGTGCGGATCGGCTTTTTGGAAATGATCTGACGAATACCGTAAAGATAGTTCGGCATTACGATGTGAATGCCCTTCTTTTTCAGTTCTTCGCTCTTCTCCTTGAACCAAGGACCGTCATAGACCTTGAAAAGCTGTGCCGGATCATCAGTCAGGAACGGGCCATAAAGCACGCCGAGGTCCGGATCATATTCTGCCAGAAAGCCAACATCGGAAATGGTCACGACGTTGAGACCCATCATGGCCTGCTCTGTCACGTCTTTTTTGGAGCCTAGCTGCGAGCTTGGATAAAGCTCAAGCGTGATTTCGCCATTGCTGCGCTTGGCGAGATCGTCTTTCCAGTAATGCATAACCTGGTCAAAAGGCTCGCCGGGATTGTTTTCATAGGCCACTTTGATCGATACATTGGCGGCATAGGCAGCCATGCTTCCTGCCAGCAACATGCCAGCGGCGATCATACCGGTAACGAGTTTCTTCATCAGTATCCTCCCTTTCAGGGTATTCGAACAAATGGCCACGAGGCCGGTTTCCTCCACTAGCGCTCAATCCCGTCCTTCCCGGCACAGAGCATTTGCTTCGATTCAGTTGCGTTCAATGATGATCTTCAGAACATTGCGATCGCCATCCCAATAAGACAGCGCCTGTTCGGCATCCTCGAACGGAAATACCTTCGAGATAAGCTGATCCGCATCGTCCCCAAGCTTTTCCAGATGCGCGATGACCGCCTCGAAATCAGTGAGTGTCGCGTTGCGCGATCCCATGATGTCGAGTTCTTTGAGATTGAAGAACTGGGTCTGATACGTCACCGGCGACTTAGAATAGCCGACATAAACAACTCGACCAGCAAAGCCCGCCAGATCAACAGCCTGCGTGAAGGTAATCGGTAGTCCGACAGCTTCAAAAGCCACATCCACGCCATCGTCGTTGGTTAATTCTTGTACCTTGGCAACGACATCCTCGCCGCCTGGCAGCGCATGCGTTGCGCCTAACTTCAAAGCCAGTTCGCGCTTTTCCGCACTTGGATCAATCGCGATAACCTTGGCTCCACGCGCAACCGCACCGATCAGCACGCCCATACCGATCATGCCACAGCCGAGAACGGCAACCGTGTCGCCAGCGTTGACCCGCCCGCGTTCAACAGCATGAAACCCGACAGAAAGCGGTTCAACCAATGCCAGATGACGTGGTGCCAGGCTTTCGTTCAGAATGAGCTTTTCGGCTGGAAGCACAATCTGTTCTGCCAGTCCGCCATTCTGCTGAACCCCGAGTGTCTTGTTGTAGCGACAGGCGTTCAACCGGCCTTTACGACACGATGAGCAGGTGCCGCAATGGGTGTAAGGCAACACGATAACGCGCTTACCCTTGGCATAAGCAGCACTCACGCCCTCACCTGTTTCGATGATCTCGCCACCAATTTCGTGCCCCGGAATACGGGGAAATTCGACCAGAGGATTTAGCCCTTTGAACGTGTTCAAATCGCTGCCGCAAAGTCCCACATGACGCACGCTCACCCGGACTTGACCAGGCAGGAGGGGGGCTTCGGGAATTTCAGCAAAACGAGTAACGTTTTCGCTCTCGATACGCAGAGCTTTGACCATCGAAATATTCCTGTCAGTCGTCATTGAATTAAGGGCAGATCAGGGAATTAAGGGCAGATCAGGTTACGGCACCGACCTGCCAAGGTACGAATTCGTTATCGCCATAGTCGTAGATTTCGCTGAGCGTCTGCTCACCTGAAGCGACTGCGATAATGTGTTCGAAAATGCGCGTGCCAGACTCTTCGATGGTTTCGTCACCTGTGACGATGCCACCGCAATTGAAGTCCATGTCTTCCTTCATGTGCTCGTACATTTCGGAATTGGTCGCGATTTTGATGCAGGGCGCTGGCTTGAAACCTGAAACCGATCCGCGACCCGTCGTGAAGCAGATCACATTGCAACCGCCGGCAACCTGGCCCGTGACAGCAACCGGGTCATAGCCCGGCGTATCCATGAACGTGAAACCCTGTTCCGTGACGGTCTCAGCAAATTCATAGACGGCCTTAAGCGGCATCGAGCCACCTTTGGCAACAGCACCCAGCGACTTTTCGAGAATGGTGGTCAGGCCACCAAGCTTGTTTCCGTGCGATGGATTGTTGTTCAGCTCGTCACCGTTGCGCGCCGTATAATCACGCCACCAATCGATACGCTGCAACAGCTTCTCAGCTACCGCAGGCGTAACAGCGCGGCGCGTCAGCAGATGTTCTGCGCCATAAATTTCAGGCGTCTCGGCCAGAACGGTCGTGCCACCATTACGCACGATAAGATCAGACGCATAACCCAAAGCCGGATTTGCAGAAATACCCGAATAACCGTCAGAGCCACCGCATTCGAGCGCGACTTTCAGCTTCGACAAAGGCTGCGGAGTGCGCTTGGCAGAATTCACCAGTGGCAGCATTTCCTTGATCTCAGCAATAGCGTGGTCGATGGTCTTGCGTGTGCCGCCATGCTGCTGGATTGTCATGGTGCGCAGACGTGCGCCCTCTTCCATCCGATAGTGTTCCATGATCGGCGCGATCTGGTTGGTTTCACAACCAAGGCCAATCAGCAGAATGCCGCCGAAATTCGGATGCTTGGCGTAGCCCTGAATTGTCCGGGTCAGTAGGCGATAGCCTTCCGATTTGGTGTTAAGCGCACAGCCACTGCCATGGGTTAGCGCCACCACGCCATCGACATTCTCGAAGCCATCGAGACCGCCCATGCGGTTAAAATAATCCGCGATATAGCGCGAAACCGTAGCCGAGCAGTTTACCGATGAAATGACACCAATATAGTTACGCGTACCAACACCGCCGAACCCGCGATCATAACCCATGAACTTACGACGCTCTGCTTGCGGCAGCATTCCGCGTTCTTCGATATCAACCGAAAACTGATGCTCATGTTCTGATGGAAGCATTGCGAGATTATGCAGATGAACATGCTCGCCAACAGCAATATCCTGAATGGCAACACCAATCACCTGACCATATTTGTGCACTTCCTTGCCGGCCGAAATATCGCGCAAAGCCACCTTGTGGCCACGCCCGATCAGATCGCGTGCGATGATATCGCCAAGCCCAATTGGGTCTCCTGCACGGACCGAAATGCGCGCTACCGCCACATCGTCGGACGGATGTAAAAGGATTACCGGCGTCACAGCCGAAATAGCCTTATCGTTCATAGTTCTGACCTCACTCCCAAATCCGCTACAGCAAATGTTCGAACCTAATCCCGAGGCTCGTTCTCCATCCATCGCTGCTTTGATGTATCCAGATGCGTTCGCATCGCTGCCTGTGCCAGAAGCGGATCCCTCGCTTCAAGGGCAGCAAAAATCTTCTCGTGTTCCGCCAAAGCATATGTCCATGTTTCGGCGTTCTCGTAACGCGTACGCATCTGCGCTGTGAGTGGACTATGCCGCTCGTCAAACAGGTCGCGTACAATACGCATCACGACCGAATTCCCAGACTGCTCGGCAATAATGAGATGAAACTGTCGATCCAGTTCGATGGGTTTGCGACCGGCCTCAATCTGCAACCGCATGGCATCAAGGTTGCCACGCAGGCGATCCAGCGCATCAAGCGTGATATGGCTGCACGCCATGAGCACAGCACTACCCTCAATCAGTGAGCGCGCCTGCATGATTTCAAGCGGACTTTCGCCAATCGAGCCCCCTTGTGCTGGAAGTCGCGTTTCTTCGGCCGCAACATAGATGCCGGAGCCCATGCGGATTTCAACATTGCCTGCAATTTCAAGCGCGATGAGTGCTTCACGCAATGACGGTCGCGACACGCCTAGCTGATGCGCAAGTTCACGCTCAGCGGGAAGCCTGCTTCCAGCCGGAAAATGCCCCTCGCGGATCAACAGCCTGACCCGGTCGGCAATCTGTTGGTAAAGCCTCCGTGGTTCCACGGAGCCGATGTGCTCACTCATGCTCTCTCCCAAATTGGCCTTACCATATTTTGAAGACACAGAAAGTGCAATATCACCTATATCATTGTTATTGCGTGATTTTGATGATTTTGTCAGTTTTGTCGCAGCTCGCTTTAGATGACTTTTAAAGAGTGGCTTGACCAATTTTACTCGCTGGAATAGCTATTCCAACCTATTCAAGGGAGGACTTCATGACCGATCAGCCATCGATTCTACAGTTCGGAACGAGCCGTTTTCTGCTCGGACATGCGGATTTCTTCATTTCGGAAGCGCTTGCAAAGGGCGACGCAATCGGAACGGTCGCAATCGTTCAGACCACCTCCAATCCAGAAAGTGCGCGGCGCATCGCAGCGCTTAATAGCGGCGAAGGCTATCAGGTCATCATTCGCGGCCTCACAGGTGGCGAACCAATTGATGAGAAACATCAAGTCAAAAGCGTGATTGCCGCTTATTCCGCTCATACGGATTGGCAGACGATCCGCACGCTGGCAACAAAGGTTAAGGTCATTCTGTCCAACACGGGCGACAAGGGTTTTGAGCTCGACGCCAGCGACGATGTTTCTTTGCTCACCGAGACAGCCCGCCTTCCAAAAAGCTTCCCCGCAAAGCTACTTGTGCTGCTGCACAATCGCTGGCAGGTCAATCCTGATGCTTCGCTGTCGATTTTCCCTTGCGAGCTAATCTCACGCAATGGCGACAAACTACGTTCGATTGTGCTTGGTCTCGCGGAAACGTGGAGCTTGCCCAAGGCTTTCACTCAATGGATTGAAAGCAAATGCGTCTTCGCCAACAGCCTCGTTGACCGCATCGTATCAGAGCCGATTGATCCGGTTGGCGCGATTGCCGAACCCTATGCAATCTGGGCAATCGAGCAGGCGAATGGCCTGACGCTGCCCTGCACGCATCCCGATATCGTCTTGACGGACAATCTTGCACTCTATGAGCGTCTCAAGCTTTACTTGCTCAACCTCGGCCATAGTTTCATTGCCGAACAGTGGCTGAACGGCAATCGTCCGAAAGATGAAATCGTGCTGGAAGCAATCAACGACGAAACGATCCGCAACGAGCTTGAGGCGCTGTGGCGCGAAGAAGTTCTGCCGGTTTTTGCCGCAGATGGCCTTGGCGAACAGGCGGAAGCCTATGTTGTTACCGTTCGCGAGCGCTTCCTCAACCCGTTCCTCAAGCACCGCATTGCTGACATTGCTTCAAATCACGCAGAAAAGAAGCAGCGTCGCTTTGCGCCAATCATTGCTCGCGCGAAGGAGCTCGGCCTCGATCTGGAACAGCGTCGTTTAAAGACGGCTGTCGGCTGAGCCAGTCGTTAAGTTCAATTTCGGCGCGCTCCAGCGCGCTGTAATTCAAAAGCTTGCGCAAAAACGCGACTGTCACGGCACGAGCGCGGAGGTTGAAACGCCCTTCCTCCAGCTCACCCTTATCCTGATAAACACCCAGCTTTTCATAGAGTTGCTGTAATCTGTTCTGCACACTTCGCAGTGACAGATTGCGCCGCCGTGCGATCACCCGATCAGTCAGCCCGAGTGCGATATCAATCAGAATTTCATATTCGCTTTCGCTGAAACCGCTGGCGTGACCAAGACTTTTTTGCTGCAAACCACGCACTTCGCGATCAATCACACATTGCGCTTCGACAAAAATGCTTCGTAACGCCAGTCGCAATTTGTCATCAGATGCCGACTTCAGCACGTAGCCATAGGCGGCCCCTTCCGGCACGATGCGCGAGACACCACGCACATAGGCTTCATCAGCATAATTCGACCAGAACAGGATGCGGGTTTCCGGATTTTCCTTCCAAATTGTGCGGGCCGCTTCGATGCCATTTCGCCCGCTCATTTGTAAATCCATTACGATATGGGCGGAACGGTGCATCCGCGCGAGCTTCTCGCCCGCTGAACCATTGTCTGCTTCCAGCACATCGTTGCACTCCGGCAATGCTGCGCGGATCGCTTCGCCCAGATAGGTACGATGCAACGGATCATCTTCCACGATCAGAACCTGCATCCTATCCTCCACTTGACTGACATATTTCCGATGGCAGATGGATCGTCACGCATGTGCCGCTGCCCTCCGTATTCTTTCTGATGGCAAAGCTCGCCGAAATCAGTCGCGCACGTGTGCGCATATTGTCGATACCATGACCAACACGCTGCGCCTGACGGTCCATACCAATACCATCATCCATAACTTCGACCAGAAGCCGCCCGCTTTTATCGCGAAGACGAACACGGATTTCCCCGGCTAGCGCATGGCGGATCGCGTTGTTGATGGCTTCCTGCACGATTCGGAAAAGCGAGGTCGCAACCGTCTCCTCGAGCTCCTCCGTCATACCTTCGCTATAGTCGTCCAGAAACCACTCGATTGCAGCCCCGCTTTCGCGAATTGAACGATCAAGATGGTTCTCTGTTGCCTGTGCGAAGCCAAAAAGCTGCAACACAGAAGGCTTTGCTTCTTCAATGATTTGACGCAAATCCTGCATGCAGTGCTGTAGGCCACGAAACAGCGGTTCCAGTTGGTCCCCGGAAAGATCGGGGGCACGCGTCAAACGTTCGACATGACGCGCTAAACGGGTCAGATCTGCCAGCGTCTGATCATGCAGATCCATACCGATGCGATGCCGCTCAATCTCCAGCGCTTCGGTGAGTTTGAGGGCGCCAAAGCGCAATCCTTCCTCCCTCGCGCGCGCTTCCGTCTCAACAATGGCTGATCGTTTGGCCTGTTCCGCAGCACGGATTGCAAAGAAATATGGGGCCAGAAGATCGGCAATCGACTGCGCGTTTTCAACATCCCGTATTGAATAGCAGCCCGATTGCAAACTGGAGCAACTCAGCGCCCCGATAATATCCCCTTGCGCCTTCAGCGGCACATGGAGACGGGCCTTGAGATCATGTTCGATGATCGGCGTTGAAAATGATCCCTCGAAATGAAACCGAGTGTCGCTGCGTGCATCATCCGTTAGCAGATATTCAACTTCACCGGATAGAAGAGTGCGAATTGGACTGCCTGATAAAAGTGCTGGCGGATTTCGGCTCCAGGCCGTCTCGATCCCGCTTTCATAGGCGATGTGAAACTTACCATCGACCATCTTGATACAAACGTCGAGGTGGTCATAGGGCAGGATATGATTGATCTCTGCTGCCACCGCTTGAATGATGGAATCGAAATCCAGCTGGCCAGCCAGCAATCTCGAAATATTGAGATAATGGTCGAGCAGGCGCTCAGGCGCTAGTTCCAGCAAGCGACTCTCCTCCCAAAGACAGATTGCTTTGCTTCTTATCATACGCCGTTAGCCAATAGAGCGCTGCGCCCTACCGGGCGTATTAAAGTCGCTCTAATATCTTAAATAGCTGCGTAATTTTATCTAAAACTGACTTCAGTTTAAAAAATTTTGCAGTGGCGCGTCTTGCGGGTTCCCGCAATTATGCTGCAGGAAACCGCATCATGGTTGCTGCGATCAGCCTTCACAGAACCACGCATTTATTTCATTCTCGCTTCACCAGAAAATTGCCCACAAGACAATAGGTAATGTGATGCGCAAACTGGGACCGTTGAGGAGCGGTCGTGCGGGAGGCTTCGCACAAAAGGATTCAAACGGACCGAAGCGTCAAGAACGCTGCGGCACCGCAAATTTGTAACCGGGAGGAATAAAATGAAACTTGGGAAAATTCTTTTGGCATCCGCAGCACTCGCCACTGTGATGGCGACTGGTGGTGCATTTGCCGACACAGCGTCGAAGAAGATCGCCTTCTCGAACAATTATGCTGGCAACTCATGGCGTCAGGCCATGCTTCAGAGCTGGGATAAGGTAACGAAAGAAGCTGTCACTGCCGGCACGGTTTCTGCAGCAGACGCTTTCACCACCGCAGAAAATCAGGCGACAGAGCAGGCCGCACAAATTCAGAATATGATCTTGCAGGGTTATGACGCTATCGTCATCAATGCAGCGTCGCCGACGGCACTCAATGGTGCAGTTAAGGAAGCTTGCGATGCGGGCATCACGGTTGTTTCCTTCGACGGCATCGTAACCGAGCCTTGCGCATGGCGCATTGCGGTGGACTTCAAGGCGATGGGCGAAGGTCAGGTCGAATATCTTGCAAAACGTCTGCCTGAAGGCGGCAATCTGCTTGAAATCCGCGGCCTTGCCGGCGTTTCGGTGGATGATCAGATGCATGCCGGTATCGAGGAAGGCGTCAAAAAGCATCCGAGCTTCAAGATCGTCGGCTCAGTCCATGGCGATTGGGCAGCCGACGTTGCACAGCGCGCGGTTGCCGGTGTTCTGCCAAGCCTGCCAAAAATCGACGCTGTCGTGACGCAGGGTGGCGACGGTTATGGCGCAGCGCAAGCATTTGCCGCTGCAAAGCGCGAAACACCAATCATCATCATGGGCAACCGTGAGGACGAACTGCAATGGTGGAAGCAGCAGAAAGACGCGAGCAGCTATGAAACCATGTCTGTTTCGATTGCACCAGGTGTTTCAACACTTGCTTTCTGGGTCGCGCAACAGATCCTCGACGGCAAGGAAGTCAAGAAAGACCTCGTCGTTCCGTTCCTGAGCGTTAGCCAGGAATCGCTCGAAAAGGACCTCGGCAACACCCAAAAGGGTGGCGTTGCCAATGTCGAATATTCGCTTGAAGACGCACAGAAGGTCATCGCGGAAGCGAAGTAATCCTTTTCCTCCCGGGGTAGGCGTGTCTCATGCCTGCCCCTCCCTCATCTCTAATACAGTTCGGGTGCATGTCTGAAACAATCGACAAACGCGAGGTCGTCGCCGCACGCAATATTCGCGTGCAGTTCGGTGCGGTAAAGGCACTGGATGGCGCTGAGCTTGTGATCCAGGAAGGCGAATGCGTGGGGCTTGTCGGCCATAACGGCGCGGGCAAATCCACCATCGTCAACGTCATTAATGGCGGGCTTTCGCCGCATGAAGGCAGCATCTCCTACCATGGCGAAGAAGGCCACGGCGTGGCGACTGCGCGCAAGCACGGTATTCGCTGCGTCTTTCAGGAATTATCACTCTTTCCTAATCTGACGATTGCCGAAAATGTGCGTATCATGCAGCGCGACCTTACGGGCGCGAACTGGCGCGGCAAGGCGGTCGACCTCATTTCGCAAAAGCTCAGCGAAATTTTTCCCGGCCATAAGATTGATTGCTCTTCAACAATCGATGAGCTCTCGATTGCCGAACGGCAGATGGTAGAAATCTCCATTAATTTTACAGCCCCGAGCATAGCACCTAAACTGGTTATTCTCGATGAACCTACTTCGTCGCTTGATGCGGGTATTGCAGCTCAGTTGATGGCCTATGTCCGCCGCTTTGTTGGCACAGGCGGCTCAGTTATCCTTATTTCGCATATGCTTGGTGAAATTCTCTCGACCTCAGACCGCATCGTCGTGATGAAGGATGGTAAGGTCGTTGCCAGTCGTGCGGCAAAAGATTTCACCAATCGTAGCCTTGTGGAAGCCATGGGCAGCGTGGAACGCGAGAAATCTGCTCGTCGGGCGGCTAAGACCGATTCAAGCGGCAAACCTGTGCTCGCATCCACCAAGCGTGCCAATGACATTAAGCCGTTTCAGGCTTTCAAAGGCGAAGTTATCGGGCTTGCGGGACTTGCCGGTCATGGTCAGACAAAGATGCTGCTCGATCTTTATTATGCTCGTCGGCCAAACTGGTTGCCTGCGCGCAATTGCGAGATAGCCTTCGTGGCGGGGGATCGCAGCCTCAACGGCACGTTTCCGCTCTGGAGCATCCTTCACAACCTCACGATCGGTTCGCTTGACCGTCTTTCATCCATGAAACTCGTTGATGAGAGCCGCGAAGATACGCTTGGCGCGCAGTGGAAAGACAAGATCCAGATCCGTACACCGGATATGGGCAATCGTATTCTGTCACTCTCCGGCGGCAACCAGCAGAAAGTGCTTTTTGCGCGCGCACTCGCGACAAGCGCCAATGCCATTCTGATGGATGACCCCATGCGCGGCGTCGATGTCGGCACCAAGCAGGAAGTCTACGAAATTCTGCGTCACGAAGCTGAAAATGGCCGAACCTTTGTCTGGTATTCCACCGAAATGGACGAAATCGAACTGTGTGATCGCGTCTATGTCTTCCGCGACGGTGCAATCGTGACAGAACTCGTCGGCGACGAAATCACGGAAAAAAGCGTGCTTGCTGCATCATTTGAGGGAGGACACGAATAATGCGCCTCTCCGCATCATCCCTTCGCCTGCTAACGCCGGTTTTCTCACTCGCTCTGTTGCTGGCCGCTGTCTTCTACATGCAGCCCCGCGCCATGAGCTATACCGGCCTCAATCTCCTGTTCAATCTGGCGGTGCCGATTGCACTCGCTACGATTGCGCAAATGCTCATCATGGCGGTCAACGACCTTGATCTTTCGATGGGGACCTTTGTGAGCTTCGTGGTCTGTGTGGCCGCTACTTATCTCAACACTAATCCGGTCATCGGCGTTCTGATCCTGGCCGCAGCCATTGCCGCCTATGCGGCCTTGGGTGCAATCATCCACCTGCGCAATCTGCCGTCCATTGTCGTAACACTTGGTATGAGCTTTGTCTGGGGCGGACTGGCCGTTCTGCTGTTGCCCTCGCCCGGCGGTCAGGCACCAGACTGGGCACGCTGGATCATGACCACCAAGCCACCATTTGTGCCAATGGCTATCGTTGCCAGTGTGCTGGTCGCTATTGTCACCCATTTCATTGTCATGCGCACCACTTTCGGCGTGCTGATGCGCGGCGCAGGCGGCAATACGCGCTCCATCGAACGCGCAGGCTGGTCCATCACCGCAATCCGTGCAGCTACCTACGCATTGGCTGCTTTCTTTGCCGTGCTTGCCGGTATTGCACTTGTTGGCCTCACGACGTCAGCCGATGCCAATATTGCGCTGCGCTATACGCTGCTCTCGATAGCCGGTGTCATTCTCGGAGGCGGTGAATTTGTCGGCGGCCGTATCTCTCCCATCGGTGCCGTCATTGGCGCACTAACGCTGACGCTTGCAGGTTCGTTCCTCTCCTTCATGCGTATTTCGCCAGACTGGCAGATTGGCGCGCAAGGTGGAATTCTGATCGTCGTTCTGGCCCTGCGTCTCTTCCTCAACCGTCTCGACAGCCGTGGGAAAAAGCAATGACCGCAATTTCTGTTCTCACAAGCCGTCCATGGATTTGGTCTTTCGTTGCAACCATCGCGGTCTGGATCATCACCGTACTGTTTACGGGCGGGGCCGGAGCCCATGGTCTGTCCTATGCAGCTTTCACTTTCGCATCCTTTTCTGTGATTGTTGGCCTCGGGCAGATGTTCGTCATAACGCTAGGCCCCGGCAACATCGACCTCTCGGTGCCTGCTACTATGACGCTGGCTGCAACATTGGCCCTCAAGCTGATGGATTCCCAAGACAGTATGGTGCTGGCCGGTCTGGCCGTTGCTCTGCTGATCGGGCTGGGAATTGGCATTTGCAATTATGCGCTTATCAAGCTGCTGCGCATTCCGCCCATCATCGCGACCCTGTCGATGAGCTTCCTAATCCAGTCGACTGCAATCTGGAGCAATCGGGGCTTACGTGTAAAACCGCCAGAAGTTCTGGCACAGTTCACTACGTCATCAACGCTCGGCATACCCAACGTTGCTATCGTGGCGCTTGTACTGTCCCTCATCGGCTGGGTACTCCTTAAAAAGAGCATCTATGGTCGGTGGATTTCGGCGATTGGGCAAAACCCGTTTGCTGCACGCATGGCAGGCGTTCCGGTCGATGGTACGCGTTTCATCACCTATCTGCTCTGCGCTGTTCTCGCTTCTCTTTGTGGGTTTCTGCTTGCCTGTTTCTCGGGCGGAGCGGCACTCAACATGGGCGCTGAATATCTGCTGATGTCGATTGCCGTGGTTATCATCGGTGGCACAGCTGTTGCAGGCGGCGATTCCAACATCCCCGGCATTTGGGGTGCCGCACTCTTCATGTTCCTCATAGTCTCGATGCTCAACACCTATGGCTTCGGTGCCGGTGTTCGTCTCGTTCTGACCGGACTCACCATCATTGCGGTGATCTTCCTGGCCAGCAGTCGCAGACCTGAGCGTTAAACAGCATTCCTGGAGTAATTTTGTTGTCCCAGAATAATTCAATTTACGAAATCCACGACGAGCGTTTCAAGCAGATGATCGTGGCAAGCGCCGATCTTGATGAACTTTATACGGGCTGTCGTTGGGCCGAAGGACCGGTTTGGATCAGCGATCATAATTGTCTGTTGTGGAGTGACATTCCTAACGAGCGTATCTTGCGCTGGGTTCCTGAAGGCGGAGTTTCTGTTTTTCGGCAACCGTCCAATTTCGCCAATGGCAACACACGCGACCGCGAGGGACGGCTCGTTACCTGCGAGCATGGCGGACGTCGCGTTACACGCACGGAAATCGACGGCAGCATCACCGTGTTGGCCGACAGCTATCAGGGAAAGAAACTGAACGCTCCCAATGATGTCATCGTGCGTTCAGATGGGACTGTCTGGTTCACCGATCCGACCTACGGCATCATGGCGGATTATGAAGGCTACAAGGCCGAACCGGAACAAGCGACACGCAATGTTTATCGCCTCAATCCGACAACCGGCGAGCTTATGGCAGTCATCACTAACTTTAATCAGCCAAATGGTCTCGCCTTTTCACCCGATGAAACAAAGCTCTTTGTTGCCGATAGTGCATATAGTCATGACGAGAATGCACCACGCCATATCCGCGTTTTCGATGTCGCGGATAACGGCAAGAGCGTGGCGGGTGGCAAGATTTTCTGCACCGTCGATAATGGCCTGCCAGATGGCTTTCGTTTCGACACAGACGGCAATCTGTGGACCAGTGCGGGCGACGGCGTTCATTGTTTCTCACCGCAGGGCGAGCTTCTCGGTAAGATTAAGACACCACAAACAGTGGCAAATGTGACCTTTGGCGGACCACGCCGCAATCGTTTGTTTATCACCGCGACCAAATCGCTCTATGCGGTTTATCTGACGGTCACAGGCACACAGTATCCTTGAATAAAGTACGGCGACCATCCGAAAAGGCTGGTCGCCGTTGAATAAATCTTACACTAATTCATTTGAAAAATTACATTAGCCACATGCCCGCTTTAGGTTCTGCCTCCCGCAGCACAGACATGCCAACATCTATACCTTATTCAAATTTGAACCATCATCGATCCACGAAATCGCCCATAGAAACCGATTTAGGTTCACACATCTGGAACCCAAAATAACGATGCATCGCAATATGATTGCATCGATCACTCCGGTGACGCGATCTCAATTTTTACAATCGAGAAAGCGCTTTTCCAAATGCGACATGCGCCCATATAAACAAACCCTCAATGAAATAGAAACAGCTTGTCAACTAAATCACTCGCAACGACGTGACAAACTTAAGAAAAAATGAAGGTTTTCACAAATTTAGTAGAAAACCATCATTCTATATACTAGCGAATACTTTAAATAACGCCCATTTATTTCGATCCTAATTGATGAATATTACCAAAGGCGAATGAATGGTTTCTATGCCGCTATGCCGACTGCTTAAGTTCTAGCGCGGCATAACCCGGCACACGATAGCGAATATGACATCCATGCACACCGTGATATTCGACATCCACCTCGACGCCGAAAACACTGCGAATACATTCGGCTCGTAAAACCTCGCGCGGCGTCCCTAATTCTACAATCCGCCCCTTGTTCATAATTGCAATACGGTCGCAGAACATGGCAGCATGGTTCAGGTCATGCAGTGCGGCGACAACAGTTAATTGCTGGCGCCGGACCAGATCGAGCAACCCGATCTGGTGACCGATATCGAGATGATTTGTCGGCTCGTCCAGAAGTAATATCTGCGGGTCTTGTGCTAATGCACGGGCGATATGTACGCGTTGACGTTCTCCACCTGAGAGCGTGTGCCAGTAACGATCCGCCAGATGTGCCATATCGACATTGGCCAGGGCGCGATCGACAATGGCATCGTCCTGTTCTGACCACGGAGATAAAGCGCCGAGATATGGTGTGCGCCCCAGCTCCACCGCCTGCCTCGCGGTGATACGCTCAGTCGTTCCGGCCTGTTGCTCAACAAGTGCCAGCTTGCGCGCAATCTCACGCCGGTTGAATTTCTGGATTGGCTTGTCGCAAAGTCTTACTTCACCTGAGCGGCTTCGCCTTACACCTGAGAGCAAAGACAGAAAGCTCGTTTTGCCCGAGCCATTTGGCCCGATGATGCCGAGAAATTCGCCCTCTGTCACAGCGAGTGAAACATCGCGCAGGATTTCAACGCCTCCTGCCGACCAGCAGACGTTGTTTGTAGAAAGCATCATGATTGTGCCCTTCTCTGTCCAAGCAGCAGCGCAAATGCTGGGGCACCGACCAATGCCGTAATGACTCCGATCGGCAAAACCTGACCGGGAATGATAATGCGGGACACAATATCGGCGAGGATCATGAAGATTGCCCCGATAAGTGCTGCCGCAGGCAACAATCTGCCATGACGCACACCGACCAGCATGCGGGCCGCATGGGGAATGACCAGACCGATGAAGCCAATGGAACCGACAATCGACACCATCACCGCCGTCATCATGGCGCTGACACCAATAAGAACAGCGTAGACGCGCCGCACGGGAATTCCAAGCGACGCAGCAGATTCCGAACCGAAGGTGAAAGCATCTAACGCACGGGCATGCCATAGACAGATCAGAAGCCCCGCCACGCAGGCGGGCAAAGCGAGCGCCACATCCGGCCAGCGCACACCAGAAAGATTCCCCAACAACCAGAACATGATACCGCGCGCCTGTTCGGCGTTTGCTGCCTTCGTGACGATGAGAGATGTCAGCGCGTTGAAAAGCTGCGAACCCGCAATGCCGGCTAGAATGATCGCACTGTTTCCGCGCCCTGCCCGCAATGCGAGCAGGGAAACGAGAACAAAAGCAACGATTGCGCCAATAAACGCTCCCACTGACAACGAGAGCACACCAGCACCAATTCCGAGAATAGCAACGCTCACTGCCCCCGTTGAAGCCCCGGCAGAAATACCCAGAATATAGGGATCAGCCAGCGAATTGCGGAGAAGCGATTGCAGAACCACACCTGACAAGGCCAGTGCCGCACCGCAGCAAGCTGCGACAACAGCACGGCTCAGCCGATAGCTCCAAACGATACCTTCATCAATCGGCGCGAGTGGGTAACCGGCATTCCAGACGCGGTTGGCGATGGTTTTAGCCACCACGTCCAGAGGTATTGCGGTTTCGCCAATGGCAGCACCCAGCCACAAAGCAACAAAGAGCAGGACGAGCGCAAGTGCTCCCCAAAGCACCCGGGAACTCATCGTGGTTTTTAATGAAATGCCTGCCGTGGCTGCCTTTGACGTCACTTGTTCATATCCGAACCGGCGATATCAGCAGCCAGCGTTTCAATGCCTTCGATCACTCTCAGCGACGTGCTCATCGACTGCGCATCGATATCAAAAACATACCCGTCTTCAACAGCAGGCATCAACTTCGTCACTGGATCAGACTTGAGAAACTCGTGTTTGACTGCAATGTCATCAGCAGGATAACGACGACGATCCAGCTTTGCTGCAACGATCATCGACGGCCCCGCCTTGGCGATGGTTTCCCAACCCACGGCTGGCCATTCTTCTTCACTCTCAATCACATTCTTGATGCCGAGTGCAGAAAGGATATAGGCAGGAGCGCCGAACTTACCGGCAACATACGGATCAGCATCAACCTGCGTGCTTGAGAACCATGCAACCGCTGAGAGCTTGCCATCGGAGGAGCCGATCTTTTGGCGGGCCGCGTCTTCACGTGCCTTGAGGTCTGCGATCAGCTTTTCACCACGATCCTGTACATTGAAGATCTGAGCCAGTTCGCCGATTTCCTGATAGACGATATTCATCGTGAATGGCGCTGTGCGAATACCATCGCCGCCACCTGAATTATCTTTGCCAACGCAATCGGAAGGCGATGTATAGGCAGGAATACCTAATTCTTCGAACTGTTCCGGCTTTGCGACAATGCCCATTGGGCCAACGTGCCACTGGAAATCCGCTGTAACGATATCTGGCTTCTGCGCCAGTACGCTTTCAAAACTCGGATCGTTATCTGCCAGGCGCTTTACCTTGGCATTCACATCTTCAAAGCCTTTGAGGACTGGGCCGAACCAAACGGCCGTACCCACAACTTTGTCGCCGAGGCCAAGGCTGTAGAGAATCTCGGTGCTGCTCTGACCAACGGCCACTGCCCGCTCCGGTGCATGTTTGAAGGTTACATCGCGACCACAGTTTTTCAGTGTTAGCGGATATTGGGTTTCAGCTGCCTGCGCTGCGAAACTGGTTGCGAAAAGAGCGACTGCGCCCAGAAGTGCGCTAAATGGCACTTGGCCTGAAAGTTTCATTTAAATCCCCGAAATGACATGAGAAAAAGCCGCATCAAACGGCGGAAGCGATCCGGCGCATGAAGCAGACTGACATATCCGGGGATATGAATGACAATGGGAGGCGACGTCTTACGACGTTTAAAGCTGTCATAACCAACTCCTGCTCCGGGCATCCCCGCCCGTGACAATGGACTACGTTAGACGGCAGGTCTCCTGGCTTGCGGATATTCGCTGTTCATCTGCCTTCCCGAGCCGTTTTTAAGTGACTCAGTGGCATGACGCTTTTGGGGCGTCACGAGGATGAACGGCAATCCGCTTACAGTTGCGGGGGCAGCCACGGTCTCGGCCCCTTTTGGGTCGTCCTCACCGTGTTCCCTATTAATCCCCTTCACTCTCGGTCGGGGGAACCGTCGTAACTGTATTACATTCTGGTATTATACGCGTCAAGCGAAGCCGAAGACTTAATCGGCTATATAAAACCGTCGCATCAGACTTTTTGCTAATACTGTCAAACGAGTAAAAAGTTGAGGGGAACCTTGCTGGTATATTGCAATTCTCTGCTGTAGTCTCCAGATCAAGAGTCTCTGCCCGGGAAGCAGAGGATTTTGAGGAGGGCTGTCAAAAGACAGCAGCAAAATGCGCGCAAGTGCATTCAGGGAGGATTTATGCGTAAATGGATTCTGGCCATTACATCCGTGACGGCGCTCGCGATAGCGGGAGCAGCTTCGGCGGAAGATTATAAGGTTCTAGCACCAGCAGCACCGGGCGGCGGATGGGATCAGACAGCACGCACAATGCAAAGCGTGCTTCAGGACGAAAAGATTTCCGGTAGCGTTCAGGTTATTAACGTTCCGGGTGCAGGTGGCACCATTGGCCTTGCCCAATTTGTCAATCAGAACAAAGGTGATCCGAGCCAGCTTATTGTGGGTGGATATGTCATGGTCGGCGCAATTCTGACCAACAATTCTCCCGTAAATCTTGATGCAATCACTCCGATTGCTCGCCTTACCGGCGAGTATGAAGCCATCGTTGTTCCAGCTTCTTCAGATATTCAAAATCTGGGTGATCTCGTCACCAAGCTCAAAGCCGATCCCGGTTCTGTTTCCTGGGGTGGCGGTTCTGCTGGCGGCACGGATCACATCACCGCAGGACTTTTCGCCAAAGCCATTGGCGTTGACCCGACCAAAGTCAATTACATCGCCTTCTCTGGTGGCGGTGAGGCACTTGCTGCTATCCTAGGTAATCAGGTCACCGTGGGCATTTCTGGCTACGGCGAGTTTGATCCACAGATCAAGGCTGGCACGCTTCGCATCATCGGTATTTCCAGTGACGAACGGGTTGAGGGCATCGACGCACCGACCTTTAAGGAAAGCGGCGTTGACGTTTCGATCCAGAATTGGCGCATGGTGGGCGCTGCTCCCGGCATTACTGCGGAACAGGTAGCGGGCATCAACACCGATGTTGAGAAGATGGTGAAGTCGGAATCCTGGCAGAAGGCCCTCAAGGATAAAGGCTGGGCCGACACCTATCTCGCAGGCGATGCGTTCAAGGAACAACTTGCCAAAGACGTGGCGTCTACTGAAACTATCCTCAAGGAAATCGGCCTCGTCAAATGACAGGACCTGAACAGCAGGCAGAGCGCCGTTCCACAGAAACGGCGCCAGATTACGCAGCTCTTGTGATCGCCCTCATTCTGGGGGCGGTTGCTGTCGCAATTGCCTGGTCCACGGCCTATGGGAATAACGTTCTTTCGTACTCACCGGTCGGGCCAAAAACAGTACCCTACATCATCGCAGCCGGACTGTTCATTCTGTCTATATGGACGGTGATCAGCGCATTTAAGGGTGAGTTTCCAGAGCGCGAGCATCAGGAAATTGCGCCGATGGCCTGGATCATCGGTGGGTTGGTCATTCAAATGCTGACGATGAAGACCCTGGGCTTTTCCATTGCAACGGGCTTGCTCTTTGCGGCAACGGCGCGCGGATTTGGTTATCGCAAGTTCTGGATCAGCGTCCCTGTCGGCATCGTCTTTGCATTCGCAATCTGGTTCATTTTTGCACGCGGCCTGCAGCTTTCGCTGCCATCAGGTTGGCTTGAGCATCTGGTTTAGAGCGAGATAACAATGGATACTGTCACTCTTCTCGCCAACGGACTTCTGGTGGCGCTTGAACCAGCGAACCTTATTTATGCGCTGATTGGCGTCACACTTGGTACGGCTGTTGGGGTGCTTCCGGGCATTGGTCCCGCACTCACTGTGGCGTTGCTTCTACCCGTTACCTATAAGCTGGATCCTGCTGGATCGCTCATTATGTTCGCGGGTATCTATTACGGTGGCATGTATGGAGGATCGACCACATCGATCCTGCTCAACACGCCTGGAGAAAGCGCTTCCATCGTCACGGCATTGGAGGGCAATAAAATGGCCCGAGCGGGGCGTGGAGGGCCAGCACTGGCGACCGCCGCCATCGGCTCATTTATTGCAGGGCTCATCGCTACTCTGGCATTGGCATTCGTTGCCCCCTGGGTGGTGAAGTTCGCCCTCTCCTTCGGTCCATCCGAGTATTTCGCGTTGATGCTGCTCGCTTTCATGACGGTGTCGGCAGCTTTCGGCGATTCCACTTTGCGCGGCCTCACCTCACTTTTCGTCGGCCTGACGCTTGGCCTGATCGGCATCGATCAACTGACCGGACAGGCACGTCTTGTGATGGGGACACCGAACCTTCTCGATGGCATCAATGTTACCACGCTTGCGGTGGCACTCTTTGCCATCGGCGAAACGCTTGCAGTCGTTTCCAAGAAATTGAGCCCTGACGATGAAGTTATTGCGGTCAAAGGCTCTGTCTGGATGACCAAGAATGACTGGAAGCGCTCTTGGATGCCATGGTTGCGAGGAACGGCAATCGGTTTTCCTATCGGCGCAATGCCTGCAGGCGGCGCAGACGTGTCGAGCTTCCTTTCCTATTCGGCAGAACGTCAATTCTCCAAACATCCGGAAGAGTTCGGTAAAGGCGCGATCGAGGGCGTTGCAGGGCCGGAAGCCGCGAACAACGCATCAGCTGCAGGTACTCTCGTACCCTTGCTGACGCTCGGGCTGCCAACGACAGCGACGGCTGCAATCATGCTTGCCGGGTTCCAGCAATTCGGTCTGCAGCCCGGACCGTTGCTCTTTGTGACAAATGCTCCACTGGTTTGGGGGCTTGTCGCAAGTCTTCTGGTCGCCAATCTGATGCTGCTGGTTCTGAACCTGCCGCTTATCGGTCTATGGGTGAAGATGCTCACCATCCCACGCCACTGGCTTTATGCGGGTATTCTGGTGTTCGCCACACTCGGCACCATTGGCGCCAATGCATCGACATCGATGCTATTCGGCCTTCCGGTTTCGTTCGAGCTTGGCCTGCTTTTGGCATTCGGCCTGCTCGGTTATGTGCTCCGGCGCTTTTCCTACCCGATTGCTCCTGTCGTCGTGGGACTTATTCTTGGGCCGATGGCAGAGAAAAGCCTCCGCCAGGCACTGCAGATTAGTCAGGGAAACCCAATGACGCTGATAAACTCATGGGTGTCGGTGACGTTGATCGCATTGGCACTCGCCGCTGTGGTCGTGCCGATGATAATGCGTCAACGTGGCAAAGGCGAATTGCTCAAGCAAATGGCTGCCGACGAAGACTAAAAAGCAAAAAGCCCCGGAAAACCGAGGCTTTACGTCATTCAGCAATTATAATCTTAGTCATTGATTTTACGGAACTGAGCCACGTCGATGCCGAGCGTCTCAAGGTCTCTGGCAGTCGGTTGATGACCGACTCGCAGGGCAGCAGACGCGCGGACGGCACTGCCGAATTGCGCAAAAGCACGACCGAAACGATTATTAAAACGGGCAAACATTTTCATCTCCATCACGGACGCTCTATTGGTCCGCTTCCTAAAAGATGGTGTCGTTCAACCGCTGTTTAAACATCGGACTTTGCATGTCAGCCATGCGCTATCTGCATGTGCTGATATTCCTCCCTATTGATCGGGATCAATGAGACTCCGTCCGACAACTGCCAACCTGCTTCTTATCAAAGGAAGGAGAAGAATATGTCCAATACACCACACACCCTCGGTGAGGAGTTTCCAGGAAAGCTTGTCACAATTCACGCGTTGAAGGCAGCCGATCCACGCTTTGCCCGCATCCTTGAAGAGTACGATTCAGTTAATGACCGTATCCATCGCGCGGAAACTAAGATCGCACCCGTCAGCCAGGAGGAGGAAACGAACCTTCGCAAACAGCGGCTCGTTTTGAAGGACACAATCGAACAGGCTCTCGCTCCGCTCTGAGCTGTTTCTTGTAAGCAGAGCGCTCAACTCGGATCGCTATTGTCCGAAGCAACCTTTTGCTCCAGTTTACCGACAAGGATCAACATGGCGACGGCAATGACTGTCGCCATGATGGCGATATGCCAAAGTCCAAGGCCGCTGGCCAAGCCAATCGCCGCCGCTAACCACATGCCGGCACCTGTGGTTATTCCAGTTATCTTGCCTTTGGCGAAAATGATGAAGCCCGCAGCCAGGAATGCGACACCGCTTGTAATCGCCTCTACCAGACGTGACGGGTCCATGCGGATATTCTGATCATCAAAAACAGGCACATTCACCAGTTCGAGTGAGACGATGGTAAAGGTCGCCGAAGCCAAACAGACCATCATATGGGTCTTTAATCCGGCAGGCCTTTGCCGCCATTCACGTTCAAGCCCGATGATTGCTCCCAGCAACGTTGCCAGCAGCATACGCGCCAGAACAACTGGCAGGCTTATCAAATTGTCGTGTGTAAATTCGGCCCAGAATTGTTCCATTCCCGTCAACGGAAATGAACGGCTTTTGTTCCAACCTGCTCGGATAGAAAAGCCTTCGATGCCTATCTAGGGATCGTTTTACTGGCCCTGCCCTGATGCAGGAGGCACAGTTTCTGTCGCTGCTGGCGGAACTGAGCCTTCGCTATTTGAAGGAACGTCAGGCGCAATGACATTACCGAAAATTTCGACGAGAAACCAAACCACTGCTGCCGCAGCAATACTCACCAGCAAGATAATCAGAACTGGCTTACCCTCTCGGCCTTGCCGTGCTTCACGCGGGCTGACCTGTTTCATGGATCAATACCTCCTGTTTATCTCGAAGCCATGCAATAGCCCAATGAGCGGCGGCTAGATTGGTTCCAATTTCAACAGAGAGGGTCGATCGACGCCCACAAGTCGTTGCCTTTTCAATCTTTTAAGAACAGGCCGCATCCCAAACTTCTGCGAATTCAACAGTATCGTCTTCAGTGAACGCGCCGATGCTTGTCCCAGCTCCCTTGTAGCGCATGCTACCGCCGTTGCTAACAAAGCTATTCTTCGGTTCCACTCTCCCACATACGACTGGAGAGCCTGATTTATAAGATACAAATTCGTCGCTAAACTTGGCATCAGCTGAATATTTTAAGTGCTCAAGAAGAAGCTGTCGATTTTCCTGTATCCAGAGAGTTTCTTTCTCTTTAGACAAGGTTTCGGCCTTCGTCGGCATCACCGACATTGATGCAACTGACAGCAAAAGCACAAAGACTTTCAGCTGGCTCGTAGTTTTCACCGAAGCTCTCATCGCCTACCCTGTCCCCTAACAATTGTGCCAGACCCTGGCGCCAACAGGTGTGATAAAAGCCGAAAATCTACACCATTCCGTCGCGTGGTAAGATGTCTCTTTTGGATTTGCCCTTTTGATGGCGGCACTTACATCTTACCCTTTCGCTACACACAAAATATACACAAGTGCGCCACTTACAGTGGAATGCATCAACGATGATAGACGCAAAATCCGGCTTAAGGCCAAGATTGCGCTGGTGTTAGATAAATTGACATGCGCATGGAAAGCTAAATGGCGGAGGGGGTGGGATTCGAACCCACGGTACAGTCTCCTGCACGCCGGTTTTCAAGACCGGTGTTAAATTGTTGATTAACTTGCGTTTTTTGGCTTATTTTTGTATATGTTGCGCTATTGTTGCAAACGGAGCAGAAATGGCATGGCAAGTCTCGTAAAACGTGGTGGTCGATGGACAGCGACGGCACGGCTTCCCGATACGTTTCAAGGCTTGGCTAAATCGAAATCGATCAGTCAGACCTTTATTAAAAAGTCTGATGCAAGACTTTGGTTGGAGTCAACCGAAGCGGCTATGAAGCTTGGAACGTGGATTGATCCGCGTTTAGAGATCAAGCAATTTGGACCTCTTGGCTGGCCTGATAAAATTTTTAAAGAAGCAATCGAAGCATACCGTGACACCGAGACGCCAAAGAAAAAAGGCGCGTCTCAAGAGCGCTCCATGCTCAATATGCTTGCGCGTCAGGACTTCGCAAAAAAGAAAATCCGTGAATTGAGCGTTTCTGACTTCGTTGAATACCGTGATACTCGAATGATCGAAGACGGCAAATCTGAATCTACGGTTCGCAACAATCTGAATACGGTATCCGCAATTTTTGAATGGCTCATACATGCGAAGTCCGTTGACGTCGCAAATCCAATTGCTACTTTGCGAAAAATCAAGCGTGGAATACCGCAGCCTAAAGGGCATCGTGAGCGCAGATTGCGCACCGGGGAAGCGGAAAAAATTACCGCTGCCATTAATTCAATTGAGACGCCAGTCGGCAGGCAGTGGGCAGTTCTTTTTCCGTTGCTTCTCGATACAGGAATGCGCCTTGGTGAGGCCCTTTCTCTGAAATGCGGCTGGCTTCGTCAAGAAGAAGGATTTATCTCAATTCCAGATTCAAAAAATGGCAGCCGTCGATATGTAGCGCTTTCAGATCGTGCATATCATGCTCTCTTAGCTCATATCGAGAAAGAACCCGACGATTCAAAAGTTTTTAGGTTCAGTGCATGGACTGCAAAAAATGAATGGCGCAACGATATTCGCATAAAAGCAGAATGTCCGGATTTGCGAATTCACGATCTTCGTCATGAAGCCCTTTCAAATATGGCTTCACGCGGTGCAGATTTGAAAACTCTCATGCGTCAGAGCGGACATAAAACCGTAGCTGTTTTGATGAGATATTTGAACCCTACGCCACAGGAACAGCGTAAAAGACTTTTTGGGGAAACTGATGGGTACTAAAAAATCTAAAAGACAAAAAGATTTCGACAATATTGAAGAATATATTCAGTCTGACAGTGATCTAATAAATGAAGTGAGATGGGCGGCTCAAGCATATTTATCACATGCTGAAAACGCAATGAAATTTGAACTAGGAAAAGTAAATTTTCTGGACATTAATCATTGGTATATAGTCCATCATATCAGTTATATATCCGTAGAATTATTTTTGAAGTCTTTTTATGCTAAACTCACTGTTCATATAGAAGAAGATTTTGAAATAACCGATGATTACAGATATGAATTTTCTGATAATGTATACGTCAAAAATTTTGCACCAGATGGTCATTTCGATATACATAAAAATTATCCAGAAGATTTACTTAATGCGTTGAAAGAATTCATATCTGTAGAAGAATGGCAGATTGTAGAGAGTATGTCTTTTGACGAGCTAACAAGAGGTCGTTATCCTTACGAAGAAAACTCACAATATGTTTCTGAAGAAGATGCTTTTTCGTATTTAAGTTTGGCTAGAAAACTCAGTAAATTTCAATACAATATTTGATTGTTCGATGACAAGAATTTGAGAAGCGGGCGGCGTCCGCTTGCGGGGGGAACCGCTTCTTAAATTGGCAGGCATCGAACAGTAAAAATATTTCTTGCAACATTCTCCGCCGACAGACATCCTAAACTCATTACGGAAGCGTAATGAATTTTAAGAAGTCAGTTTTTTATTTATCGGAGAAAAGTTTTATGATTAAGATCGAAGTAGCAAGCAATCATGTTGATGAACGTTCAGGAACCAGAGCAGACGGCTCAAAATGGACTATGCGTTCGCAGGAAATTTATGTTGATACTGGAGACAAATACCCCGCCAAGTCTTCTGTGTCGCTTGAAGAAGGTCAGGCTGCTTATGCAGTTGGTTTCTACACTTTAGCACCAGCTTCCGTTAAAACTGGCGAGTACGGTCGACTTGAGTTCACTCGTCGTATCGTACTCGCCCCGATTTCCTCGTCTCCTGCGCCTCGCGCGTCTTAATGACGAGATCAGACGGTGCAGCCTCACCAGTATACATGTTTAGAACTTGATGGTGGGATTTGCCGTGTCTGGACGCTATTCCAGCCGCCCGAAGCAAATTTAAATTATGATATGCTCAACGAGAATTTTATCTACGGATTTGCAATTATTTTTGGTCTCTGGAGTCTCGGCTTTGCTGTCAGCGTAGCCGTGAAACTGGTCAAGTTAGCTTAATAGCTTGGCTTAATAGTTAAACCCATTTTTCAAGGAGTTAACGATATGGGTGAAAATAGTGCAATCAGTCAGATTCTCGCAAACTTTGATGTATCTGACATCACGACTTTTGCAGTTACCGCAGGTGCTGCAGTGGTTGGCATCGCTCTTGCTATCAAGGGCATTCAGTACGCTAAGCGTTTTGTGCGCATGTCGTAACTGAGGAACGAACGCACATGTCTGCTCTCATAGAAGTCTTCCCCCTCGCCTTCGGAGCTTCGTGTGCGTTCGCTTTTATTATTGGTATGAAAGGTATTTGACCCCATGTTTTTTGTTTCTCGAACCCCGCCGTGGGGTCTGTTTTGGGTCGCTTTAGCGGCCATTTTTTTTGTCTATGTGCAGCCAGTTGTGGCGCAATCGGCGGGGTCTTGGCGTGTCGTCGATTTTCGATTCAGTGATACCGGTACTATTAAACATGTGATGCCGCCGCCAGTTTGTCGATCTTCTTTTGCGACTGCTGCTGCTGCCGTATCGTGTCTGTCTGGCAAAAGATGGAAGGCGGGATATTATACTTCTCGTGTTGGACACACAGATGTGATCAATTCAGAATTCAATATATCTGCACTTACTGAAGGATTTTCTGCTTGTAGTTCAACGCAACTAATTTCTAGTGTACTGAGTGCATCTGATGCCGCTTCGACGAGCGGAGCCACATCTTTATATAGTTTAAGTTGTAATTTATATTTGTGGGGTTCTTCTAAATTAGACGAATTTGTTGATGTAGCTGGTGCGAGATATTATAAAAAATATATTCTCACTATGAATTTGCCTTCTGGCCGGTCTGGTTCAGTTTGTTCGGGTTCTCAATGCTCTAATGCTCCTACCGTTTCTTATGGGAATTATATTTCGCGTGTTGGCGTCGCTTTCTTTCCGAACGAACCCGTTGAGGAAAGACCAGATGAATCAGAAGATAATGAATGTGTCGACAAAACTCTTACGCTCGCTCTAAGTGCAGCAGAGAAAAATCAAAAGAATCCGACGCCGGGGCAGGAATTCGATTTCAGCGGCTGCACGTATGTTTGGGAAAAGCCACGCTCAACACCGGATAACTATTCTTCAGCTTGCTTGACGCCAATCGGCAATGAGACTTTGTGCTTCGCAAAAGGCATTCGACTGCTCTCTCCTCCTGCTCCCAAAGCCTATGAAGAAGTCACAAAGGAAAAACCCCTTACAGTAAAAATTGGCAATACGGCATCTGAGCAAAAAGCTTTGAAAGCGCCAGACGTTGCTAAGGACTTCATTGGTTGGGGCGGTGCTTTCGGAAAGATCATTCCTCTAGCAAGTCAGCTTCCTGTCGTCGGAAATTTCGTTCAGGCTGCTTCTCAAGTTAGCCCCGACCTGTGGACAGCATGGCTCAATTCCTTCGACGAAGGCCTCGTAAAATTCGAACTCGATTACAAGAAAGAGCAATCTCCGCAAGACTATTATCACCCCGGAAATCACACCGAGGGCGGTGCGTATTTAGGCGCTTTTGATCGAGACTGGGGCAAAACTGAATACGATGCAGACAAAGCGTGGAATTGGAATAAGACGCCAGCAACTGAAGTGGAGGACACTGGAAAGCTCGCAGTAATTGAGCAGCCAAATGGTCCAGGTAGCGGCGGCGGCGACACGTACGTAACGAACATCACAAATCATCACAATAATACAACAATAAATTATCCTCCTGGCGTCACCGCTCCGGGCGGCAATCCAAGCGCTCCACCTGATAGCAGCGTTCCACAGCCACCCGAAGACGGCGGCGAAGGTGGTAACGAGGGAGGTTATGATGGCGGAAATTCTCTTTACACAGCCAAATATCCCGATGGCATGGCGGGCGTCTGGAACGGATTCAAGGATGACATCATGCAGACATCGGGCATCGGTGAATTTTTGAACGCATTTAAAATGCCGACTGGCGTCGCGACGTCCGATCTCTGTTTCAATTTCAATTTCAATATGGGCAAAACAATAAACTTGGGTGAACAAGGCTTCTGTATTTCAGAAAACATCATTTTAATAGTGAAAGCGCTTCTTATTATTTCAGCATTTTTAGTAGCACGTAGATTAGTATTTGGAGGTTGATTACTATGTGGGATTCTATTGTAAATTTTGTGAAAGATGCTTTTGAAAGTCTGCTTTTGCTTTTAGTCGATTTTGTCTGCTCAATTTTTGAAGCGATCTTGAATATCGCGAAGACAGCTATGGAGGGAATATTTTCTTCAATTGATACAAGCTTATTGACGCAAGCAATGGGAAATGTGCCAGGGCAAATGCTTCATGTTGCTCAAATGGTCGGCGTCGGCGAAGCCGTTGGGATCGTTTTAACTGCGATCACTATCCGTTTCATTCTTCAGCTCATTCCATTTTTGAGAACGGGGAGCTAATAGATGATCACTCTTATAACCGGGACACCCGGCAGCGGAAAATCTTACGAAGCCGTAGCTCATCATATTTTGCCAGCGCTCAATTCTGGCAGAAAAGTCGTCACGAATTTGCCACTCAACATCCATTACTACATGAAGATCAATCCGTCATTTGACCGGAACCTTTTTGTTCTAATTCAGCCGACGCCCGATAATCTCGTCCCATTTTCTACTCCTGCTGACTTTGCCGATGAATGGAAAGATAAGAACGGCGTTGGGCCACTTTTTGTAATTGACGAAGCGCACATGGCTTTTCCACGCGGCGATAAAGATAAGAAGATGCTCGAATATTTCACGATGCATCGGCATACAGGGGCAGACATCCTACTTATTACACAGCAGCTTAATCAGCTTCGTCGTGAGATTTCTGGTCTGATTGAACTTAGCTACGTATTGAAGAAAAACACCGTTCTCGGTTCTTCAAAATCGTATCGCAAGCAAACACGGGACGGGACAAAAGGTGCAGTTATTTCGACTGCGGTGCACCGATACGATCTGAAGATTTTTAAGTTTTACCAATCATACACATTAGGCGGACAAGCCGAGGCGGCTCATAAAACAAAGAGCATTTGGTTTCGCTGGCCGTTCATAGCCGCAGCACTTGCTTTTTTATATGTTGGTTATGCAGCACTCTCAGGCGGTTTAAACCCGTTCGGCAAAGCTGCGGAGCTTCAAAAGCCGAAAACTGCTAAAATAGAGGCGCTCGAAGTGCCAAAAGAAGCACCTAAGCCGCGTATCGTAGTATCTGCACCACCAGATCCAGCTTCCGATAAGTCGCTTCCGCAGCTCGTAGTCGCGACGCCCGTTTTATCTGTATCAGAACCTGAGCCAGTCGTGCAGCGCGTAGTGTCCGAGCCTTTTAATTTTTTGGACGTCACAGATCAGACGTCCGTTCGATCGGGGCAGCTGTGTCGCATCATGCTGCATATTGGACAACAGAAGCTCGACGTCTTCACGTTACAGAATAAGGGTTACAAAGTTGAGATAAAACTAAATGAAGGAAAAGATCGCCAGCGTTTTGGCGGCTGCAGCATGTTCGTGAAATATCCGAAGAACGAATCCGAGTATGTTTTTCACGCAAACAAATATTCTTTTTGACTGTTGATTAATTTTGCGCCGTCAGACCTAATAAAAAGAAGAGCCCGTTGCTTGTAACAACGGACTCTCAGTCGGAAGGAATAATTACATTGTTCGTTTCGGCTAAAAATAAGTCAATAGTCGGAAGCAAAAACAATGAAGAAAGTATCAAAAAAACAATTAGCAGAAACAGCGCTTGCGGCATCGCGCTCTTTTTATGTTGATCAGACTGCTAATATTGATACTTTTCGCACTCATGATGAACTTCTTAAAGCTAATATTTTTAAGGAAGTTTCTGCAATAACGTATGTTGAACGCTTGTTATCAGATGCGTTAATTTCTGATCAGTCAAAGAAAATCGCACGCAAACTTAGTGAAGGTGGCTTTGATCCGTATCTTCCAAATGATAACCAGGTTTCGATGATCGGACTTGTTTCCGGTGCTGTTTTTCGTTTTTCTCCGTATCGCAATATTAATCTGATCCCTGAAGTCGCGCAGCGCAATAGGCAACCTCTTTTGCAAGAGTTTGACCTCTTTTTAAAAGAGCATCCAAAGATTAGACGCTATGCCAGATACATGGTTGTCACATCAGGCGAACGCTTCAAAATCTATCATTTTGCAGAGCGTTTGAAGCACTTTAATAAGCAGCTTGGTCGCTATTTCGAAATGTCGTCGAAAGCCGGTATTGACGTCATCTTATGCTCAATTGAGTTCACAGTAGACGAAGAAAACACTATAAACCTTCATGCAAATATTGTTAGTGCACCGCGCCGCGCGTTTGGTCCAAACGGATGGTCAGATTGGCTTAAACTGACTAGGCGACACTTTGACGGTCAGACTTTGCATGATGCCGGACGAGTAAAAGATACAAAAGAAATCATCAAATACGTTTGTAAATTTAACGAAATAGCTGGGCTTTCTAGTAACTGGCTCATCGAGATTGCGCATGCTCTTTATAAGAAACAGCTGGTCCGTCCGCTGGGGCTTTTCCGTGAGTTTCGTAAAGATTTGAAAGCTCGTGGTCAGAAGGTTCGTTTCGATAACGAAAACAAAGAACTCGTGCGTTGTCAGGTTTGTCAGCGTACGAAGCCCGAATCCGCAGAAGACTTTACTAAAGAAGATATTCTCGATGAAGCAGCGCAAGCAGCAGCGGCTGAGCGTTTAGCTTTGGCGTCTAGATATGATCGTCTCGATGAAAAAGAGAAAATCGAAAATCAAATCATTTGTAAGACGCTCCCTCAATCAAGAGCGACTTTGAACGGTGAACCGTTTGTTGTCGTGATGAACTATGAAGCACAGCCGAGTACAAGGAACGGTAGAGACGGTCTCGATGCTATTGAGTCACGTCGTGCATTTCATTTTCGCTTGCTTGCTGAAGCTGGTGTAGAAGTCGAGGACTTGAGCGACGTAGGAGCTTCTAACCTTGACACTCTTACGATAATTCCCAAACGCTTTATCGCTGACTACATGAATACAGATTCAAAGCGACGTCAAAAACTAAATAGTCTTTTAGGTCTTTTCGATAAACCGACACTTGAAGCTGTTGAGATGGCACTTTCTGATGCTCTAGAGCAGCATTTTCCGCGCGAATATCATGATTGGTCTATAGATGTAGAAGATTCTGTAAAGCTTCTCGAAAACGGTCGCAAGCGGCACGAAGAATGGAAACAGCAGACAGAAGTGGGCCGTGCGATGTATCGCGAATATAAAGCGTCACTAGATGACGAGTTTTTTGATTCTTCGAAACGCAACGCTGCGAACGATAATATTCTTTATCAGTTCGATGAGCTCGATTTTGCAATCCCATATTGATCATAGTAATTCTATCGGCGGTTAAACAAACACAATTTTGTTTTTATCCCAAATTGATTCTAATCTTAGTAAGCCAGCAGGGGGATGGTCTGACCATCCCCATTTACTGGCCAAGGGGAGTATCTCCCCTGTGGAACCCCACGAGGCTAATGGCCTCATATGATGAAAGCGGAAATAATAATGGCTTTGACATCTCTTAGTGTTGCAGAACGTATGTATGTTGAGCGCAAGAGTACTTATGCGACGACCAAAATTGATCTGGCAATGTGCACAACTTTCATCGCAGATCTGAAAATGTTTGGTGAAATAATACATAGCTCCTGCACCCCAGACGAAGTTCTTTCTCTTTTGAGAAAAGCAGAAATAGACGGGGGCATCGATTTTTATGGTTAGCGAGCCTCGCACCGAAAAACGGAACACTACAGCACGCGTAACAATCAGGATGACACCCGCTGAGCGCCAGCGGTTGTCATCTCTATGTGAACAGTCAGCGTTGAATGCATCCGAGTTTATAAAAAGAGCTACTCTCTCTTCGGAGTTGACTATTATCTCCAGTAATCATGTTGATCGTGAAATAACGGCAAAATTTCTCGGTGAACTCGGTCGCATCGGAAATAACATCAATCAAATCGCCCGTGTTCTTAATTCCTCTAAAAACTCCGCCTGCAATTTTGAGGCTACTCCGTTTTTAGAGGAATTACGAGCACTACGCGCTGCCATCATCTCTGTTAATGGAGGCCATTAATGGACATGATAGGCGGCATTCATAAGCACGGGCGAACGACACGAGACAGCGCAAATCTTTTCCGTCATCTCACGAAAGACGCCAAGAAGATCGAGATCGTGAATTCCGTTGCGACGTCGCTTGATGACTTGATGAGCGATCTTGCGCTCATGCGCGATGCTACGAAAGCAGATGCCGCTTTCTATCATGTGTTTTTGTCACCGTCGTCAGACATGTCAGATGAGCAGTTGCGTATTGCAGCGCAAACAATCGTTGCGCATATGGGCGCTGAAAATAATCCGTATGCAATTATCTATCATGACAAAGATCGTCGCCCAGGCGGCGGAAATCGGCATGTTCATATTGTCATTGGTCGTGTCGATTCATCTTTGCGCGTTCTTGAAAACAAGTTTGAAAAGATACGTCTAGAGACGGCGGTGAGAATTTGTGAGTATGAAGCTGGAGAGCCTCCGGTTTTTGGACGTCATTATAATTCGTCTATTAAATGGCTTGAGCAACACCGCCCTGAAGTCGCAGACTGGCTTTACAATCACTACGGCAATGATGGTCAAAAGCCGAATTCATCAGCTTCACCAGACAAGCGTCAATCATTGGAACGTCAGGGGGTTAACTTAAGTGGCGTCAAAGAACTGCTTCAAAAAGCATATTCTGAAGCTTCAGACGGACAGTCATTCGCTGACAATGTCCGTAAATACGGCATGCAATTGGAAGTTGGACAGAAATCTGGCGTCTACATCGTTAAACTTGCTGACGTCGAGGTCGGTTCTGTTGATCGTTTGCTCAAGCTGAAGCGTGCAGACGTCCAAAAATTATTATCGAACATTAATTTTAAAAAGGAGATTTCTAATGAACGAGCAATCAGTAGCAACAGCGAAACACGCGAAGGCAATCTACGACAAAGTGCAACAAGTCGACCAGAAGCTGACGCCACTATTATCAGCACTGTCAGACGAGAAGACAGAAAACAGCGAGAATCCGCTTCAGAACATACAAGAGATTTTGGAAGCACTTCTAAACTCAAATCGCATTCTGCATGTGTCGTTGAGCAAAATGCACGACCGCTTAGACGATCTGGAATCGAGTTTGCGCAGGAGACGATAGCTACTGCAGCACTAGCAAAAATTCAGATAAATGTGTCAATGCGTGAAAATATCGATTTCATTACTTCAAGGGTTGAAAGCTCTAAGAAAGAAAATCCCGAAATATGGAAAATTTCTTTACTTGATAAAATCCGTCGGCGCTTTTCAAAAGCTTTTATACGTTTAAAAGAATGCATCGAGATGATGAAAATGTGTGCCGAAGATAATGAAAAAAGGTTTACAGAAGCAGATAAACGGAAGCTAAAAGAGCCTGTAGTTTCTATAGTTCATAAACCAGATCGATCTTATACTGTAAACAAATTTGGATATAAATAAAATACTGTCGGCGAATACTTTTCTTGTTGACTTCATAGTCAGTTTATTTTAATCTGATAATCAGATAGTAAATAACTGACTAGGGGAATGAAAAATGCAGTTTAGAAAAGTTACCGACACAAATAAAATTCAGTGCTTAATTGCTCAGTATGACACTGAAACGAAGCGGACTCGACAGAAGCTGCTTTGCACACTTGATATTTCGACGCCTGCTTTATCCGGCGAATACATGATCAACAAATTTGCTTTCGGCTCTTCAGAAGAGAGAGCTGCTTATGCAGCAGAGATCGATGCTTTTCTGGCTCAGCATCGAAAAGATAATAGTGACGAAATAGCAAAAACGACGTCGCTCGACCTCGGCTTACGTTCTTACGATCTGATAGCGCTGCTTAAAGACGCGCCGGACGCTCTTTCTGAAAAAGATCGCGAAAATCTTGCTGCATCACTTGAATCCTTAATTGTTCAACTCCGGACTTCAAAATAATGGAGCGTGAAGCTTGTCAATCTGAAAAACACAAAGTGGTGCGGGCGCAACGCAGTGAGCCTCGGTTTGTGATTTTTCTGATTTACAGGCTGGAGCGACCCCATCCTCGTTCCCTCCCAAGGGCAGGAAAGAATGACCTGCCCTGGGAATGCCCAACGGCGAGTTGTTGTTATTTTTTGTCAGGTAATTTTTGAGTTTGACGTCTTTTATATTTTCTGATTCTGATAGCTAGCGAGTTTTTCGGGGGAAATATTATGCGCACTTACATAAAAATCTGCATGGGACTTTTGATTGTCGTGCCACTTGCTGTGTTGATGTTGAGTGCTGCACCAGCAATCAATCGCGGTCACAATGCATTTAAGGCTCCTGTTGTCGATAACACTGAACCTGAAATATGCCAGCGTATGCGCGGTGAAGGCATGATGGGCAAGGTTAAGGCTTTCTTTGCTTTCGGTATCTGCAACCGCTGGTAAGTCTCTAATAGCGCATTGACTTCTTCTTAGAAGTGCAATGTTGAAACACTTTGCGCCGACACGCATACTTCATGCATTGTTTTGAGGTATTTTAAATGAACGATTTAGTCGGTGTCTTTTCTTCGGGCGTCTCGCACTTGTTTACTTTTTCTGTCGGTGCTGGCGCTGCAATTATCGGTGTTTCGTTAGCTACTCGCGCAATCGAATACGTGAAAAGTTTTATCGGCATGTCCGATCCTTTTTCGTACGTCTCTAATATCGATGGCGTTGAATATGGCGAATTCGGCGACTTCTCTATCAAGTATGGCGGACTCTATTTCGAATCAGAAGCCGATCTAAATGATCATCTTCTTGAAAAGAGGGCTAACTTAGATTTCGATTCAAACACGGATCTAGGGGACGATTTTGAAGACGGCTGGGACTGGGCTGAGAAATGAGTCGTCCGCAACAGAAAAATTGTTGCATCATTGTTGCAGCTGTAAACAAATTTGTTGCAGCATCGTCTTTGAACCGCCAAATTTCGTCAACTAAATTTGCGTAATGAAATCATAAGGTTATGGCGGAGGGGGTGGGATTCGAACCCACGGTACGGTCTCCCGCACGCCGGTTTTCAAGACCGGTGCCTTAAACCGCTCGGCCACCCCTCCGCATCTGAACGAAGCAGACTTGAACGCCTCTTTATCGTTATCAAATAGCAGCGTCAATCTGCCACTTGCTATCATCCGCTATTAAATCGCTGATAGTCTTGCTCTCATCGTTAATGAAGTCTAAACTTGAAAGTAATAGTCATAAAGAAAAGGGAACTCATGAGCCTGGAATCGGTCAAGGCATTTTTCGCGTACAAGGCACCAGAAATCGAAGTGATCGAATTGCCGACCAGCACCGCGACGGTTGCTCTCGCCGCTGAAGCACATGGTGTGGAACCGGGACAGATCGCGAAGACACTTTCCTTCTCAGCGAAAGATCAAACCATTCTGATCGTTACGCGCGGGGACGCGCGAATTGACAATCGTAAATTCAAAGACCGCTTTGGTACCAAGCCGCGTATGCTAGATGCCGAAAGCGTGCTGAACGAAACAAGCCACCCTGTCGGTGGCGTGTGCCCATTCGGGTTGCCGAACGCCCTGCCCGTTTATTGCGACTTATCGCTCAAAAGTTTTGAAGTAGTCGTGCCAGCCGCTGGCGCCACAAATAGTGCGGTGCGGATAGCACCGCAAAGAATCGCTGAACTTGTTTCGGCTGAATGGATTGATGTTTGCCAGTGAGAGCAATCATCATCCGTAATGCCAGATCGCGATCACGTGATGATTGAAGCGCTTTTTTGCTCTTTAAAGGTGATAAAAGACTTCATATATTTTAAGAATAGTTCTAAAGTGGATTCGAGATGAATGCACTTGCTTGGCACATGCCCCCCGAAAACTCCGGCTTCGGATGGGACTGTGACGTAACAAAAGCAGAGTTTTCCTACGAATAAAACCCTCTGGAAAGCTTGAGAATGTGCTGAAAGGAATAAACAATGCGTCTTACTCGTCAGACGAATTATGCCATTCGCATGCTTATGTATTGTGCCGCCAATGACGGCAAACTGAGCCGCGTTCCAGAAATCGCCCGCGCTTATGGCGTATCAGAGCTATTTCTTTTCAAGATCTTGCAGCCTCTTGTTGAAAACAAACTCGTGGAAACAGTGCGTGGCCGCAATGGCGGCGTACGTTTGGGCCGCGAAGCGCAGAATATTTCTCTGTTCGATGTTGTACGCGTAACCGAAGAAAACTTCGCAATGGCGGAATGCTTTGAGAACGACGCCACTGAATGTCCGCTCGTTGATAGCTGTGGCCTAAATTCAGCGCTACGTGAAGCACTTAACGCCTTCTTCGGCGTTCTGATGAAGTACAGCATTGCAGATTTGGTTAAGGCTCGTCCAAATGTTCGCGCCTTGCTTGGTATCGATGAAGTTGAAGTAGAGCGTGTTGCCAGCTGACGTTTAGCGGCAACCGGAAAATACAAAAAGGCTGAGAACTGGATAAGTTCTCAGCCTTTTCTTGTTGCTAGCATGGTATTGAAGCCAGTGCGGTTTACAGTGACGCGGCATAAGCCGACTGTGGCAGCACGAACGGCACGCCCTGAGCTGGTGGTACACCCACCCGTAACGAACATTCATAGACCCGTTCCAACCGATCATCCGTCAGAGCATGCTGCGGTGTGCCGATAGTATCGAGCCTGCCTTTGTGCATGACTGCAATGCTGTCAGCAAACATGGCAGTCAGATTGAGATCATGAAGGATCGCAATCACGCCGCCGCCTTCTGCCGCAAAGTCGCGCGCGATTTCCATCACTGTGATCTGATGTTTGATATCGAGACTGGAAATCGGTTCATCCAGAAACAGATAACGCGGCTTGCCATCAACAACAGGCTTCCAGACCTGACACAACACGCGCGCAAGCTGCACACGCTGCTGTTCGCCGCCGGAAAGCTCCTGATACAACCTGCCACTGAAGCCAGCCAGATCAACTTTCTGCAACGCAAGATCAGGTAGCCTTTCCTGTTCAGCGCCTGTTACGCCGCTAAAGCCACCCGTTAGGCCAATATGTACAATCTCGCGGACCGTGAATGGAAATGACAAAGCACTGGCCTGCGGCAATACTGCGCGCCGTGCCGCCATTCGCCATGGTTTGATCCCAGCAAAATCCTCACCGTCGAGATAAGCCGAACCAGTGTAAGAAAGATCACCCGAAAGCGCACGCAACAACGTGGTTTTCCCGGAACCGTTGGGACCGACGATTGCAGTTACTTCACCCGGGTGCGCAACAAAATCGATATTCTCGATGATTTGTTTGCTGCCAATGGAAACGCCTAATTTTTTGGTTTCAATCATCTCGTGCCTCACAGATCAAGAACACCGCGCTGACGCAGCAATATCCAGAGGAAAAACGGAGCGCCACAGACTGCCGTAATGATGCCAATGGGCAATTCCGCAGGTGCGACGATCGTTCGGCTCACAGCATCAGCAAGCAGCAACATGATGGCGCCGAGAAGTGCTGCCGAAGGCAACAGATAGCGATGATCCGGCCCGATGCTCAAACGCAGCATATGCGGAACAACAATACCGATAAAGCCGATACCACCGGATATGGCCACCGTTGCACCGGTCGCAGCCGCCACCGTTACAATTGCTACGTTCTTGATGCGCTGCACAGGAATGCCAAGATGCCCGGCTGCAGCCTCACCCAAGGCTAAAGCATTAAGACCGCGCGCCAGAAACGGTGTTGCGACCAGAACAACTGCAATGATCGGACCGGCAGTTCCAATTTTGCCCCATGTAGCCCCGGCCAACGAGCCAAGTCCCCAGAACGTCAGGTCACGCAGCTGGCGGTCGTCGGAAATATAGACAAGCGCGCCTGTCGCAGCGCCTGTGAGCGCACCAAGGGCGATACCGGCCAAAAGCATCGTTGCTACTGATGTGCGTCCACGTCGGGTAGCCACGCGATAAAGAAGAAGCGTGGTGATAAGCCCGCCCAAAAATGCCGCGAGTGGCAAGGCATAAAGGCCGAGCAGCAGATAAATCGGAGCGAGCGCTGTTCCACCGAGAACAATCATCGACACGGCACCCAGGCTGGCGCCGGCGGAAACGCCGACAAGACCCGGGTCAGCAAGAGGGTTGCGGAACAGTCCCTGCATAACTGCCCCCGAAACTGCAAGCGCGGCGCCCACCAATATTCCCATGATGATACGTGGCAAACGTATTTCCATGATGATCAGATGGTCGCGCCGGAATACCTCGACGCTTTCCTGCGTACCGAAAACGAGCGCACGCATGACGCTTAGAACAGAAGCGTCCGACGCACCCGCTGTCAGGCTAAAAAGTGCCGTCAGGCAAAGCGCTATAGCAAGAATTACAATAGCCATACGGGCTCGCACTGAGCGATCTCCGACATGCTTGCTGGTGGCTTGATCAAGCACGGCAAAGCCTTCCGGATTTGCTGCGCGATCTTGGCTGGTCATTTCGATATGCCCTCATTGCGGATTTCCGCGCGATACCTGCCCGCATTTTCGCTCGGCAGACACATGCTTTAATTAGCGGCCTGCTTGCCATAGAGCTTTTCTGACAACTCACGGCTGGCTGCCCCCGTGCGGGGGCCAAAACCAAGCAGATACAGTGAATCCATCTGCACAATATTGCCGCTACGCCCTGCTGGGGAACTGGCAAGCACCGGGTTCTTCAGAAGGTCTTCTTTCTGTACACTGTCCTTGCCGATACCCATGGTGAGGATCAAATCAGGTGCGGCCTTTTCGACAGCTTCATCAGTGAGTTGCTTATAACCCTGATAAGAGTCGATTGCATTCACACCACCAGCAAGGGTGATAATGCCATTAGCACCCGTGCCAGTCCCAGACGCGGTGATGCGTCCATCCTGCGCCGACATGATGAACAGCACGCGCTTGCGCGGGTTCTGGTTAGCAGAGATTTTCTGCGCGGTTTCCAGATCACGCGACACGTCTGCTGCAAGCGCTTTGGCCTTATCTTCAAGTCCAAGCGCTTTACCGACCATCTCAATTTTCTCAATCACACTCTTCGCAGTGTGATCGTCAGGAATCATAGCGATCGGAACAGTAGCTTTCTTAAGCACCTCCAGTGTTTCCGGTGGGCCACTTCCTTCCGATAATAAAATACCAGTAGGGTTGACCGAGAGAACGCCTTCTGGCGACAGGCGACGCATATAACCCACGTCAACAAGCTTTCGAGCTTCTTCTGGATAAGTGCTGGTCTGATCGCGAGCCACCAGCTTATCGCCTGCACCAAGTGCATAGACGATTTCGGTCACCGCACCACCGACGGAGACAAGTCGCGATGTATCGGCGATTTTCTCAACCGTATCGGCATTTGCAGTTCCGCCAAAGGCAACTGAAGCAGCCAGCACAGCCAAGGCCGCACAGCGCCCGATGCTCGATGAAATAATTGACATGTTCTGTTTCCCTAAAGCACATCGCGGAAAATTAGGAACCGAGGATCCGCCAAAGTCATGCGTAAAAACTATGGTTCGAGGTGCAGTCCGGAAGTGAGAGACACTTCCGGACTGCACTTTAAAACAAAGGCTTGGCTGCCTTTTAAGCAGCGGTCGACTGCGGCAGACGCGGGAGATTTTCGGCAATCATGCGCCAGTCAGCAAGTTCAACTTCACCTTCATGACGCTCACCGAAGAACTGAATGATCAGTTCACCATTGGCGTCATAAGCTTCGAGCGAAGTGACATGACCGTCTTTCGTGGGCTTGCGGACGACCCAAGCATCAGCAATGTGGTCGGCGCGCAGGTGTAAGTGAAACGTTGGATCAAGCACATTGAGCCACGGACCCATCATCTTGATTTCTGCGATTTTGCCAGTGTGGATCTGAATGCAGCCACGGCTGCCGACAAAGCACATAATTGGAATCTGTTCCTGAACGGCGTGGTTCATCATGGCTTCAACTGCAGAGAGATCAACGCGCCAGGCAAAGTCCTGTCCGGCAAGATGTACGGCCTGATGACGATCAACACCAAAGTCTTTCAAGAGACCGACAAACTGGTGAACATCAGTCAGAGAGCCCCAGCGTTCACGGAATGCATCGGCGTCGATCGCAGAAACGTCAGCTTTTTCTGGCTTTGCAGCAGTAGGCTTCGTTTCGATCGCAGGGCTCTGATCGTCAAGCAGCAATTCCGAAACGAGCTGCTCATAGGCTTCCAGATTGGACGCCGGACGAAGATGAATTTTGTGAACGGCTTCGCCTGAAGCATCAAAGAACTGCAAGCTGCGGCGAATATGTTCACCATCAAGCTTTGCTACAGCAAAACCATGGACCCAATGTTTTGGGAAAATACGGAGATCGATTTCCTTACCAAGCGTAAGGGACGCATGCGGCCCCCATATCGTCTTTTCAAAAGGGCCAATCTTTTCATGCACGGCGCTTTCATTGCGCGTCAGCGCCATGACTTCGCCAAGCGAAGGCGCATGTTTGAGCAAGGTTTCCACATCTGCACGGATGCGGCGCGCTGAGATCGAGCTTTCAGCTTCTGCACCGGTGTAAGCCGCAATGAAGTCGGCCTCTGCTACCCCGAGACTTTGAGCGAAATCACGCTCGCGCATTTTCGGGTTATCTGCCCGTGCCTTGAGTATCTGCTCTGGGGAGGGCTTGGTCTGGGTCGTCATCTGTTGTTTGCCTATTTGTTCAGGATGAGCTTGCCTTGACGGGTGATCTTCAAACGATAGAGAGAGCCGCCATGCTCTATCGCCACTTCGCGGGAACCGTTGAAGAGTTCACGGCTGCCATAAGTCTGGAGCTGCGGCTCTAGCGGAGATTCAGAAGTGCGCGCTTTTATTTGTCCGTCCGCTGCAAGGCGGGACTGGATTTCGGGCATGCGGCTGGAGACGCGTTCCCGCGGCAACCGCACCTGCATGTCGATGTGAATACGCCTGTTCATTTTTCTGCCTCTGCGCCAGTTATGGAGCCGTCTTGTTAACTGACCGAATGTCGACCAAATCATTAGTTGACATCTAAAGTCATGTTTAATAATCACTGCCTTACTGGATTAAACGAGTCAAGTTTAATTCTTGTTTTTCCAGAGCAAGCCCGAAGGTTTCTCCTTCCAGCCAGCGCTGTCACTCCCCTCGGGATGGGGAGGATGTAACCTATTGAGAAATTTAACTTTCTCACCTCCGGCGGGGCGTGAGAATTTTGCTTTGTCCTTCAGGAGATACTAGGCAATGCGGGCAATAAATGGGGAACAGAAGCGGTCATTCTTGGCGAGCACCAGTCTCGCAGTCGTAATTCTGGCAATGGCGTCGAGTGCATACGCGCAGGAACAAACTGCAGCGACTGAAAGCAACGGCGTCGAGCTGAAACCTATTACTATCAAGAATACACGCGGAACAAAGGGATCGGTTTCGGATACACCTTTGGCAAACGTCACAACTGCTGACGAAATCCGCAAAAAAGACATCGATTCTGTCAACGATTTGAGCAACACGCTAGAGCCAGGTCTTGCTGTAAACACGACAACTGGCAGCGTAAATATTCGTGGCCTTCAGGATGATCGCGTACTGACGACCATTGACGGCATTCCAATTCCTTATCTAGATGCGGCGGTCCGCACTGATGTAAATGGCGGCGGAAGCGATGCATATGACATTTCCGCTCTCTCCGCATTTGACGTCTTATATGGCGCGGATGCCAGCCGCCTTGGTTCAGGGGCTATGGGTGGCGCAGTTGCGCTTAAGACATTGGAACCTGAAGATCTGCTCGCTCCCGGTAAGGCATTTGGCGGTCTCGTCAAGCTGACCTATGATGGCTCGGACAGAGCTTTCATCAGTTCTGGTGCTGTTGCACAAAAAATTCAGAACACGTCTGTTCTGTTTCAAGGCTCGTACAAGCGCGGCCATGAAATTCAGGGCACTGGAGACATCGGTGGATATGGTGCAGCACGCACCGAGGCCGATCCGAAAGATTATGATCGCAGCAATCTCATGTTCAAGCTGCGCCAGGAGCTCGAAGGTGGGCACACCATCGGCATAACGGCTGAACGCAATCGTTATGACTCTGATACCAATTTGAATTCTGATGCTGGGACGACCTACGACAATCGGAACTATAACCAAGGTCGCAAGAACGATCGTGATCGCGTATCGCTGGATTATCGTTATGAAAGCCAGAATGACGGCCTCGTAAACAATGCCTGGGCAACTGTCTACTGGCAGCGGATGACGCGCTCTTATGAGACAGATACAGTACGTCGCGGGTCGGTAGCTGGACCTTACAGCCGTAGCTATAAACTAGAGGATGAGCGTTACGGCACCAGCGGTTATGCAAACCTCGGGTTTGATACCGGTACATTGTCTCACTCGCTGACTATTGGCGGTGACTTCAGTATCGGAAAGAACACGCAATCTATGACCGGCGATGACGCTTGTATCCGTGGCACTGCTACGCCTTCTGATTTGCAGCGCGTCTGCCCATTCCTGCATATCAATCAGGCGGACACACCAGATGTGGATTCCTATCGTCTGGGCCTGTTTGCTGAAGACCGGATCGAAATCGGTGATACGCCTTTCGCAATCACTCCGGGCGTACGGTTTGACTGGTTCAAGTATGAACCAGATTCAATTAGCGGATATGCCAACAATTCAGACAGCCGTATTTCGCCAAAGCTTCGCTTCTCGTGGCAAGCCACATCAAATCTTGAGCTATTTGCGCAGATATCCACGACTTATAAAGCCCCGGAAGTTGATCAGCTTTATGTCACCTACCTGTCTGCCGGTTATGGCACGATCGGCAATCCTAACCTTAACCCTGAAAAGGGTTACGGCATTGATGTCGGCGCAAACTTTGGCGATCAGAATTCGGGCGGCAAGATCACGGCATTCGTGAACCGCTACAGTGATTTCATAGATACCGTGACCACCCGTACAGCCCAATTCCCATTGGGTCTGACCGAGTATCGTAACCTCGACAAGGCACGGATTGCCGGTATTGAAGTAAAAGCGCACCATAACTTCGTAAACGGCTTCAACGTGCATGGTACGTTGGCTTATGCGAAGGCTATGAACCTGGATGACAATATTCCATTGGCATCATCACAGCCCTTCAAGGGTGTGTTCGGTGTAGGCTACAATACTGAAACCTGGGGCGTTGACACCAGCGTTGTCGCAGCAGCCTACGTCAATCAGACCATTTCAACCCAAACCGGGACACAAACACGTCGTTTGCCAGGCTATGGTCTCGTCAATTTGACGGGTTGGTGGGAGCCAAAGCAACTGAACGGCACACGTCTCCAGGCTGGCGTCTACAACGTATTCGACAAGACCTATTACAACGCTATGAACGTCAACAGCTTAGCTAACGTGACTGAGCGTTACTCAGAAGCAGGCCGATACTTCAAAGTATCGCTAACGCAGAAGTTCTAACACTTTTCGGGAGGTTACGACCTCCCGAACACTGATCGTCGTGTCTACGAAGTCCACCCATCTCTGACCGCGGCTGTGGCCTTCATATCCCAAGATGCGGCGCGGCGAGTGCGGGCCCTACCACCGCACTCGCCGGAAAACCAACAGGACAAGGCAGAACATCTGTGCAATTGTTCTGTAAAATTTTTTAGCCAGTCCATCTTTGTAAAGAAAAGGATCAGCAATGTTCATCGCAATGAATCGCTTTAAGGTTCTCGTCGGCAATGAAGCCGATTTCGAGACCGTTTGGAGAAACCGCGATTCCCAGCTCTCCGAGCTTCCGGGCTTTGAAAGCTTCAATCTGCTGCGTGGCGCGACCAATGAAGAAGAAGGCTATACGCTCTATTCTTCCCACACTGTCTGGCGCACACGTGATGATTTCGTCTTCTGGACAAAGTCCGAACAATTCCGCAATGCTCACCGCAACGCAGGCAACAATAAGCCGCTCTATGCGGGGCCACCACAGTTCGAGGGATTCGAGGCCGTTGAAGGCGTTTGAACCACTCTCACGTGATGTTTTCCACATCGTGCGGCGAAATAGCGCATAAGTTTGAAGCAGGGCAATAACCGCCCTGTTTTACCCATGTAAAAGTCTAATTAACGTTTAAAGATGGGTGCTTAACTCATATTTAGAATAATTCTAAGTTGTTGATTTTTAGAACGTTTCAAAAACATAAAATTTGACAGAACCACTCCTCCCCCGCCATAACCTGACTTAAATTGGTGGGTTTTAAAGACTTGCCTAAGTCTACCTTTGATGTTCGGGCCTTTAACCCCTGCGATTGGAGGAACCTTTGTTCGGTTCAACACGGAATTTTGCCAATACTGAAGTAAAAATGGATGCGACACGCTATATTTTTAACGATGAAAATAGCAACGAACAAGGTGTGTCACTCCGCATTGTGAACTTTATACAATCACAGCGCATTGCAGATGCTGGAGTTTACTTTTCATGCTAGTCTGCAGCTGTAACGTTATTACCGAAAAAGATATTGAGATCGTCGTCACACAGCTTCTCGATGAAGACTGCTGGCGATTAATTGTTCCTGGTACCGTCTATAACGCCATGTCCAAGAGCGGTCGCTGCTGTGGCTGCTTCCCAAACGTCGTAGAAACGATCATAAGGGTGACCGAAGAATACCATCTTCGTCACAACCAAATGGACGAAAACGTGGTCCTGTTCATGGATCGTGTGCGTTCTCTACGAGACAAATTCGGGAGTTCATGGAATGAAAGGCGAACCAAAGGTCATCGAGCGGCTTAACGAGGCACTGTTTCTCGAACTTGGCGCAGTAAACCAGTACTGGTTGCACTATCGTCTGCTCAACGACTGGGGTTTCACGCGTCTTGCTAAGAAAGAACGTGAAGAATCCATCGAAGAAATGCAGCATGCGGACAAGCTGATCGACCGGATCATCTTCCTTGAAGGCCATCCGAACCTGCAGCAGGTTGCGCCACTGCGCATCGGTCAGAACGTCAAGGAAGTTTTGGAATGCGATCTTAAGGGCGAATACGACGCTCGCGCATCCTACAAGAAGTCCCGCGAAATCTGCGATGAACTCGGTGACTATGTTTCCAAGCAGCTTTTTGACGAGCTTCTGGCAGATGAAGAAGGTCACATTGACTTCCTCGAAACCCAGCTCGATCTGCTCGCCAAGATTGGCGAAGAACGTTACGGCATGCTCAACGCAGCACCTGCCGACGCAGCCGAATAAGTTCGGTTGAGCGAAACTTTAAGCCGGGGCTTTGCTCCGGCTTTTTATTTGTTTTGGCCTTCGTAACGGTATGCGAACGCATAAGTTTGTTTTTTCAGAATCCAAGCCTGTGGAAATTTCCAATGATCGATTCCACCATATCCATTCGCAAAGCCATTGACGCTGATCTTACGGCAATTGTAGCCATGCTTGCGGATGACGCTCTGGGGGCCACTCGCGAGGACAACAGCAGTCCGCTGAACCGATGCTACACGGATGCGTTTAAAGCCATAGATGGCGACCCCAACCAATTACTCGTCGTCGTCGAGCATGGTGGAAAAATAATCGGCTGCTTACAGCTCAGCTTCATCCCGGGGCTATCGCGCAAAGGCATGTGGCGCGGGCAAATCGAAAATGTGCGCATCGCCAGTGACACACGTGGCGGCGGCATCGGTAGGCAAATGATTGAATGGGCAATTGAACAATGTCGCGAACACGACTGCGGTCTGGTACAACTTACGACCGATAAATCTCGTTCCGATGCTATACGTTTCTACAAGTCGCTCGGCTTCGTTGACAGTCATGAAGGTATGAAATTGTCGCTTTAGGGCACAAGTCCTATTGGAGTAAAACGGGGATCGCACTGCGTTCAAAAAAACAAAAAAGGGCGCTTGAAGCGCCCTTTTCTTTGTTTAAATGCGTCACAGCTTATTGCGGCAGCTTGTCGTCAACGCCAGCAACGTAGAAGTTCAGACCGAGCAAGGTCTTGTCGTCAGCCTGTTCGCCTTCCTTGAGCCACTCGGAGCCGTCCTGCTTCTTGATCGGGCCAGTGAACGGCTTAAGTTCACCCGACTTGATCTTGGCTTCAGTTTCTTCAGCCATTTTCTTAACGTCATCAGGCATGTTGGTGTAAGGCGCCATCTTCACGAGGCCTTCCTTCATGCCCCACCAGATGTTCTGAGTCTTCCACGAACCGTCAAGAACTGCCTTGGCACGGTCGATATAGTATGGGCCCCAATCATCAACGATTGCCGTAAGCTGGGTTTCAGGACCGAACTTAATCATGTCCGAAGCCTGACCGAATGCCTTGATGCCGCGCTCATGCGCAACCTGGATCGGTGCGGTCGAATCCGTATGCTGGGTGAGAATGTCTACACCCTGATCGACGAGAGCTTTAGCAGCATCCGCTTCCTTGCCCGGATCAAACCAGGAATTGACCCAGATGACCTTGACCTTGAAGTCTGGATTGACCGACTGTGCGCCGAGCATGAATGCATTGATGCCCTGTACGACTTCCGGCACAGGGACCGACGCGATGTAGCCTGCAACGCCCTTGGTCGACAGCTTGGCAGCAATCTGGCCCTGTACATAGCGTCCTTCATAGAAGCGCGCATTGTATGCCGACATGTTGTCTGCAGTCTTGTAGCCGGTTGCGTGCTCAAACTTCACATCCGGGAACTTGGCCGCCACTTTGAGTGTCGGGTCCATGTAACCGAAAGAGGTTGTGAAGATCAACTTATTGCCTGCACGCGCCAGACGCTCAATCGAGCGTTCAGCATCCGCGCCTTCGGGCACGTTTTCGAGGAAAGTCGTCTCGACCTTGTCACCGAGAGCTTCGATCATCTCCTTACGGGCAACGTCGTGCTGGTATGTCCAGCCGAAATCACCTGGAGGCCCGATATAGATGAAGCCGATCTTCAGCTTGTCTTCTGCATGTGCCGCCCCACCAAGCATAAAGCTGGCCGCGGTGGCGATTGCCAACATCGTCTTTTTCATGTTCCCTGCGCTCCTTTTTCACCCTCAAAATATAACAGCACCCCGTGGGAGCCGGACTGCCGTTCAAAACTGTTACCTGTCTGGCACGAAAGACTTGCCGAGCGATGCAGGCGTGTTCATCATCGTCAAACGCCTGTTGCGTGAGATGATAACCAGAACCACGATGGTCGCGATATAAGGCAAGGCCGACAAAAACTGCGATGGCAGGCCGAAACCAAGCGCTTGCGCGTGCAACTGGCCAATTGTGACTGCACCAAACAAATAAGCGCCGATCAGCACGCGCCACGGACGCCATGAGGCGAACACAACAAGCGCGAGCGCTATCCAGCCGCGTCCTGCCGACATGTTCTCAACCCATTGCGGCACATAAACGAGCGAAAGCTGCGCCCCGGCAAGCCCAGCGCAAGCACCACCAAACAACACAGCAAGATAACGGGTGCGTACCACATGCACGCCGAGCGAATGGGCCGAGCCATGACTGTCACCAATGGCACGCAATTGCAGACCCGCACGCGTGCGGAACAGAAACCACGTCACCCCAACAACCAGCAGAATGGAGATATAAAAGATCGGGTCCTGCCCGAACAGGAAACGGCCGACATAAGGAATATCGCTAAGATATGGAATGCTGATTGCATTAAGCCGCACACCCGGCATACCGACAAAGCTTTCGCCAAGCATTGCTGAAGCGCCAATCCCAAGAATGGTCAACGCCAGACCGGTCGCAACCTGATTGGTTACAAGAGTCAGCGTCAGAAAAGCAAAAATGCCTGAAAAGAGACTGCCTACAAAGATAGCAGCCAACATGCCAAGCCAGGCCGAGCCTGTGTATTGTGCGGCGGCAAAGCCCGAAACCGCACCCATCAGCATCATGCCTTCGACGCCAAGATTCAGCACACCAGCGCGCTCGACGACAAGTTCACCAATTGCTGCGATCAATAGGGGGGTTGCCGCGGTTGCAATGGTGAGAAGAATTGCCTGTGTCAGGTCCATTGATCACACCTTCCCTGCTGAACGGCCCGCTACAAAGCGGATGCGATAATGGATGAGCGTGTCGCAGGCGAGTACGAAGAACAGGATCATACCTTGAAACACACGGGCCGATTTTTCTGATATGCCAATGGCGACCTGTGCGGCCTCGCCGCCCAGATAAGACAGTGCAAGCACAAAGCCTGCGGCTATGGCACCCAGAGGATTAAGGCGGCCAAGGAACGCAACAATGATCGCCGTAAAGCCGTAACCAGGTGAAATCACGGGACGAAGCTGGCCGATGGCACCAGATGTTTCCGCCATACCGGCAAGGCCCGCTAGCGCACCTGAAACAGCAAAGACAAAGAAGACCAGCTTGCCAGAGCTGAAGCCAGCAAACCGCCCCGCCCTTGGGCTTTGTCCGATGACCTTGACCTCAAAGCCTTTTAGCGTTTTGGCGAGAAGAAACCACACTGCCACAGCAGCAAGGATTGCAAAGATGAAGCCCCAATGAGCGCGACCTGATGCGCTCCAGATTTCCGGCAAAACGGCACTCGGATTGAATTGGCGTGTTTCCGGGAAGTTGTAGCCATCAGGATTGCGCCAGGGTCCGCGCACCAGCCAGTCAAGGAACAACTGCGCGACATAAACCAGCATGAGGCTCGTCAGAATTTCATTGGTGTTGAAACGAACTTTGAGCAGCGCCGGAATGGATGCATATGCGGCGCCACCTGCCATACCCATCAGCATCATAAGCGGAAGAACGATCCAAAGCTGCAATTCTGGAAACATGACTGGCAGAATGGAGCCGGTGATCGCACCTATAATGAACTGACCTTCGGCGCCAATATTCCAGTTATTGGAAAGGAAGCACACGCAAAGGCCAACAGCAATCAAGATAAGTGGCGTCGCCTTGACCAGCAACTCATGCCACGACCAAACATCAAGCAACGGCTCGACAAAGAAGACGTAAAGCGCCTGAAACGGGTCTTTTCCCATCATTGCAAAGGCAAGTCCGCCAAAGACCATCGTGAGCGCCAGCGCCAGCAAAGGCGATACTGCGCTAAAGATTTTTGAAGGCTGAGGCCGTTTGACCAGTTCTATACGCATTATGCTGCCCCTGCCTGATCCGCGCCGGAAACACCGCCCATCAGAAGGCCGATCTTTTCCAACGTCACTTCGGCGATGGGCATGGGATAAGAAAGCGCGCCATGATTCATGACTGCAATATGATCGCTGATTTCGAGCAGTTCATCGAGATCCTGACTAATGACGAGAACAGCAGAGCCGGAACGTGCCAGATCGAGCAGTGCCTGACGGATATGCGCAGCAGCTCCGGCATCCACGCCCCATGTCGGCTGGTTCACAACCATGACAGATGGAGCGCGATCGAGTTCACGACCGATGATGAACTTCTGGAGATTCCCACCAGACAGTGCAGAAGCCGGTGGGTTTTCAGCGCTCTTGCGAACATCCATCGTTTCGATAATACGCTTTGCAGCGGAACGCAGCGCGCTTTCGGCAATCAGCTTTAGTTTACCACCGCGCAAAAACGCTTTCGCGTCAGTCTTATAGCGCGACAGGAAGAGATTATCCGTCAACGGCAGGGATGGCACAGCACCGTGGCCAAGTCGTTCTTCGGGGACAAAGGCCGCACCCATCAAACGTCTTTCGCTGATGCCGAGTTTACCTGCGTCTTTGCCCCGAATACGCACGGCTGAAGCTGACGATTGAAGAAACTCGCCGGATACAGCTTCAAAAAACTCGCCTTGCCCGTTGCCCGCCACACCCGCGATACCGACCACTTCACCTGCTTTTACCGAAAGCGAGATATTGTCGAGAGCGGTCGAAAAGGGGCCGCGCGGTGCCTGAGACAAGTTTTTGATTTCAAACAACGGAGTAACCGTGGCTTCAACGACATCAATCGGTTTGCGGGCTACGACCTTGATGTCATTGCCGACCATCATGCGTGCAAGCGACGCCGCAGTTTGCTCTCGCGGGTCGCAATGAGCGACCACCTTGCCATGACGAAGCACGGTTGCGCGATCACAAAGCCGCTTCACCTCTTCCAGCCGATGGCTAATATAAAGGATCGATTTGCCTTCTGATTTCAGGCGCTCCAGCGTCTCAAACAGCCGATCAGCTTCCTGCGGCGTCAAGACTGAGGTCGGCTCATCGAGAATGATCAGATCCGGCTCTTGCAGGAGACAGCGCACAATCTCGATACGCTGGCGCTCACCCACCGACAGATCACCAACATGAGCCTGCGGATCAATAGGCAGGCCATATGCTTTTCCGATCTCGCGCGCACGTTTCGCCACTTCGGAAAGCGGCAGTACCCCGTCAAGAGACAATGCGATATTCTCGGCAGCAGTCAGCGAGTCAAACAGGGAGAAATGCTGGAAAACCATACCGATGCCCAGCTTTCTTGCCGTGGCGGGTTGGATAATCGCCACGCGTTCTCCCTTCCAGACGATTTCGCCCTCCAGCGGCTGTAGTGCACCGAATAGCATTTTAACGAAGGTGGATTTCCCAGCGCCATTTTCGCCCAGAAGCGCGTGAATTTCCCCCTCTGCAATGACGAGATCTATCGCGTCGCAGGCTCTGAGTTGACCAAATACTTTTGTGAGCCGGCGGACATCTAAAAGAGGCCGGTCGGATAAAGACGCTGACATTGTTCCCCGAGGTTATTTTTTTAAGACCTTATCCAGCAAGACCGCAATTGAAAAGCCAAAAAGAAATCGGCGGAGGACATATGCACACCGCCGATATTGCCGAAGCACAATTCGTTATCCTTATGGGAGCAGAATACTCGCGCCCGTCGTCTTGCGCGCTTCCAAATCTTCATGCGCTTTACGCACATCTTTGAGCGCGTAAGACTGATTGATTTCAATCTTAACTGCACCGCTTGCTACAACGTCGAAGAGATCGTTTGCGGTTCTCTCCAGATCAGGGCGCTTCGCCACATAGTTGAACAATGTAGGACGGGTCGCAAAAAGCGACCCCTTCTGCGCAAGAATGTTCAAATCAAATGGCGGGATTGTTCCAGAAGACTGGCCGAAGCAGGCAAACATGCCAAGCGGCTTCAACACGTCGAGCGAGCCCATATAGGTGTCGCGCCCAACCGAGTCATAGACGACGTCCACACCTTCGCCGCCGGTCAGTTCCTTGACGCGTTCGACGAAGTTTTCCGTGCGATAGTTGATCATATGGTCATAGCCGTGAGCCTTGGCAAGCGCGACTTTGTCTTCTGAACCTGCCGTTCCGATGACAGTCGCACCAAGATGCTTGGCCCACTGGCCTGCAATAAGCCCAACGCCGCCTGCAGCCGCATGAAACAGGATCGTGTGGCCGGGTTTGACGACGAAGGTCTGACGCAGAAGGTATTGCGCAGTCATGCCCTTGAGCATCATCGCAGCGGCCGACTTCAGCTCAATCGTTTCCGGCACTTTCAGCAAACGATCAGCTGGAAGAATGCGCTCATCGGCATAAGAACCTGGTGTCGCCGCATAGGCAACGCGATCACCAACCTTGATACTATCGACGCCAGAACCCACAGCAACGACAGTGCCTGCGCCTTCATTACCGGGGATGAACGGCATCTGAGCGGCCTTGTAAAGCCCAGTCCGAAAATAGACATCGATGAAATTCAGGCCAATCGCCTCGTGGCGCACTTTCGCCTCACCCGGACCCGGCGCACCAATTTCAATCTGTTCATATTGCAGAACGTCAGGACCACCAGTCTGATGGACGCGAATTGCATTGATCACGATGCTTCTCCAGTCGTTGTTTTCCTATAACCTCGTGCGCCGCTTGGTCGCTACACAACGACGCTCTAAACTATTGAACCTACGCATCGTGCTTTCCAAAAATCGATTCCGATTTTTGGGCCGATGCTGTAGCAGCCGCAGCCTCAGCGGCAATCACTGCAGCCGTCCGACCAAGATTGGGGAAGAATTGCATGATGGCACCGATGAAGTAGATATAAAGCCCGGTCACTGTGATACCGACACGGACCCAGAGCGGCGCATCAAGCATGTAATACAGACCTGCCGCACCGAAAGCACACCACAGAAGGAAGACAGTCAGGTTCAATGGGCGTAGACGCACCACGCGCACCGGATGCAGGAAGCTGATGGGCAGGAATGAGAGGATCGCTGAAGCAACGACGATGGCAAAGGCTTCCCACTCGCCGGGCCTGACGATGAAGAGCGTGAACACCACCATATTCCAGACAACCGGGAACCCTTTGAAGAAGTTCTCTTTCGTCTTCATACCCGTGTCGGCGTAATAAATAGCACTCGAAACTACAATAATTGCGCCAGATATGAAGGACAGGTTCGTCCCCATAAAACCGCTTTGGTAAAGCGCGAAGGCCGGTATCAGAACGTAAGTCACATAGTCGATGATGTTGTCGAGCAACTCACCAGACCAGTTGGGCAGCACATATTTGACTTCGAGCTTGCGAGCGATCGGACCATCAATGCCATCAACGAACAGAGCCAGACCCAACCACCACCACATTGCAGTGTAGCGGCCATCACTCGCTGCAACAATTGACAGAAACGCCAGAAACGAGCCTGATGCTGTGAGAAGATGAACAGAAAATGCCTTGGCCTGAGGCGCGGTCACCTTCTTCGCTTTTAATTTTCCGGTCAGTCTGGTTTTCACGCCGTTCGCCATTTCTCTTGAAGGCTACCCTCAATCTTCCAGCATTCATCCTGCCGGGTGCGGGTTAGCCAATATGACTCTGAGGCTTCAAGCCAAAAAGCCGTGATCTTGCGTAAAGCTTTCCCCGAATAAGGTGAAAAGAGCAAGTAAGTCATGAGACAAAACCGCCCTCATTCCACCAAAGATTAGGTTTTAATTAACGCGACATTGGCCTTTTCAGCCTATTTGCGGTTAAGTGGGGCTGAAACAGAACGAATAAGAATCGCTTTCGGCCAGCATTTTGGCGAAGGATAGAATACGATGAATGACGTGGTTGTCGAGAAGCCCCTTACCGAGATCGTCATCAGTGGCGGTGGACCAGCCGGGATGATGGCAGCACTTGCTTTGAGCGCAAAAGGCTATCGGACAGCATTGCTCGGCCCCGAAACCGACAAGAGCGACCGCCGCACGACCGCACTCATGATGCCTGCAATTCGCTTTCTCGATGAGATTGGCGTTTGGAACGACATTGCTCCGGAAGCAGCCCCTCTCGCCTCCATGCGCATTGTTGATGCAACGCGTCGCCTCATTCGCAGCCCAGCTGTTACATTTCGTGCCGGCGAGATCGACGAAGTTGCTTTCGGCTACAATATTCCAAACGCAGCACTCAATCAGAAGCTTGCGGAAGCGGTTGAGAAAAACAGAGCGATTGAACGCATCACGCTTCCGGCAATCGAATATCGCAACAACGACGACCACGTGACAATCACGCTTGCAGGCGGCGATACGCTCCATACGCGCCTTGTTGTTGCCGCCGATGGCCGCAACTCAGCGGCACGAGAGGCTGCAGGCATTCGCACGCGCCGCTGGAGCTATCCGCAAACAGCTGTCGTGCTTTCGTTCAGTCATACGGTCGATCATGAAAACATCTCGACCGAATTTCACACCGAGGAAGGCCCATTCACACAGGTTCCGCTTAAGGGTAAACGATCCAGCCTCGTCTGGGTGGTTAATCCAGGGCGTGCAGAAACGCTGCTCGCACTTGGTGATGAAGCACTGGGGCAGCGCATCGAAGAAATGATGCAGTCCATGCTGGGCAAGGTCACTCTGGACGTCCGTCCGCAGGCATGGCCACTGTCTGGTCTGGTTCCGTATGCTTTTGCTGCCAAGCGCACTGTGCTGATAGGCGAAGCTGCTCACGTGTTTCCGCCAATCGGTGCGCAAGGCCTTAATCTTGGGACGCGCGATGTGGAAACGCTTGTGAAGGCCATCGCGAGTGATCCGTCAGATCCGGGTTCTGATCGTGTCATGCGCGCTTATGATCGTGGTCGTCGCCCAGACATTCTGGCCCGCACAGGGTCGGTTGATGCGCTGAATCGGTCGCTCCTGTCACCAATGCTGCCAGCACAGATTGCACGCGGCGTGGGACTTGAAATGCTGCGTTCTTTTGCACCACTCAGAGCATTCTTCATGCGCGAGGGTTTGCGTCCCGGCAGTGGTTTTTCGCAGTTTATGCCCAAGCTTCCAAGCTTGAGCGAACGCGGGAAAACCTCACCAAAGCAATAAAACGCCCCAATAAACGAACCTGAAACCTCCCGCAGCTTTATTTCGGCGCGCGGTGAACTACATATGTCTTATGAGTATGGCACAGATAAAACACGCTAAGTTTCAGATCGGACAGGTGGTCAAGCATCGGCTGTTTCCGTTCCGCGGAATCATTTTCGATGTCGATCCGGAATTCGCCAATACGGAAGAATGGTATGAATCCATTCCCGAAGAAGGGCGTCCGCGTCGTGATCAGCCATTCTACCATTTACTGGCTGAGAATTCAGATTCGGAATATGTGGCCTATGTTTCGGAACAGAATCTTGTCCCAGATCTCAGCGATGAGCCACTGCGCCATCCACAGCTCAACGACATGTTTGAGCGTTTGGAAAACGGATCATATCGCGTAAAACTGCACGCAAACTGAACTTTGCTGGTTGTTTCTGATTAGAAGGCACAACAAAAAGGGCGCTTTGAAGCGCCCTTTCATTTTCATGACATCAGAACAGCTTAGTTAGCTGCACCCTTTGCCTTGGCCTGTTCAGCCTTCATCTTTTCTTCGAATTCCTTCTGGCGCTTTGCAACAGCGTCCTGAAGTTCCTTCTGACGTTCTTCAAGTTCAGACTGCTTCAGGCCTGGACCCGTAAGAGCGGCTGAGAAGCCGGTCAGTGCGACTGGAATCGGATTCTGCTTGTTCTGGTAGTTGACCGAAGTCAGAGTTACCTTGCTGCCCTTCTTGAGAGCATTGATCAGATCGTCGGAAAGCGGAGCTTCCGCAATGCAGCGATCTGGGAAGCAGATGCCGTATTCAAGCTTGGTTGGCTTGTTGTTGTCGATCTGCAAACCAACGCCAGCCGGGATCAAGCGACCAATCGGAACAGTGACCTGAAAAATCTTACGATTGATCTTGCCCTTGATTTCGATGAGGTTGACAGCGGTTAGCAGCTGGCCGGAGTCAGCAGTGATAATGTTCTGCGTATTGCAGATATCGTTATCTTCCTGCTTCGAGCAAACCTTGAACCAGCCCTGTGGTGGCTGCTGCTGTGCGGCTGCAGGTATCGTCGCAGAGGCAAGCAGGGCGAACGCGCCAGCAAATGCAGATGCGGCAGCGATTGTCTTCGTGCTGGTCATGATCAACAGTTTCCTTTCAAGGCTTTGATCTTCCGTCTCTGGTTTGAGTCAGCGATAGACCGTCACTGATTTGAAAATGCGGCAACAGCGTGACCTCCGGGACTTATCGTCCCAATCCGAGGGTCGTGTTACAACGAGTTCAGCTATGAATCCAGATGGTCGACTACATTCATATAGCAAAATACGCTATATTTTTTGTTTTAATCTGCACTGTCACGCGCCAGACACGCTCTTAATCCGCACAAACGCAAGGTTCATGCTAATTTCGCCACACGAATCGATACTAAACTCACACTTATTTACAATGGACCTATTAAGTTGAACGGGGACGCGAGAAAGTTGACTGGATTGTTTGCTCTTTTCCGCAACACAGCTTTAGCAAGCCTGCTTGGCTTCTTTGCGGGTATTGCTCCAGCATTGGCAGAAGATAACGCATCGCCAAATTATGCGCTTTCAATGCATGGCGATGTGGCCCTGCCCGCTGACTTCGCGCATTTTCCTTATGCGAACCCGAAAGCGCCCAAAGGTGGCGCGCTTAAAATGGGAGTCGTTGGTACATTCGATAGTCTCAATCCGTTCGTGCTCAAAAGCATGCGCACGACCGCCCGCGGTTTGTTCGGCGATCTAGACTTCGGCAATCTGCTCTATGAAACGCTCATGCAGCGCTCACGGGACGAGCCGTTTACCCTTTACGGACTGTTAGCCGAAAAAGTTGCAATCGATCCAGAACGCAAATGGGTAGAGTTTACGCTTAATCCAAAAGCCAAGTGGTCTGACGGTGAGTCGGTCACTGTGGATGATGTCATCTTCACCTATGAGATTCTGACCGAGAAAGGTCGCCCACCCTATAACAACCGTATGAGCCGGATTGAAAAGATCGAGAAGACAGGCGAGCGCTCGGTGCGCTTTGTCTTCAATGACAAGTCAGACCGTGAATTTCCGCTGCTGATTGCAGCAACCATGCCGGTGCTTCCCAAGCATGCAATTGACCCCGCGACTTTCGGCAATTCGACACTTAAAGCGCCGGTCGGCAGCGGTCCTTACACTGTATCCGGCATACAGCCAGGTCAGCGGATCATCTATAAACTGAACCCTGACTATTGGGGCAAGGACCTGCCCGCCCGACGCGGGTTCGATAATTTCGACACCCTGAGCATCGAATATTATCGCAACGAAACGGCCTTGTTTGAGTCCTTCAAGAAAGGACTGCTTGATGTGTTTCTTGAAGGCAATCCAACACGCTGGGAAAAATCCTATAATTTCCCGGCCGTGATACAAGGAAAGGTCATCAAAGAAAACTTCGAAAAAGGCACACCAGCAAACATGCTGGGCTTTGTCTTCAACACACGCCGCCCGGTTTTCGAAGATCGCCGCGTGAGACAGGCGCTTGGGCTGCTGTTTGATTTTGAATGGGCCAATCGCAATCTCTTTGCCGATCAGTACAACCGCTTGCAGAGTTTCTGGGAAGGCTCTGAGCTATCGTCCGTAGGCAAGCCCGCAACCGCGCGCGAACGTGAGTTACTGGCACCGTTCCCTGATGCGGTTCGCAAGGACGTTCTGGACGGGTCCTGGCACCCTTCAATAACAGACGGAAGTGGTCATGATCGTGGGCCAGCAAAGACAGCCTATGACCTTCTGATTGAGGCAGGTTTCTCTTTCGAACACGGCAAAGCGATCGATCCATCCGGCAAGCCATTGCAGTTTGAGATCATGACGCGCTCGCCAGACGAGGAAAAAGTAGCGCTTGCCTATAAGCGCAATCTTGGACGCCTTGGTATCGATGCCGAAATTCGCAGCGCTGACGATGCACAATATCAGCAACGCCTGCAAACCTTCGACTATGATATGATCCTCGGCGCCCTGACCGGCTCGCTGTCGCCGGGCAACGAACAATGGCAGCGCTGGGGCTCAGCATCGCGCGAAGCCCAAGGGAGCTTCAATTATCCTGGCGTCGCCGATCCGGCGGTTGATGCCATGATCGAAGCGATGCTTGCAGCACGCAAACGTGAGGATTTCGTGAGTGCTGTACGCGCGCTCGACCGCATTCTCATATCCGGAGACTACTATATCCCGCTCTATTACCTGCCTTATCAGTGGGTTGCGCGCTGGGATCGGATCGGACATCCTGAGAAGACATCGCTGTATGGTTATCAGCTCCCAACATGGTGGCAGGTTGCCAAATAGCTTCAGTTGATAAGGCCGTAATTCACCCTACATTTTAGAACTATAGAGATAAGCGAGCAGGAGAACACATCTCCTGCTCGCTGAACGGAGCACCTTTATGACAGCAAGAAAAATCACCATCGATGTTGTTTCAGATGTCGTCTGCCCATGGTGCTTCCTTGGCCGTAAAAGACTTCAACAGGCCCTTGCTCTGGCGCCTGAAGTCGACGCCGAGGTCCGCTGGCGCCCCTATCAGCTCGACCCATCTTTGCCGGCACAAGGCAAGGATCGTCAGGCTTATATGCGCGAAAAATTCGGCACCGGCTCAAAGATTGACGATATTCACAAACAACTCACCGAGCTGGGCGAAGAGAATGATATTGTCTTCGATTTCGAGGCTATCACACGTGCGCCGAACACGCTTGATGCACATCGCCTGATCCATTGGGCAGCACAAGCTGGTCCTGGCAAGCAGGATAAGCTCGTCGGCACCCTGTTCTCACTCTATTTCGAGCAGGGACAGGATATTGGCGATCACGACGTGCTTGTTGATGCTGCCGCCAGCATTGGCATGGAAGCACCAATTGTCGCCCGGCTTCTGCAAAGCAATGCGGACACGGATACGATCCGCGAGGAAATTGACACCGCCAATCGCATCGGTGTCCGCGGGGTGCCGTGCTTCATTATCGATCAGAAATATGCCGTCATGGGCGCTCAGTCAGCCGCTGTACTTGCTGAAGCTATTCAACAGACGGCAGAAGGATTTGAACCGGGTATTGCCGAAGATCGCTGACAATAAAGCACATCAAACAAAAAGCCCGTGCGTCCAGATGGAGCACGGGCTTTTTGTTTGAATATCAATAGAATGCTTACATGCTCTGATCAGACACCCGAACCAGAGTCCAGCATGGCTGCTTGGCAAATTCATATTCCATATACTCGCCGCCATCCGTGCCCTTGATGACAACGACCTTATTGCCATCGGCGGCATCTTTGTATTCAGCCTGAAGCTTCTGCCGATCCAGGGTTGCCATATCTGGCATCACCGGCCATTCGACATCAGCGAGTGGAACTTCCTTGCTTGTCTTCTTTGGCTCTGGATCAGCTTCCATATCGAGGCCTTCAAAGATGACTATCTTTGCGGTCTGAGCTTCCTGAATTACAATGTTGTGGCTGAAACGCGTGACAAAATTCTCAATACCTTCAACCTTGCAGTTGAGTGTGGTTAGAGCGAAAGCCGATTGGGAAGCCAAAACAAATGCAGCAGCAGTGCAGGAAATGCGCAAAGCATTCTTAAACATCAAAGTTCTCTCCGTTTTAAACTTCGGAACCAACAGGCGACTCCGAACCCTCAGTGTTTAATCTCTGTGTGCCTCAGCCACCAGTAGCGATTTTTGCAAGCTGAGTCATGATAACTGCCGAGCCGTTAAGCCGCTTTTCTGGTGTTGCCCAGTCGCGGATGAAAACGATACTCTGATCTGGTCTGATCTTGGCCATTGAACCCTGTTCCCCGATCATCTTCACGAGACCAACTGGGTTTGCAAAGATTGCGTTGCGGAATTGGATAACCACGCCCTTTGGACCGGCATCGAGTTTTTCGACATTGGCGCGGCGGCACAGAGCCTTGATATAGACGATCTTGAGCAAATGCTGCACTTCTTCCGGCATCGGGCCGAAGCGGTCGATCAGTTCTGCGCCGAAGGCATCGATATCCTGTGGCTCAGCCAGATCGGCGAGACGGCGATAAAGCCCTAGACGCAACTGCAGATCCGGCACATAAGCTTCCGGGATCATAACAGCCGTACCAATCGCAATCTGTGGCGACCACTGGCTGTCTTCGACCTCAATTGTGCCCTTGAGGGTGGCAACAGCCTCTTCCAGCATCTGCTGGTAAAGCTCAAAGCCCACTTCCTTGATGTGACCCGACTGCTCTTCGCCTAGTAGATTGCCTGCACCGCGAATATCCATGTCGTGACTTGCAAGCTGGAAGCCTGCACCGAGTGTATCAAGCGACTGTAGAACCTTGAGGCGACGCTCGGCAGTAGCCGTCAATGTGCGTCCGGCAGGAAGTGTAAAGAGCGCAAAGGCACGCTGCTTGGAGCGTCCAACACGTCCGCGCAACTGATAAAGCTGCGACAGACCAAACATATCCGCGCGATGCACAATCATTGTATTGGCCGTCGGAATATCGAGGCCCGATTCCACGATGGTCGTGGACAAAAGCACATCATATTGGCCGTCGTAGAAGGCATTCATAATGTCATCAAGCATACCTGGTGCCATCTGACCATGAGCCACGGCAACTTTCAGCTCGGGAACATGTTCCTTGAGGAAATCCTCAATTTCGGTGAGATCGGCAATGCGTGGACAAACATAAAAGCTCTGACCGCCGCGATAGCGTTCGCGCAGCAACGTTTCGCGGATCACCAACGGATCGAAAGGCGAAACAAAAGTGCGTACCGCCATACGATCCACCGGCGGAGTGGTGATAAGCGACAGCTCGCGCACACCGGTCAAAGCGAGCTGTAATGTGCGTGGGATCGGCGTTGCTGACAGCGTCAGCACATGAATGTCTGACTTCAGCTCCTTGAGTCGCTCCTTGTGCTTGACGCCAAAATGCTGCTCCTCATCGATGATAAGCAGACCAAGATTCTTGATCTTGATAGAATTGCCAAGCAGAGCGTGCGTCCCAACGACGATATCGACAGTGCCGTCTTCGAGGCCCTTTTTGGTGGCGGCAAGTTCTTTTGCGCCAACAAGCCGCGAGGCGTGGGCTACATTGACGGGCAGGCCGTGGAAACGTGCGGAAAAAGTCTTGAAGTGCTGACGTGACAGAAGCGTCGTTGGCACCACCACCGCCACCTGAAACCCACTTAGTGCTGCAACAAAGGCGGCGCGCAGTGCTACTTCGGTCTTGCCGAAACCAACGTCACCGCAGATGAGACGATCCATTGGTTTGCCTGCCGCAAGGTCATCGGCAATGGCATCGATTGCACGCTGCTGGTCTTCGGTTTCATCATAAGGAAAGCGCGCTGCAAATTCAGCATAAAGTCCATCGGGCGGCGTCATGGATGGCGCGCCGCGCATCTGGCGTTCAGCGGCAATCTGGATCAGATGCCCCGCAATCTCCAGCAAGCGCTTCTTGAGCTTTGCCTTGCGCATCTGCCATGCGCCGCCGCCGAGCTTATCCAGAACGGCTTCAGACCCTTCCGACCCAAACCGCGAAAGCAACTCGATATTTTCGACCGGCAGAAACAGACGATCATCGCCTGCATAATGAATCTCCAGACAGTCATGTGGCGCACCCGCCGCCGTGATTGTCTTGAGGCCAATAAACCGACCGATACCATGATCGACGTGGACGACGATATCACCAGCTGAGAGCGATGCTACTTCGGAAATGAAATCCTGATCGCGTTTGCGGCGCTTGGTGCGGCGCACAAGGCGATCACCGAGAATATCCTGCTCGGCAACGACGACTAGATCGCCCGCATCAAAGCCACTCTCAACGGCAAGAACAGCTGCTGTAATCTTGTCACGCGAGAGTGCTTTGACCGTCGAGAGGCGATCGACGGTTTCGATTTTCTCAAGTCCGTGCTCATCGAGCACCTGCAGCAGACGATCGAGCGAACCTTCGGACCACGCAGCCACCAGCACTTTTTTGCCCGCGACGCGCAAATCGGCGATGTATTTCACCACCGCTTCAAAAAGGTTCACATCGGTTGCGGCACGTTCTTCAGCAAAGTTGCGGCCCTTGTGCACATCAGCATGAATGATCGAACGGCCAGAGACTTCTGGTGTGCCAAATGGTGTCAGATCGATACGCAGGCCGACAGACGCGGCAACCGCTTCAACTTCCCGTGGCGTCAGATAAAGTGCTTCCGGCTTGACCGGCTTATAAGGAATAGCATCGCTGCCCGGCTCTTTGCCTTCGGCCTGTCGCAGACGCGCCTCATAATGATCCACGACCATCGTATGACGCTCAGTCAGCGCTTCATGCACCAGATGATCGAATACCACCGGCATATCGCCTGCATGGTCGAACACGGTTTCGAGATTATCGTAGAACAGCGGCAGCCAGTGTTCCATACCCGCAAAGCGGCGACCTTCACTGATTGCCTGATAAAGTGCATCGTCGCGCTGTGGCGCGCCGAACATGGCCACATAATTCTTGCGAAATCGGCTGATCATATCCGGTGAAAGCGAAATTTCGCTCATCGGCTGGAGCACGAATTCCTTGCGCGCACCCGTGGTGCGCTGCGAAGCCGGGTCGAAAGCGCGGATGGTTTCGAGTGTGTCACCAAAGAAATCGAGACGAAGCGGTTCTTCTGAACCCGGCGCATAAAGATCGAGAATACCACCGCGAACCGCATATTCGCCGATGTCACGCACGGTCGAGACGCGCTCAAATCCGTTGCGTTCCAGCCGTGCACCCAGATCGTTCATGTTGAGCTGATTGCCGGGACGTGCTGAAATCACCTGCTCGGCGATCGCGGCCTGTGGCGGCAGCTTTTGCAGAATGGCATTCGCCGTTGTGATGATGACTGCAGGATGCGGCGACTTTTTCAAGGAAGCCAAAGCGGCAAGTGCCGCAAGCCTGCGCGCGCTGGCATCAGCCCCCGGCGACACACGATCATAGGGAAGACAGTCCCATGCCGGCAGATGCAGAACCGGCAGATCAGGCAAAACGAAATTCAGTACCTGTTCCAGATCAGCAACCCGCTGACCATCGCGGACAATATACATGACAGGCCCACGCTCCCCGATCTCCTCGACCAGACGCGCAAGGCAGAACGCTTCGAAACCATCGGCGACACCGTCGATGACGATATGCCTGCTGTTTTTAACGCCTGGACTGGTTTTGAGACCGAGTTTGCTGAATACGGGCATGGGGACTTATTCTCAGAATTCGATGCGGTCGCGAAAAGCGATAATATCGCGGAACAGGGGCGTATCATGTTCTTCAGGCGTCGGGCTTTCACCTGTCACCCATTTCAGAAGATCACGGTCAAGCACTTCAAGAATCTGCTCAAACTCATCAAGTTGAGCATCGGTGAAGCCAGCGAGATATTGATCCGCATATTGCCCAAGGATCAGATCCATCTCGCGCATACCACGGTGCCAGGCGCGAAACAGAAGCTTGCGACGCCTTACATCAAGATTTCCTGCCGCAAGTGTGCTGCCAGTCATTGTTCAAGCGCTCCATTTATAAAGTTCGAAGCCGGTATATAGCATCTGCTGCTCATCTGGGAACCCTTTAAGCCGTTAGAGCGCTGCGCACCCAATTGGTCCCGCAAAGGCCGCTCTAACGGGTTGAACCCGGGCACCGTACTCTCCAATAATCGATTCCGATTTTCGGGTCGATGCATTAGAACAAAAATAGTACAAAACCATTTCAAAGGCTTGCACAGAAAAGCAAAGCAGTTAATGCTCGCCACCATGCGTCCGTCTGTACTCGATCCTTTTTTCGCTTCCGTCCGCTCGCTTTCAGGCATTGGCCCGAAAGTGGCTGCTTTGCTTGGCAAGCTTTTAGGAACGGATGCCCCCGGTGCCGAGCCGAAAGTTGGCCAGCTTCTCTTTCTGCCGCCACATAGTGTGATCGACCGGCGCAATCGTCCCGGCGTGGCTTTTGCGCAGGAAGGCGCGATCGTTACACTGGAGGTGATGGTCGATCAGCACCAGCCCGCGCCGCGCGGTAGGGGCAATGTTCCCCATCGGGTTATTGCCCATGATGATACCGGTGAAATCATTCTCACCTTCTTCCACGCGCAATTGCCGTGGCTTGAGAAGATGCTGCCCGAAGGCGAAACTGTCATTGTTTCCGGTAAGGTCGAATGGTTTAACGGACGCGCTTCAATGGTGCATCCGGATTATATTGCGAACTTGGAAGACGCGGCCAACCTGCCGATGGTTGAGCCGGTCTATCCGCTGACGGCTGGCCTTTCGTCCAAAACACTCGGACGAGCAATGAAAGAAGCACTCACACGCGTACCAGTGCTACCAGAATGGATAGATCTACAGCTTCTCGCGCGTGAGCGGTTTCATGCTTTCAAACATGCACTCGATACAATGCATCTGCCGGAAGACCCCAGCGATATTGCGCTTGAAAGCATCACGCGTCGCAGGCTGGCCTATGATGAATTCCTGGCCGGACAACTGGCATTGGCTCTCGTGCGAGCCAAAACGCGTCGGCTTTCAGGCCGTCCGCTGGAGGGCAATGGGCGCATTGTGAGCGAAATTATGCGCCACCTGCCCTATCGGCTGACAAACAGTCAGGATCAGGCGGTACGCGAGATTATCGCCGACCTTAAATCGCCTGAGCGTATGCTGCGACTTTTGCAAGGCGATGTTGGCTCTGGCAAAACGGTCGTAGGTCTGCTTTCTATGGCACATGCCGCTGAATCCGGCGGCCAATCGGCACTTATGGCACCCACCGAAGTGTTGGCGCGACAGCATTTTGCAACCATTGCACCTCTGGCCGAAAAGGTTGGCCTCAAAGCAGCCCTCTTGACTGGTCGTGAAAAAGGCAAAGAGCGCAATGCCGTGCTTGAGGGCCTGAAAAGTGGTGAAGTCGATATCGTCATCGGCACACATGCGCTTTTTCAGGAAAAGGTCGAATATCACGATCTGGTCTTCGTCATCATTGATGAGCAACATCGCTTCGGTGTGCATCAGCGCCTGATGTTAACCGCAAAGGGCAGCGCGCCCGATATGCTGGTCATGACGGCAACGCCTATCCCGCGCACACTGGTGCTGACGGCCTTTGGCGATATGGATGTGTCTAAACTCACCGAAAAGCCAGCCGGCCGCCAACCGATCACCACAGCAATTCTGCCGATGGAGCGCATGGGCGAACTCGTTGAGCGCATCCGCAAAGCAGTAAGCGAAGGGCAGAAAATCTACTGGATTTGCCCGCTCGTGGAAGAATCCGAGGTTGTCGAGTTGACCTCGGCCGAAGAACGCTTTGAATCGCTCAAATCTGTTTTTGGCAACAAGATCGGGCTCATTCACGGCCGCATGAATGGCGTTGAGAAAGACGAAGCCATGCGCGCGTTCAAGCAAGGCGAAACGCGGCTTCTGGTGGCAACGACGGTCATTGAAGTCGGCGTCGATGTGCCGGATGCGACGATCATCGTGATCGAACATGCTGAGCGTTTCGGCCTCTCACAGTTACATCAGTTGCGCGGACGTGTCGGTCGGGGCAACAAGCCTTCCACATGCCTGCTACTCTATAAAGGCCCACTTGGAGAAATCGGTCAGGCGCGTCTTAAGGTAATGCGCGAAACGGAAGACGGGTTCAGAATTGCCGAGGAAGATTTGAAGCTGCGCGGCGAAGGAGAACTGCTCGGCACCCGCCAGTCCGGCACACCGGGTTTCCGCCTTGCTTCGATTGAAGCACATGGCGATTTGCTCGAAATTGCGCGCAAAGACGCGCGTTATATTCTGGCAAGTGACCCCGATCTTGAAGGCGAACGCGGGCAAGCGCTGCGCGTACTGCTCTATCTCTTTGGTCGTGATGAAGCGATCCGCCTGCTTCGAGCAGGATAATGGATACAAAAATGGTCGCATTGCTGCGGCCATTCCATTCATTTATCAAAGTCTATATATAACAGTCTGTTTTTATTTTACTCCACAGTCACCGACTTCGCGAGATTACGCGGCTGATCGACGTCAGTACCCATAAGAATCGCAGTGTGATAAGCCAGCATCTGGATCGGCAGAGCATAAACCAGCGGCGTGATAAATTCTGGCACGTCAGGCAGAACGATCGTTGCCATCGTATCAAGACTTGCTGCCGCAGCGCCCTTCTTATCGGTGATCAGAATAATGCGACCGCCGCGTGCTGCGACTTCCTGCATGTTGGAAACGGTCTTCTCATAAAGACGATCCGACGGCGCAATGACGATTACCGGCATGGTTTCATCGATCAGCGCAATCGGTCCGTGCTTCAGCTCACCAGCTGCATAGCCTTCCGCATGAATATAGGAAATTTCCTTTAGCTTCAGCGCACCTTCCATCGCCAGCGGGAAAGACGTGCCGCGACCGAGGTAAAGCACATGATTGACCTTCGCCAGTTCATGGCAAACCGCAGCAATCTGGTCTTCAAGCTTCAACACCTGATTGATGAAACGCGGTGCTTCGGAAAGCTGACGCACCAGTTCCTGCTCGCGTTTGTCGTCAATCACCCCGCGCGCCTTTGCGGCAGCAATTGCAAGTGACGCCATGGTCGACAGCTGACAGGTGAATGCCTTGGTCGAAGCGACACCGATTTCAGGACCGGCAAGCGTCGGGAATATTGCATCCGATTCACGCGCAATGGTCGAGCCGGTGACATTGACCACGGAAGCAATCTTCAAGCCTTGCTGCTTGCAATACCGCAGCGAAGCCAGAGTATCAGCCGTTTCGCCAGACTGCGAAACAAACATCGCCAGTGAATCCTTCGAAAGCGGCATTTCGCGGTAGCGGAATTCCGAGGCGATATCACTGTCGACCGGCAAACGCGCAATCTGCTCGAACCAGTATTTGCCAACTGAGGCTGCATAAAAGGCAGTGCCGCAGGCAGAAATGGTCAGACGATCAACCTTGCTGAAATCAATGCCGACTGCCTCTTCACGCACTTTTCCGGTGGTGAAATCGAGATAGTTTGCAAGCGTATGGGAAATAACTTCCGGCTGCTCGAACATCTCCTTGTGCATGAAGTGGCGATGATTACCCTTCGACACCAGCATATTTGCAGTCTGTGATTTTTGGATCTCGCGCTCGACCTCGGCATTGGTTTCGTCATAGACGGTTACACCCTTGCGCGTCAGCACAGCCCAATCGCCATCTTCCAGATAAGCAATTGTGTCCGTGAATGGTGACAACGCGATGGCATCGGAACCAAGGAACATTTCACCCTCGCCGTAACCGACAGCCAGTGGCGGTCCCTGACGCGCACCGATCAGAGTTTCTTCATCGCCTTCAAACAGGAAAGCAAGTGCAAAAGCACCCTGCAACAATGGCAGGCTGTCGCGTACAGCTTCAACCGGCGACTTGCCCTTTTCCAGCTCGCGCGTCACGAGATGCGCCACAGCTTCGGTATCAGTCTCGGTCTCGAATTTGCGCCCTTCGGCTTCAAGCATGGTACGCAGTTCAGCAAAGTTTTCGATAATGCCGTTATGTACCACAGCCAAACGGGTGGTGATGTGCGGATGCGCGTTGCGCTCAACCGGCTTGCCGTGCGTTGCCCAGCGCGTATGACCGATGCCGATCACGCCGGGAAGTGGTTCACCAGCAAGGCGATTTTCGAGATTGACGAGCTTGCCTTCAGCACGACGGCGATCAAGTTTGCCATTTTGGAGCGTGGCAATGCCGGCAGAATCATAACCGCGATATTCAAGCCGCTTCAGCGCATCCACCAGACGCGGCGCGACCTCGTTATTTCCGATGATGCCGATAATTCCACACATAGGGTGCTCCAAATCCGATATTCACGCGTATAGCCGCGATTTAAAGAGTCTAACGCGGAACGGCAACCCAAGGGACTGCCGTTCTCTTCATCTATTCGTCGATTTATTTCGAAGACGTTTTAGCCGCTTTGATGGCGGCATACTTCTCCCGCAGGATCTTTCCCCGACCTACTTTGGTTTCCTGCCGTGCCCGACCGAATGCCAGCGCATCGGCTGGCACATTATCCGTGATCGTGCTGCCTGAAGCGATATAAGCATTATCGCCAATTTCGATGGGTGCCACGAGCGAACTGTTGGAACCTATGAAAGCATTTTCGCCGATCACAGTCTTATATTTGTTATAGCCATCATAATTGCAGGTGATCGTGCCGGCACCGATATTGCTCGACGCCCCGACAGTCGCATCGCCGATATAGGTAAGGTGATTGATTTTTGCCCCCTTACCGACCTCAGCATTCTTCACTTCACAGAAATTACCGACTTTGGAGTTTTCGCCAAGATTTGCACCCGGACGCAAACGTGCGAACGGCCCAATCTCAGCTTTCTCGCCGATATTGGCGCCTTCAATATGCGAGAAAGCGTGGATCAGCGCGCCCGATGCAACACGGACTTTAGGTCCGAAGAATACATTTGGCTCAATTATGACGTCGGCTTCAATCAACGTATCATGGGAGAAGAACACGGTTTCAGGGGCGATGAGCGTTGCACCGGCCAGCATGATGTCCTGACGCTTGCGGTTTTGCCAGATGCTCTCTGCCTCCGCCAGTTCTGCACGATTGTTGATACCGATTACATTCTCGACCGGCACTTCAAGGGCTGTAACATTCAGACCTTTTTCGTGGGCGAGACCCACAATATCGGTGAGATAATATTCGCTCTTGGCATTTTTATTATCCACTGCATCTAGCAAGGCCAACGCATGTGCACCACGTACAGCCATCAGCCCACCGTTACAAAAACCAATCTTTTTCTGAGCGTCGGTTGCTTCTTTTTCTTCCACAATTGCAACCAGCTTGCCATTTTCTTCGATCAGCCGGCCGTAGCCCTGCGGACTAGCTGGACGGAAACCGATCACAACAACATCGGAACCCTCTGCGAGCTTATTGCGCGCAGCCTGTAGCGATTGCGCTTCAATAAGCGGCGTATCGCCAAAGACGATCAGCAGATCATCATAGCCACGTGCGATTGCTTCGCGTGCTGCGAGCACGGCGTGGGCCGTGCCCAAACGCTCGGCTTGTTCAAAAGAGGAAACAGCATCGGCAACTTTTTCGACGGCCGCCTGCACTTTATCGGCACCACGTCCAACGACCAGCGCAACGTCGCTCTTACCCGTGCCCTGAACAGCTTTCACTACATGGCAGACCAGCGGAAGCCCCGCCACCTGATGCAGCACTTTCGGCAGGCTCGACTTCATTCGCGTGCCTTCGCCAGCGGCAAGCACAATGGAAAGGCAGGTACGTTCGGTCATTGTATCGTCCAGAATAATTGAAGGCTTATCTGCTCATAGCATTAAAGCGTATATGGAAACTTACGGATTGCTTATCCCAATCGGCCCAGCGCCGGGAAGGTCTCAAGCAACCAGAATGAAAACGACTGCATGCCACCGGTAAGAAACAGAACACCTGCAATAACGAGAAGTGCACCCATTGCCTTCTCAACTTTGCCAAGATGAATGCGGAACTTGGATAGAAACCGCATGAATGCGCCCGAAAAAAGGGCTGCAATCAAAAACGGAATACCAAGCCCGAGCGAATAAACGGCCAGAAGGGCCGCCCCCTCACCTACCGTACTGCTGCCGCCAGCCAAAGTGAGAATTGGTCCGAGAACCGGCCCGATACAAGGTGTCCAGCCGAATGCAAATGCCAGGCCCATGACATAGGCTCCGAGCGGTGACGCAGGTGCATTGCGCGCCTGAAAGCGGGCTTCGCGAGACAAGAACGAGAAACGCAATATGCCAAGGAAGTTCAGGCCCATCAAAATGATGACGACACCCGCGACCATGGCGATTTCCTGCTGCCACATGCGCAAGAACGCGCCAATGGACGAAGCACCAGCACCAAGCGCTACAAAAACTGTGGTAAAGCCAAGCACAAATGAGATCGCAGCCAATGCCAACGAGCGACGCTGCAAGGAAGCGGCGGCAACGCGTGATTCTTTTTCGGCGCGAAAATCCTCAACGCTCACACCCGCCATATAACATAGATAGGGTGGAACCAGCGGTAGAACGCAGGGCGATAAGAACGACAGCGCACCCGCACCGGCAGCCGTCAGATAAGAAACACTGAGCACCAAAACCTCATTTTTCATATAGAACATTTCTTATCTGAACCAGATAAGTCGTCCTATTGATTTGTTTTTGAACAAAGTGAGAAAATATAACTAACTTTCCGACTTTCCTCAAAATGCTAGCGGCGAACGCCGTTTGCTGGCCTTATAACCCAACTTCGGTATTACTTTGAATATTTTCAATGCGGCATCTCGCTCGAACATAAGTTCGCCCTAAATCAGGATCACTTGCGCAATTTTAGATTGCTCCAACTGGACGACGCTCCGATGAGCTTAATTGATAACGAAGAACCTTCTTCAGCATCCCCTAAACAGAATAAGTCTTTCGGATTGCTGAAGCGATACCAGCATTTTCTGTTTCCCATAGCGGGCATCGCCATTGCCCTGCTGGCAATCTATATTCTGGAAAATCTGCTCCAGAATACTTCACGCAAGGACACGCTCGAGGCGCTTCATGTAATTTCATGGACGACCATTGGGCTCGCCGTATTTTTCACGATGCTCAGCTATGCAGCCGTGGCGCTATATGACGTGGTTGCGGTGGACACCATTGCGCCCAACCAAATACCACGCCGTATCGCCGCGGTGGCCGGGGCTGCTGGCTATGCGATTTCAAATGCGATTGGCTTCTCGCTTCTGACTGGTGGTGCGCTTCGCTATCGGATTTATGCGGCTGAAGGCATCAGCCTTGCTGACATCGGCAAGATCGTCGGCACGTCCTGGTTTGCGATCTGGTTTGCGCTCATCATCATGGTGGGAGCAGCCCTTCTTATCGACCCACAGGATGTACCGTGGATTTCGACGATCGACTCTCGTCTGGATATCGTTGCAGGCATCATCATTTTGGGCGGCATCGGCTGGCTGATCTACTGGCTTTCCCATGGAGAGCGCACGCTGCGCCTTGGCTCGCTGAGCTTGCGCCTGCCTAACTCCAAGGGTGCGATTACACAGATTTTTGCAGGTCTTGTTGATGTCGGCGCTGCGGCAGCAACACTCTATGTGCTGATGCCACATGATGCAGTTCCAAGCTTTGCAGTCTTCGCGCTCGTCTATGTCATCGCCATTGTGCTCGGCATCGCAAGTCATGCGCCAGGCGGGCTTGGCGCTTTTGAAGCCACGATCATCGCTGGTCTCGGTATCGGCGGGCAACCCGACGCTATCGCAGCTCTCCTTGCTTATCGTGTGATCTATACGGTTATGCCGCTTGTGGTCGCCACAGCAGGCATCCTTGTATGGGAAATCATGCGGCGCAGGCAGATACTTGGACAGCAAGCCAAGTTTGCCAAGCGCCTCGTAGAACCTCTGATACCTGGACTTTCCGCCAGTATTATTTTCCTCGGCGGCATTATTCTGCTGGTTTCGGGCGCAACACCGGATATGCGTTACCGCGTCAAAATTCTCTCCGACGTGGTGCCGGAATTTTTCGTCGAAACATCGCATCTTGCAGCAAGCCTCGTGGGTGTCGCCCTGCTCATCGTCGCGCGCGGCCTGTTCAAGCGGCTGGAACGTGCGTGGATCGCGGCCCTCTTCCTTTTGCTTTTCGGCGCGGTTTTCTCGCTTTCAAAAGGCTTGGACTGGGAAGAAGCAACCATCCTCTGCCTCTTTGCCTTTGCGCTCTGGGGCTTTCGCGACTCCTTCTACCGTCGTCCGATCTCAGGCCCGTTTGAACTGAGCTGGAGCTGGATTACATCCGTTGGCACCACGGTTATTGTTTCCACATGGCTTGGCTTCTTCGTCTATCGACATGTTGAATATTCCAATGACCTCTGGTGGGATTTTGCATGGAATGACAATGCGCCGCGCTTCCTGCGTGCGACCGTTTTGGTCTTCGCGGTCGTCGCAGCAGTTGGTCTTCATTCAATGATCAACCGGCACAGCCAGCGCAAGCGCAAACGCGATTATTCTATTCCAGAGGCAGTTCCTGCACTTGTGGCCGCCTGCCCGCACACAGATGCGGCACTTGCGATGCTTGGCGACAAGCAATTCTTGCTCGCACCCGATAACAACGCGTTCATTATGTATGCGCAATCCGGTGGTAGCCTGATCGCCTTGGGTGAACCTATCGGAGACATAAAAGCTGCCAGAGAACTTGCGTGGTCGTTCCACGGCCTTGCCGACAAAATGGCATTGCGCACGGTGTTTTATGGTGTTGGCCCTGACAGCCTGCCGCTGTTTCTTGATATGGGATTGGTCGCGCTGAAGCTCGGCGAAGTTGCTCGCGTCGATCTCACTGATTTCTCGCTTGAAGGTCCTCGCCGTCAGCCATTCCGCTATGCTGACCGCAAAGTCGACAAGGATGGACTGACATTTGAAGTCATCGATGTGAAAGATGTGCCGCCCCTCGTCCCTCGCCTGCGTGAAATATCCGACGCATGGCTCGACCATAAGTCCGGCAGCGAAAAAGGCTTTTCACTCGGCTATTTCGATGACGATTACATGGAGCGCTTCGATGTTGCCGTGATGAAAAAAGACGGCGAGATTGTTGCCTTCGCAAACTTGTGGCGTGGGGCCGACAAATACGAAATCACAGTGGACCTCATGCGTTATATGCCCGACGTGCACAAGCTTCTGATGGACGCGCTTTTTGCCAAGTTGCTTATGTACAGTAAGGATCAGGGCTATAAATGGTTCAATCTGGGCGCGGCACCGCTCTCTGGCTTGAACCGCAGCAGACTTGCTTCGCGCTGGAACCGTTTTGGTTCATTTATCTATCGACGCGGTGCCGATCTCTATCACTTCGACGGCCTCAAGGCCTTCAAAGAGAAGTTCGACCCGATCTGGACCCCCCATTACATGGTTTGTCCCGGTGGCCTGGAAACACCCCGTGCTCTTATCGATGCCACAACGCTGATCAATGGTAGCCCTCTGGAGTTCATGCGCAAATGAAGAAGCGACGCATTCTTTTAACTGTTCTTGGGTTGGCGCTGATTGGAGGTGCAGGTGCCTATGCAGCACTGCATCCCGGCAAGATTGCACGCCAATGGGCACAGTTCTTCAACGCGGATGAGCCTGTCATTCATGCGAGCGCCGAGCGGCTTTCAAACATTCCGGTCTATATGCCGAAAGGCGATCCGGTTGGTCTTGCCATCCTGTTGAGTGATGAAAACGACGTTGGAGACAAAGAGCGCATCTATATGGATGCGATGCTGGCGCGAAACATAATCGTTTTGCCCGTCGAGCTTGGTCCGTGGCGGGCAGCGCTCGATAAGGAAGATGGTGAGTGCAACTATCTCGACTCCGACTTTGAAGCGATTGCCAAAGAAGCCCTCCGCGGACTTGATCTTGGCGTTTATTTCCATCCCGTCGTAACCGGCATCGGTCAGGGTGCAACGATTGCCTATGCAGCAGCGTCAGATTCACCTGATGCGACCATCGCAGGTGCTATTGTTCTTGACCCTACACCTGCGAAAACGCGCCTGCCCTCCTGCACCGAAGCGGCTGAAGCCACCAAAGCGCCTGATGGCGGCTTCACTTACGGCTATGATGCCAACATGCCAGCTCCGACGCTTGTGATCGGGCCGACAGGCTCGCCGGTGAATAATCCGGTCGATGCACGTCAGAAGAAGATTGCCGTGTTGCAATCGGGGTCGGACTTCCCGGTACGCATGAAGATGGCGGTCGATAACGTTGTCGCTATGGCCGATCAAGATGCCAAGAACGAAGCGTTGCCAATTGTCGATCTTCCTGCCAAGGGCGGCAAGAGCGACATGGTTGCGGTGTTCTATTCGGGCGATGGCGGTTGGCGCGATCTCGACAAATCAATTGGCGAGTGGCTGCAAGCCAATGGCGTTCATGTCATCGGCGTCGACTCTCTGCGCTATTTCTGGTCCGAGCGCACGCCTGAAGAAATTGCTCGGGACACAACGGCGATGATCGAGAAGGCCGACCCGACCGGCAAATTGCCAGTTGCCGTTCTTGGCTATTCATTCGGAGCTGATACATTCCCATTTGCGTGGAAATATCTTGATCCAGCCTTGCAGGACCGCACGAAGATGGTAGGGCTTCTCGGCGTTGAAACCACCACAACATTCCAGGTTTCTATTGAAGGCTGGCTTGGTATGGATGGCGATAAGGACGTCGTACCAGCTATCACCACCATCCCGCTTGATCGCGTTGTCTGCGTCTATGGCGAAGAAGAAGATGATACCGCCTGCACAGCAACAGAGCTTAAAGGTGCTGACCTTATGAAGCTGTCGGGAGGGCATCATTTCGATGAAAACTATGAACCGATTGCAGCGGCTTTGCTTGATAAGATGCGCACTCGCGCAGGTCTGCCACCACGCCCTGCAAGCTGAAACAAAATGGCACCGACAATATTGTCGGTGCCATTTTTACTCATATTTTCAAAGCCTTTCGGCCGCCTAATTTCCAGCGCACAAGATCAATCAGTAAAAACGCGGTCAAGCTCAGACCAATCATCGGTAAAGCCCAACCAATCACAACCGCAATCAGTACGACAAAAAGCTTCTGCAACACTTTGAGATAGAGCCAGCTCTGGATCAGGGTTCGCGGCATAGAACCAGCAGGCGGACGCCGCTGCCACCAGATGCGATAGCCATAGATAGTCATGCCAATCAGCGCCAAGCCCAACAAAGCCATAACAATCTGATTGGCGACGCCGAACAGAACACCCATGTGAAGATCAATTCCCCAGCGAATGAGCTTGGCAATGATCGGGAATGTTTCAAAATCGGCCCTGCTGATGACCTTCATTTCACGCGGGTCGATAGCAAGCGTGTCAACCTGCGTAGGCCACGAGCGATCATATTCGCGGACCAGCCAAGCTTGATCAGCACTTCGCGGAATACGAATTTCCAGCATTGGCGACTGAAGACCGGATTGTCGCGACAGGAGATTTACAGCGTCAAGCTGGCTGACATAATCAATTGCCGATGCAGCAGCATTGTGGTCCTGATGACTATCATGATCACGGTGTTCGGCATGCGCGTCGGCAGCCACAGCGGGTTTATCAAGAGCGGTCGAAACAGACGGTGTTATCCACCCGACTGCCACACGAAAATCGTCAATCCGCCCACCTGCTAGTTGCGACCATGTCATGCCAGTCGCTGAAAGAAAAAACAGACCTACAGCGATCCAGATACCGATCTGACTGTGAAGGCGCCGTGTACGCAAATGCGCATTTGCTTTGGTCTTTGAACTGCGCCGGACATCCCGCTTCCACCACCAGAGCAGAACACCGCCGAGTGCTGCGACCCACAACCAGGAAGCGGCAAGTTCGCTATAATAGCGTCCAAAATCTCCGAGCATCAGATTGCGATGCAAATAGTCGATAGACGCACGCAGTGGCAATACGCCGCTCGTGCCGTAGACGACGAGATCTCCCGTAATTGCCAGCGATATTGGATCGACAAAAATTGCTCGACTTTCAGATTCCCCTAAACCCGGCTCGCTGAACATAACACGCGTGTTCCAGCCAGGACCTGTCGATGGTCGAATAGCAAACAGCCTCGGATCGTCACCGATAAAATCGCGGGCGGCCTTAACCTGATCGGCCAATGGCTGCACAGTGCCTAATGACGATGTGCGCAATTGATCACGATAGATCATGTCTTCGAGTTGCGGCGTCAGTACATAAAGTGTGCCTGTGATCGCCGCGATCACAATGAATGGCCCAACGAATAGACCCACATAAAAGTGCAGTCTGGTGATGAAGGCCTTTAAACCCGAACGGGCAACGCGCGTTGCCTCAGTAGCACCGTTCTTTGATTGAGCTTTTGGAAGTGTCGCATCGGTCATGTCTGCACCTCATTTCGTGCAGCATCTGCGAATAGATAAAAAGAACACATTGGCATCTCCAGTCTGTGTGAAACAGCCGGACGATATGCAACTGCGCTTCTCTAAGTGTTTGTTTTAAAGCACATCTAATCCGAAAACCACTTCACGCTTTTCGGGATGCGCGCTTGAGCATATCTTTCAAAAGTGGGCCCCGGTTTTGGGGTAAAGACATGCATAAAAACAAACAGCTAGAGCATTTTCTACAATTTATCTTAAACAGGAAATGCTCTAGAACGCGCAAGCTGCATAACGCCGGAATTGATCCATGCGTCAGCTGAAAAGTGCAGGTGGTCCTCTGGGGAGATAGGTTTCGGCCAGAAAATTTGGCGGACCGTGAACCACGAGCTGCACGACATGATAACGGGCAACAAATACTGCTTGGTAGGCAAACGACAGTGTTAGAGCTGCGAGGCCAGCACCAACAGCACACGCGGCCTGACAAAGTATCGAACAACACGAACGCGCGAGGTCCTTGAACGGAGCTTCATCGCCATTGGTTTGACCTTCATGGATCGAGCAAATGACTGAAGTTTGGCCATTCGACCACGCAACCATCGAGGCTTGCGCGTAAGATGTTATGATCCCCTGAAACAGAATGACGAGCGCAATTGATACCGCCCAAAGGGCGGCTTCAAATTTGTTGCCGACTATTCTAGTTTTGAGGCTCATAATCGCTCATCTCATTCCTTGATGAGATTGTCACTGCGACAAATGCGAGAAGTAAATGGCAACGGCGTTCAAATTTGGGAACAGGTGCTCATATCGATTCATGGTGATCGCATAGCTAGCATGGCCCGCCAGTGTCTGCACCGCTTTTGGAGAAAGGCCAGCCTCGATCCAGGTCGAAATGGCGAAGTGACGAATTGCGTGCCAGCCGATATCTTCAACCTTTGCACTTTTGATCATCGACTTCCAATCTCGTTTCATGAAACTGGTGTGACGCACAAAGCCACCCTTGCCGTCGGTGAAAACAAAAACGTCAGGCTCGCTGTACTTCGTTTCACCCTTCCAAGATTTCAACTGTTGGATCATCGCCTTGCCGATTGGAACAGTGCGACGCCCTGCAGATGACTTTGTCGTGTCAAACTCACCATATGCATCCACACGCGTTTCGACCGAGACACAGCCTTTTTCAGATCCAAGTGCATCCATCGCAGTGCACATTGCTCATACGCTCGCAGGCCTGATGAAGCTGCAAACTTGGTTCGAAGCGCTAATTTCTCGTCAGACTTTTTCAGGATTATTGCCCGAGCCGCCTTCATCGGTGGCGTGACCCTTTCTCCGGCCTCATCTCGCTTGCTAATTACGCCCTTAGCTACATTTATGCCGATCTTATCCGTCTCGACGCCATACTTCAAAATGTGGCTCAGAGTTCCGAGAACCCGCCGCGTAGTAACAACGCCGGCCGATGCGTCGCGCATTTCATTCCTGAGTTTGATCACTTCCGCGGTCATTAATTCAGACAGCGTTTTATTTCCGATACCTTTCGTGAACCCGACAGTGCTTTCTTCTTTCGGATCAATCCAATTATCGATGTGCTGCTTCGTACTGCGCAGATACGCCTGAACAACGCTTTCACAACCTTTGTTGCGCTTCTCCATCTCTTCATAATAATCACGATAGATGCCAGCAACATTCGTCTTTTGAGCTGCTTCCTTGTAGGTCCCCGCCCCTGTCTCAGTCATAAGATCAGCAAGACGAGCTTCAGCTTCGCGTTTCTTTGCGTATTGTTTGCGGTGACGTTTCCCGTGCCTGTCAGTAAAATTCAACTGCCAAGCTTCATGTTTTCCGCTCGTATTTTCCCCCGAGCATTTCTTAATTTTTGCCAAGAATGATCTCCTGATATTCTAGGCACACTATATTCTGGCACACAGAGAAACAAATCATCGCCGACTTTGCGATCTGAATAATCAATTCCGTCCGCATCAGAACGACATTAGATATCCACACACTATCCACAGTGCTTCCCCAACCTTTTCACAAAATACAAAGGACAATTGACAGCATATAGGATTAAGAACAAAATAGGAACACTGGTGACAAAAACGAACTTTACCGGGCACGTTTGGCGGCGTGCCTTCGCTTAGTATGGAGTCCGCCATGAATGCGACTGTGGAAAGCTACGACGACGAAATCGAGATGGTTCTCGCCTATCACAAAGGCGATATACGCGCTGCCATGGAAGCGCTGCTGAAAGACCGAGATTTTCTTATCAAAGAAATTGAGTACGCCAGTCTCGCAATGTCGCTCGGATTTTCGCGTGGCTGGAAACCGACGGTGTTTGCGAAATGACACGCTCACGTGGTGAAGCAAGCTCCACCGTCGTGAATATGACGTAGCTCGTAATAGCTTGTTGATCCACCGTCTGAGGTTACAGTTGACGGGATGCCGGGATCGAAGGTGTCAGGCACACTTGCCCCATCGAACGTCGAAGCTATTTTCCCGTTCTCGCTGCGCCCACCATGCACGTGTAGCTGCCTCTCGTGCCTCCTTGTTGCGAGCGCAGAGGTCTGCAAATGTTGGTTTGTCCAGCTCTTCGTGGTCAATCCTTGCGTCTGGCACCATTATACACCCTCCGGAGGTTCTGGAGGGAACATCCAATGGCTCGGGACTGGTGGAACCATCCCATCGAAACGGATGCCAAACCAATTTTTTATTCCAACAGTGGCGCCGTTCCCACCACGTTTATGTTTAAACGCACAGTTAGTAATTCTGCCCATATCAGTCCAAAGGTCGACCCTCGTACCATCAAGAGGCGCGGTATCCATGGTTTTCCAAGTGCTCATACTTTTTCCCTCACCTTACGCTTTGGCTCTTCAAACTTCTCGGTAACAGGCCAGTCGTTCAGCAATCTGCGCAAGGATAACAGCTTGTCACGAACAAGCGGACGGAATCGGCGCGCTGCAAAAGGCGGTTTTTCGTAACCGAACTGCGGACAGGTGCCGCGTTCAACGCCCTTGAGCCCAACGCCAATATAACAGCCGTGAATGGAATGTTCGAAAGGGCCGATCCAAGCGATCTCGTAAATCTCACCTTCCTTGATCTCGATGAACTGCTCAAAGCCAACGACCGAATCGATGCAGACCACTTGCTGGTCCACGTGGAATTGGTTCATGGATTCTCCCCGAGCATTTCTAGCGCTTTGAGATAGCGAGCACGCCTGTCAGCATCATCTTTTGAAGCGCGAAGATTATCGCGCAGGTCCGCGATCTTCACCGGCCTAGCAATCGGATTGGAACACGCCCGTTTGACATAAACGAAGTAGTCCTCGTCATCCCGACGGGTTATTGCATTCAAGGCCAGCACGATGTCGTCGTCAAAGCCGAACGAATAGATGTCGTTCATAGACGTGTCTGTGTCCTCAATCAAATCATGCATCACACCTACGATCTGCGTTTCGGTCGTGGTCTGAGCCAGCATCACCCGGATGGGATGAAAAATATAAGGCTCGCCGTTCTTGTCCAGCTGCCCCATGTGAGCGGCGGATGCCACGGCAATTGCTGTTTCAATGTTGCTCACTGTTTTCTCCTGCTAGCCACGCATTCTTTTCTAGCCATCGGCACTCTATCGCCACGCCATGTTGCTCTGCACGATCAATGCCTCGCTCCGTGCCGCCGCTGATACCACGGTCAGTGTAAACAACGCATTTCGTTGCCGCTTGATACCAGGCAAGACCGGCCTTAATGCCTAACGACCGCTCATCTGGCCTCATATTGTCCAGAACTTGAGTGTGCAGAAGGTGGCTGACAATCGGCGCTTCGCCACGACGCAAGCTGTCTAAAAGGCCAACACGAGCATATGCGGTGTTGGCTTCTACATCGCCGCTGTAAGGGGTTTCGATGATGACGAGTGGTTGCTCATTGTCGTTACACCTTTCCTGCAAAATGGTATACCCGTCCATCCTTCAACAGCCGCGTAAGGCTTTGTCTTCTGCTTCTTCAAGCATATTCTCTCCTCGTGTTTTGGTGAAACCTCGCTGGGTAGGCGGCGCGATATACTTGTGTTGATGTGCATCCCTATATTAAACTGGCAACTACGCAGGAGGCCAAGATGCAAATATTAGATGCCAAATACGTTGGGACAATAGCATCGATCACCGTGCAGTTTTCAGGTCGGGAAGTCGTCGTGGAGTACGGTCATTTCGCGCCATCCTCGGATAATGGGCGTATGAACTCACCGTTTGCTGACAACAAAGATTTGGCTATCAAAGAAATTCTGGCACAGACAAATCAGCTGGAGACTGAAATTGGCTCTGCTGTTGACCATTATTTAGCTTCCAAAGGCGGATAAGAATTACGCCGCTGCCCTTTGACTTGCCACATTATCATTCGCAGCCTGATATTTGGTATTCACACCATCCGTCATGGCAACGCGCATCCGGCTAATCTCCCCATATATCGCGTGATACGTGATCGCCTGCATTGGACGACCCGATAGGAAGCCCGAACCGAAACCTAAAGAACAGAGACAGGTCAACATCGACCACGACGCGTGGCTCATTGCGATACCAAGCAAGCAGAAAGTAAGCGACCGCCACCGATGCATCCTCGTCGTGATTGCCCGGTAAAATGCGTAACACCGTCGCCACAGGAAGCTATCAGGGCCGCACTAAAGCGTTTGCTGCCGTCCGAAATAATTTCATCGCAGATATTCATCGCGGTATTACAGTTCCAGACGAACTCAGACGAGCTGTTCCACATATACCAAAAGCCGGTGCCGAACTGAAATTCTCCGAGAGAGTGCACGACGATGCGCCCCTCCTCCAGCAATTGTTGTAGACGAGTTGGGAAAGCCATGAAGCCTCCGAATAATAATAACTGTGGGCTAGCTTTACTGAAGGATACAGATGGTTAACCACACCGTTTTACTGAGCTTTAAGCTAAATACGCTATTAATAGACAATGAGAAAACGATCCCGCTCACCAATCGCTGAAACCGCAATCAGAAGCGCCATCCTTGCCGCACCAATGGTGCTGGTAATGCTTGCTGTCTATTCAGCGTACGGCTCTGATAGCCGCATGACTGTCGCGATTGACCAGACAATTACCGGATCAATTAGCAAGCCTCAATACTGATACGACATCAAAGCGCTGCTTTATCTCGGCACCTCGATCAGCTGGAAAGTTGTGGTCGGCCGCAGACCTTTCGTCATTTGAAAGCTGTCCTTCACAAGCCGCGCATTCATTTCAGGCTGCTTGAACCGGGCCGTTGTGCCAGCTGCAATAGACGAGGCAATCGGCTGATCGACTTTGACGGTTATCGTGGTACTGACAGCTGTTGCGCCACCATCATAAGCGACCTGCAAGAACTGCAGATAATCACCGCTCTTCAGCGAGAACATATCACCGTCCATCAATCGTAGCCTGGGGACAACACCTGTTAGCTGAACAGTGTATCCGCCCGTCACGGTCCCGCGCGAGGCGGTGCCGGTGATGTGCGTGTTATTCGGGTCACCCCAATAAGCGCGCGGGATGCAAATATGCTTCGGACGATAAACAATCGTCTCCATCCTGCCCTTTGCTGCGGCAATGAATGCTTGAAGCTGAACAGCCTCGCTGGCCTTCATCGTCAGTGCTTCCATATCAACGGCTCGATACGGATCAACGAACTCGACCGTCGATATAACCCGGCCGCCGAATTTCGTCTGACTGATCGGATAATTAAGCAGCAGATAAGATTGCACGAAGACCGATCTGTTAAAGCGTTGCCTCGCCAATGATGTAATATTTGACGACCGATTGGATTGAGCAGTTCAACACCAATCCCAGAATAACCGGGCTCAGATGCACCAGAATTGCCGCAGTTATTGTACACGCTGTTCGATTTGGTCTTATTGAACGCTGTTGCTGTGGCCTCGTACAAGAAGTAATACCGAATAATCAGTCCGATTGAAAAGACCAGGCGGGCCGAAATTAATTCGCGAGGAGCCTATGGAAACGTTGCCAGTTGTAAATCACCTTGCATCAGTGGTACAAACCTCGCTTGCTCCAGTGTTTCTGCTAGCGGGCACGGCCGGGTTCGTGAGTATTTACACTACCCGTCTGGGACGCGTTTCGGATCGACTGAACGAGCTGGCGGACACAGCGACGCAAAATCGCCTGTTTTCCCTTCAGAGAACTTATCTTCAGCGAAGAATCCTTGCGCTGGAGCTTGCAGTAATACTTGGTGTCATAGCTGGCATCTGCACGTGCGGTGCGATACTTAACCTCCTTGCAAGCGCTCTCGCCGTTTCGCTTCGTCAAGAGAACCTCTACTGGCTTTTTGGAGGCGCACTCCTGTCGCTGGTGGGATCACTCGTCGCTTTCCTGTTTGAGGTGCTAATCGCCGGACGTAATATGTTGCGGCAGATACGGATTGATCGACAATCGGACAAACTAGATTGATCGAAACTATCCAAACTACCTAACAAAGAGAATTAACGTTCCGTTTGAGGTGTGGTGGCGGAGGATTGCACACCGAAGCCATTTCGCTTTCGCATCGATCATCGTACTAAACCCCGCCTTGAAGCCTGTTTGCTGTCCCGAGCAAAGCGCATCGGTCCTGATTTATCGTACTGCCGAAGTCCCTGACTAACGCAATCGCTGACAACGGCGCGGATGTAGTCGTCACCGCTTGCACTTGATACGTTGATTTGTGGCGCGGGTTTCTGCGCAGCATTGAGCAGTTACTGCTCGGTACGCGCCCCTTCAGTATCAAAGCCGTAATCATCGATTAGCGGGTTGATCTGACGAAGCGCCTCAGTCTCGGCGACCAGTGCCGCTGTGCGATCATTTGCGTCCTGAACTGTCGTGTCGAATTTTTCAGCCGGTGTATTTTTTCTTTCTTCGGGTTCTTGCCTTCGGCAGTTCGAGATTCCCGTGCTGCAACATTCGCGCATGCGATGGCATCAATTTGCTTTTCGGTAAGAGCAATGTCGTTTTTAGTTGCTGCGTCACGAACTTTCTTGCGCTCCATTTCGAGCCTGTGTTCTTCTTTATTGAGGGCAGCCAGACGCATCTGATCACGCCCATACTCATTCGCAGCTTCGCGCTGCGATGTATGGATCTTTGGCCGAACGGGTTGAGCGGTCTTCTATAACGGATCTGGCACCTGTAACCGCAGCAAGATCAGCTGCAGCACTGCGAGCGGCAATAAACACCATTGTCAGGCGATCGAGGATCGTGCCGATTGCGTCAGCAACTTCCTGAAAGTTGTAGTCAGCGTTCGCCATAGCGAACAAGGATTGCTTGGCGTCTTCGGCCAAACAGTTCCTTCTTTTACGCCATCACGCAGACGAGCACGCTCATCGTACTGCTCCGGAGTAATGAGGCTCATTGACGAAACTTGCACAAACCAGGCCAGCATGTTGACTGCGGCTTCCGTGGCAGCTTCCATTTCTTTTGTTCCGGCCTCAACTTCTTTACTCAGTGAGTTCTGGGTATACGCATCGTTCTGTCTGCCGATCTGTTCGACAGCGTTGCCGGAAGACTTCGCAGCCTCTTCCATCTTCTTAAGCCGCTCGGCAACAGTTGAATTGTAGAGAATAGCGATGAAACAACCGCGCCACCGATGACCATGCCTACAGGGCCAGCGGCTGCACCAAGCCCACCGAAAGCTTTGACCAATCCGCCCATTGTGCTTGCAGCAGCTAGAGCTTGTCTGAACTGGCCGAGTGCTACACCAGCAGTTCCGAGCGTGCGGATCACGCTGAGTAAAGAACGGCCAACCAACGCGCCAGGAACGACCGCAGCGAGCTGCAAAGCGCCGTCTGCGACCTTGTCGAAGTTGTCAGCAAACATCACAAGAGCTTCGGAAATTTTCGCCGATACGCCAGCTGCGCTATCAGCATTACCGACGTACTGAAGCAGCGCATTATTCAGAAGTGTAAAGTCCTGAAAGCCGGTGAGCGATGACTGAAAAAACAAGGAGGGAACCAACATGCACCATGAAAACGACAATGAAGCCGATCTTCTGATGGATGTCGAGCCTACTGCTAAGTATCTAGGTGTTACGTGGCGCCAAGCTACTACAAAATTATGCCAAGCTTCAAACTTGGCGGCACGATCGCCGCTCGCAGGTCTAGCCTCAAAAAATGGATGGAAAACTTAGAATCAGAGCACGCCGCGTAACCTATGTGCCATGTGCCGTCGATTCCCCGCGCATTTCTGAAAATGCATATTTTTCTGGGAAACTCTTGAGCATTCGCGGAACATGACTGAAACAGCCACACCAAACCCAAAAATTGATATCGTTGAAGGATTTTGGTGAGCGCGCAGGGATTCGAACCCTGGACCTACTGATTAAAAGTCAGTTGCTCTACCGGCTGAGCTACGCGCTCCCTTGAGGAACAAATCGTCCCTGGAAGTGCGGCGGAACATAAGGGCGGCTTTCGCATTGGTCAACACCATAAAATCAAGTTTCTCCAACATAAATTCAAAAAAAAGCTCCAATTGATAGAAACTTCGAGCCCACGGGGCTTGTCGATGAAATAGCCACGCTTGAATTCGGCTTTTTGGCAGAGAATTTGATCTGTTGCCTTCCAAAAATGTAGAATCGCTCAGCTCAATAGCGGTTACAAAGAACCAAAAATGATTCCAGAAATCGATTCCGGTTGTTGAATTGATACTATAGGCTCTTCCGGGTAACTCATTCCAACGTTTCGGTTTTTCATGTCATTTGTCGCCAATGCCTTTTTTCGTTTCAGACATTCCCTTTCCGGCATCGGGCTGGCCCTGGGTACTCTGCTGTTCGCAGCAGCTCTCACCCCGAGCCTCGTTCCACGAACATACGTGATGCAAGGCATCTTGTGCGGCGTGGCATTTGGTTCAGGATATGGTTTTGGCGTTTTTTGGCGTTGGATTTGGCATTACCTCGAAATGCCGGAGCCTTACGACCGTTTGCGCAGCCGCGTTAATCTGATCGTCGGACTAATTTGTCTGGCGGTCGCGATAGTAGCGCTTTATCTGTCAGCCGGTTGGCAGAACTCCGTGCGATCCGCAATGAGCATGGAGCCCGTTCCAAGCGCCTACCCCGCAAGCGTTTGCGGATTGGCTATCGTTACGTTTTTGTTCCTGCTGCTTTTGACGCGCGCCCTTATCTGGCTTGGGCGCTACATTTCGGCAAAGATACACCGGTTTGTCCCTAGAAGAGTGGCCAATGTCGTTGGCATCACACTGACCGTTATCCTTATCTGGACAATTGCGAACGGCCTTCTGATCCAGTCAACCTTTGAAGTTCTTGACCGATCATTTCGCGAGTATGATGCACTAATCGAACCGGATCGTCCGCAACCTGTCGCAGCCGATAAGACCGGAAGCGCTGCGTCTCTTCTCAAATGGGATGAGCTGGGACGCGCCGGCCGTGAATTTATAGCGTCAGGACCGACAGCAGGAGAAATTTCGTCGTTAACAGGACGTCAGACGGTTGATCCTATCCGCGTTTATGCCGGATTGAATGTTGCCGATGAACCAAAACAGCGTGCCGAACGCGCCCTAGAAGAACTGAAGCGGCAAAATGGATTTGATCGCTCGATCCTTGTCATCATCACACCGACAGGCACGGGATGGGTCGACCCGGCAGCAATGAACGGCCTCGAATTTCTTTATGATGGCAATGTTGCCAGCATCGCTATGCAATATTCCTATCTCAACAGTCCGCTGTCGTTGCTCTTCCAGCCCGAATATGGTGCTGAAGCCTCGCGTGCACTGTTCACAACCGTTTATAACTACTGGAAAACCCTGCCGAAAGACCATCGTCCACGACTGTATCTCTATGGTCTCAGTCTGGGTGCAATGAACTCCGAGAAGTCGATTTCACTGTTTGAAATGCTGGAAGATCCAATCAACGGAGCATTATGGAGTGGTCCGCCCTTCCCGAGCCGCGACTGGAAACGGATCACACGCGACAGGAATGAAGGCACACCTGAATGGTTGCCTGTTTTCCGGGATGGCGCTTTCGCTCGTTTCATGAACCAGAATGGAGAGGCTCCCGGCAACGGGACACGATGGGGACCACTTCGTATCGTCTATTTGCAATATGCGAGCGATGCGGTGGTCTTCTTTGACAGTCATGCGTTTTATCGCCAGCCAGACTGGATGAATGCTCCTCGCGGACACGATGTTTCACCGCAACTGCGATGGTATCCGGTGGTTACGATGTTACAATTAGCGTTGGATATGGCTTTCGCGACGACGACTCCTATGGGTTATGGCCACGTTTATGCGCCAGAACACTATGTGGATGCTTGGATTGAAGTCGCAGACATCGATGGCTGGAGCGAAGATCAGATCAACCACCTCAAGCAGTATCTGCATCATAAGATGACCGGCGAGGACGTTGAAGGATACGACCAGCGCGGCGGCTAGAGCACGTTCGAATTACTCGCCAAACAAAAACAGCCGCCCTTTTGAGGCGGCTGTGTTTTAAGAAGCTTAGTTTATCAACGGTATGGCGAATAGCACTGCTGACGCGGGCCGTTGTACGGCTGGAACGTATTGTCCGAAGCGCGGTAGGACTTATACCGGTTATAGCACCACTGAACGTGGTTGTTGCTATAGCGATAAACCGGCTGAGGTGCTGGCTGTGCAATCGCACCGCCGATGATTGCACCAGCACCGAAGGCTGCCAGCGGATACCACCAGCCGTCATTATGACGACGATAGCCATTACGATAGTGGTTATAGCCGCGATGACCGTTCCAATAACCTGGACGCGGGCGATGGTTGCCATTCCAGCCCGGACGACCTGGACGGTGGCCATTCCAGCCTGGACGACCCGGACGATGACCATTCCAATTGCCGTGACCACGACGATCCCAACGATCATTCCGAACCGGAACGACGTTATCGCTGCCAGCGACCTGTGCAGTGAGCAAGACCGGAGCAGCGGAAACTGGTGCCATCGCACCGATCATAAAAGTTGCGCCGATTAAGCCAACCATCATTTTCTTCAAGGTGGTAATCATCTTGTTCTCCAGTTCAACTGCACACATCATGATTGATGTTAGATGAACGTGTGCTGAATGATAGTTAAGAATATATAGCACGCTATATGTCTGACAAGAGATGCGCCAAAGCTCAGCTCAAACATAATTAACGCAAAACTAGCTTGGTGCCGATCCAACGAGATGATAGTTAGAGGTAAAGGTGATTTCATTCGCAATTGCTGCGATTATCGGCTAGTTTTGCAACATTCTAACTGGAGTTGTATCGGCTTGTGTACGTTGAGGGTGTCGTGTCAACCGAATTGGAATCGGCTAGCAATTTTTTCCCTGACTTGATGTCGAAAGATGCCAATCCTTTTCTGGCTGCGGTAGAGCATACGCCTACCCCAATGCTCATCACCGATCCGCGCTTGTCGGATAACCCTATCGTTTATGCGAACAAGGCCTTCCTGCAACTGACAGGATATTCGATAGAAGAAATCATCGGAAAGAATTGCAGGTTTCTACAGGGTCCAGATACATATCATGAGCATGTAACGGTAATCCGGACCGCTTTGGCGGCGGGAACATCGATTGATATCGACATATTGAACTACAAAAAGTCTGGTGAAACCTTCTGGAACAGACTGCATATCTCACCAGTTAAGGGTCCTGATGACACGCTTCAGCATTTTGTTTCAACTCAGCTTGACGTCACGCTAGAACTCAAACGTCTTGTCGAACTTCAACAAGAACGAGACTCGCTTTCCGATGAGACCAAGCGACATCAGAAGCATCTCGACTACATCGTAAATGTTGCCAATATCGGCTATTGGACTAGCGATTTGACCACCGGCAAGGTCACCGGTTCAGCCGAGTGTCGTCGGATTTTTGGCTTCGACGAGAACGAACATATCCATTTTGATCAGATCATGGATATGGTGGTGCTGGAAGACAGAATGGCTGTTCAACAACAAACTGAAGAGGCTGTAGCGACTGGCAAGCCTTACTGCATGGAATATCGAATCGTTAACAGAGCGGGTGAAACTATATGGGTGGAAACGCGTGCAAAAGCGCTGCTCGGTGAACAACCGACATTGCTTGGTGTCATGTTGGACGTCACTGAACGTAAACAAACCGAAGCAGACAAAGCCCTCGTAACCCGCGAGATTTCACACCGTTTCAAGAATTCGATGGCGATGGTGCAATCCATTGCCAATCAAACATTGCGCAATGCCAGCAATTCCGAGCAGGCAAGCCAACTCTTCAATGAGCGCTTACATGCGCTCGCACAAGCGCACGATATGTTGCTCCAAGAGGATTGGGGCGGCGCGACCATTCGGCAAATATCCGATATGGCGTTGGCTCCATTCAACAAAACATTCGGCAACCGTATCCGCATGAGTGGTCCTTCATTGTTCGTGAGTGACCGCGTGACCGTGTCGCTTTCGCTGGGCCTCTATGAACTTGCGACCAATGCCGTCAAATATGGCGCTCTATCTAACGAACATGGTGGCGTTGATTTCAGCTGGAACATCGTCGATGATCAGGGCCAAAAGAAATTCCAGATGCGCTGGGTGGAAACCGACGGCCCGTCAATCACCCGACCATCCCGCCGCGGTTTTGGCCAGCGTCTGTTGCGGCTGGTGTTGGCCAAAGAACTGAAAGCACAATGCGACATTGATTTCGCACCATCAGGTCTGACAATTAATGTTCTGGCGCCGATCACCCCCGATGTGTTTCCTGGGTTCGATCACAAGATGAAATCAGGTCAATTGATCACCTGAGTTTGCTTGACGCCAATGCATAGAGGCATTTTGACATCTGGCAGTGGCGCAAAAAAAGCGTCATATGCTGCGATCATGAACGATAGCTCTTCCCCCTTTTTCACGGCTCACACGCACAAGCCACTGTCCTCTACGCGCCATGTTGCGACTGGTGAAGCGCATTTCCTGCCAACATCCGCCGACGCTCCGGCAGTCGAATGGCTGACCGCTGATGGCTTGACGGATTATGAAACGGCGCTCGCCTTCATGGAAGCGCGTGTTCAGGCCATTCGTGAAGGCACAGCGAATGAACTTGTCTGGCTCGTCGAGCATCCATCGCTTTATACAGCGGGTACAAGCTCCCACACTGAAGATCTGCTAACGCCGGATCGTTTCCCGGTCTTTAACACCGGGCGAGGCGGCGAATATACCTATCATGGCCCTGGCCAGCGGGTGGCTTACATCATGCTCGATCTTAAACGACGCCGTGAAGATGTGCGCGCATTTGTAACCGCGCTCGAACAATGGATCGTCGAGACGCTTGCACAATTCAACGTCAAGGGTGAGCGACGTGCAGATCGCGTTGGTGTGTGGGTTGTACGCCCTGAAAAGCCGCCGCTTGCCAATGGAGGCATGTGCGAAGACAAGATCGCAGCCATCGGCATTCGCTTGCGTCGCTGGGTCAGTTTCCACGGTATCGCAATCAACGTCGAGCCGGAACTCGAACATTTCGGCGGCATTGTCCCATGCGGCATCGCCGAATATGGCGTTACCAGCCTGGTGGATCTGGGGCTGCCGGTGGTGATGGGCGACGTGGATGTCGCGCTCGGCAAGGCCTTCGAAAGCGTTTTCGGCCCTCGCCAGACAAAGTAAGATCAGACCGACTTTACGCGCCGCTCACGCATGAAGACATAGAAGCCTGACCCGACAATGATTGCGATGCCGAACCATTTTGACGGCGTCGGAAAATCACCAAAAACAATCAGTCCGACCAGAACAGCGTTGACGATTTCCAGATATTGGAATGGCGCGAGCATCGATGCAGGCGCAAGCTTGAACGCCTGCACGACCAGCAGATGGCTGACCGTGCCAATCGTGCCCAGCAAAAGCAACAATAGCCATGGTTGCAGGCTGGACGGCAGCAAGAACGTCAGATCCGCGACGCCGACGGCCGTGCCTAGTACCATGGCCAGACCTGCAAGAAATGCACCGCCAATGCCTGCATAGAATTGCATGACGACAGGGCTTTCCTTAGCGCCATATTTGCGGTTCAGAATAAGATAGATTGCGAAGGTGACAGCGGTCGCCAATGGCAGTAGCGATACGGCCCCAAAAATCTCAAAACTCGGCTGAATAACGATCATTGTACCGATCAACCCGATGCCGACCGCACTGAAGCGGCGCCAGCCAACTTTTTCTTTCAAGAAAACGGCAGAAAGCAGCGTTAGGATAAGTGGTTCGGCGAAAAACACCGCCATAGCATCCGCCAGGGGCATATATTTGACGGCGGTGAAAAAGCACGTTCCGCCAAACCCCATCAGTGCACCGCGAACCAGATTGCCGGTAAGGTACGTCGTGCGCAACGCGGCGAAGCCGCCCATGACGATCAACACCAAAAACATCATCACAGACTGGATGAAAAACCGCATAAAGGTGACTGTTGCGGGCGGCATATTATCCATCATGGCAAGCCATTTGCCGATGGCATCCATAAGCGGCAGCAACAACACCGAGAGCACCATGATTGCCATGCCCTTCACATGCGCTTCTACGCCAACCGCTGCCCTGCCCTGCATTTCACCACTCGCAATTTTCTCGCCACCCTTGCGCTTACGCGAATGGACTCTTCGTTTCCATCTTAATCAGCCCCGGAAAAGCGTGCGGTTTGACTTTCGCCACGTTTCTGGTGCAAATCCTGTTGCGGATGAATAAAACCCTTTGATAAAGCCCGGCAAAAGCAGAACGTAAGGCGAACTTTAGTCGCCTTTCGTAATTTCCCGTGGCATCATCTATGTGATTCGCAGACACACTATTTTCGGCTTAAGCGTGTATGACGCGGCCATCGTAGATTCAGACAGAAAGCTTTTCGGACAAAGATGGACGATAACGATCTCTTTTCCAGAGTAGTCAACAATGCCCGCGAACGGGTGCAGGAGCGACAGTCTGAAAAGGCTCCCGCTCCGCGACCTGTTGCGCAGCCGGCAGCGACGCCGTTGCCATCTGCCCCAAAGCCCGCGTCTGTTGCCACCAAGGCACCACCTGCTTCGTCGGGAAGTGACGACTATAATGCGTCGTCCATTCGCGTTCTTGAAGGGTTGGAGCCTGTCCGTTTGCGCCCCGGCATGTATATCGGCGGCACGGACGAAAAGGCTCTGCATCATCTTTTCGCTGAAGTCATCGACAACTCAATGGACGAAGCGGTTGCAGGCCACGCCAACTTCATTGAAGTCAGCCTCGATGCTGAAGGCTTCATAACCGTCAGCGACAATGGTCGCGGTATTCCGGTGGATGAACACCCACAGGTGCCGGGAAAATCCACGCTTGAAGTGATCATGACCAAGCTGCATGCCGGCGGTAAGTTTGACGGCAAAGCTTATGAAACATCCGGTGGTCTGCACGGCGTCGGTGTGTCCGTCGTCAATGCGCTTTCCGACGTTTTGGAAGTGGAAGTCGCGCGCAATCGCCGTCTTTATCGCCAACGCTTTTCACGCGGTATTCCGCAGGGTGGTCTGGAAGACGCCGGCGAGGTACACAACCGTCGTGGCACGCGCGTCCGCTTCCATCCAGACCCGGATATTTTTGGCAAAAGCGCGCATTTCGACCCGCACCGGCTTTATCGCATGGCGCGTTCGAAAGCCTATCTGTTTGGTGGTGTGGAAATCCGCTGGAGCTGCGACCCAGCTCTCCTGGACCCGAAAAAAGAAACTCCCGAAAAGGCTGTGTTTCACTTCCCAGGTGGCCTGAAAGATTATCTTTCTGCATCGCTCGGCAAGGAACATCAGGTTACCCGTGAGATTTTTGCGGGCCGCACAGAAAAACAGGGTGGGCATGGCGCAGTTGAATGGGCGGTGTCGTGGTATGGCGGGGACGGCTTCGTCAACTCCTATTGTAATACGATCCCGACCGGCGATGGCGGCACGCACGAAGCGGGCCTGCGTATCGCTTTGACGCGTGGCCTGAAAGCCTATGCAGAACTGACCAACAACAAGCGTGCTTCGATCATCACGACCGATGACGTGATGATTTCGGCAGCTGCTATGATGTCGGTTTTCATCCGCGAACCTGAATTTGTCGGCCAGACCAAAGACAAGCTTGCGACCGTTGAAGCACAGCGTATCGTGGAAAATGTCATTCGCGATCCGTTTGACCACTGGCTTACAGCTTCGCCGCAGGAAGCTTCACGTTTGCTCGAGTGGGTTGTCGACCGCGCTGAGGAACGTCTGCGTCGCCGTCAGGAAAAGGAAACTGTCCGCAAAAGTGCTACGCGTAAGCTGCGCCTTCCTGGCAAGCTTGCTGATTGCACGCAGAATGCTGCCGCAGGCGCAGAACTGTTCATCGTCGAGGGTGACTCGGCTGGTGGCTCGGCCAAGCAGGCGCGCAATCGCTCCAATCAGGCGATCCTGCCTCTGCGCGGTAAAATTCTGAACGTAGCGAGTGCAGGCCGCGAAAAACTCACCGCAAACCAGCAGATTGCCGATCTTGTACAGGCGTTGGGTAGTGGTACGCGCAAGAATTATCGCGAAGATGACCTTCGTTATGACCGCGTCATCGTCATGACCGATGCTGACGTGGATGGCGCGCATATCGCATCGCTTCTGATTACTTTCTTCTATCAGGAGATGCCGGACCTCATTCGTAACGGTCATCTCTATCTCGCCGTACCGCCGCTTTATCGTCTTAGCCAGGGCGGTAAAGTCGCCTATGCACGCGATGATGCGCACAAGGACGAATTGCTTCGTACGCTGTTCACAGGACGTGGCAAGATTGAAATCGGCCGCTTCAAAGGCCTAGGTGAAATGCGCGCGGAGCAGCTCAAAGAAACGACCATGGATCCCAAGAAGCGTACGCTTTTGCGAGTACATGTCGATGAAGACTATATCGATGAAACCCGCAACACGGTCGACGATCTGATGGGCACCAAGCCGGAAGCCCGCTTTCGCTTCATTCAGGATCGTGCTGCCTTCGTGGAAGAACTCGACATCTGATGAGTGCATTCGAATAAGAATGCGTGAATATCAAAACGGCAACTCGTCAAACCGGGTTGCCGTTTTTTATGAATACTCAGCTTTTCACGTCGATACCGAGCCTGCTCTCAATCTCTTCGGTTGATTCTTTAACAAAGAAAGTCAGATCGGTGCTCAGCGTTACGATGCGGGTTCCTGTCCCATATGCGTTATAGGAAAGAACGTGATTGAAATTCACAGCAACTCTTTCACCGCTGACATCAGTAAGCATGATCCACATAAGCCCCTCCTCCTGAAAATTGATTCCTTACAAGAGGATAGGCGCATATGTGCAAATGACAATGGAGCTTTAAGGAGGAGCTTTTCCGGGAGTTTTATAAGCTCGCCTTCATGCGAACCTTTTCGACCCGACGACCAAAGCTCTCAGACCACTCTTCTTCCTCTCGGTAAATAGCGAAGCCGGCTTTTCTATAAAGCCCGATTGCCGGAAGATTATCAGCGTGCGTTCCAATTTCGGCTTCAGCAAACCCATCAAGCAGAATCTGCGCCAACAGTGCATTAAGCAATAAGCCGCCCAACCCCTGACCGTGATAGGCGGGATCAATCCAAAGATCGGAGACGTAATTGCAATTCGGTACGCGCGCGCCCCAGCCGCAAATCTCACCTTGTCGCTCAATCACAAGAACGCCATCGGCATTCGCGTTCAGATCGCGCAGAAATTTCGCTTTAAGCACGGACCGACTTTCATCCGTCAATTCAATGGAGCGAGCTGCGGTTTGCCACGCACGGACGGCCAACTGAGCCATGAAAACAAATTCGCCGGGCGTCTTGGCCCGGCGAATGAGAGGTTCAGATTTTACCACCATTTCTTAGGGATAAAGCGTCCAGCTGCCTGTTCAATAGCGCCAGCGGCCTGAAACAGCGTTTCTTCCTCGAATGGACGTCCGATAAGCTGTAAACCAAGCGGCAGCCCCTGATCGTTAAGACCGGCTGGAACCGAAATACCCGGCAGACCCGCCATATTGAGCGTGATCGTGAAAATGTCGTTGAGGTACATTTTGACCGGATCGTTCGCCAGTTCCTTGTCACCGATGCTGAATGCAGCGGAAGGCGTGACGGGCGTCAGGATTGCATGGACACCGCTCGCGAAGACGTTTTCAAAGTCCTTCTTGATCAGCGTACGTACCTTCTGCGCGCGCAGATAATAGGCATCGTAATAACCAGCTGATAGAACATAGGTGCCGGTCAGAATACGGCGCTTCACTTCCTTACCAAAGCCTGCAGCACGGCTCTGCTCATACAGGTCGGCAATGTCTTTGCCCGGCACACGCAGACCATAACGCACGCCATCATAACGCGCGAGATTGGACGAGGCTTCCGCTGGGGCAACGATATAATAGGCAGCAAGCGCGTATTTGGTATGGGGCAGCGAAATATCGACGATTTCTGCACCAGCATCCTTGAGATACTGAACGCCCTTTTGCCAGAGCGCCTCGATCTCTTCCGGCATGCCTTCAGCACGGTATTCTTTTGGAATGCCGATCTTCATGCCCTTGAGGGACTTGCCAATGGCTGCTTCATAATCAGGCACCGGCAGATCAACCGAAGTTGTGTCCTTAAGATCGAGCGAGGCCATGGATTTCAACAGGATCGCAGCATCGCGAACATCGCGGGCTATCGGACCAGCCTGATCGAGCGACGACGCATAGGCAACGACCCCCCAGCGCGACACGCGGCCATAGGTCGGCTTGATACCAACTGTACCCGTGAATGCTGCAGGCTGACGAATTGAACCGCCCGTGTCGGTTGCAGTGGCGCCAGCGCAAAGCTGCGCGGCAACGGCTGCGGCTGAACCACCAGACGAACCACCCGGCACCAGATTGACATCTGAACCGTTTGCGCGCCACGGATTCTTTACGGCACCATAATAGGAATTTTCATTCGACGAGCCCATGGCGAACTCATCCATATTGAGCTTACCAAGCATGACTGCACCGTCTGCCCAAAGATTGGCCGTGACGGTTGATTCATATTCAGGCTTAAAGCTATCGAGAATATGCGAGCAGGCCTGAGTATGGATGCCCTTGGTCGCAAACAGATCTTTCACACCGAGTGGAATGCCTTCAAGAGCGCCAGCTCTGCCTTCAGCAATGCGCGCATCCGAAGCTTTTGCCATTTCCCGCGCCTTTTCAGGCGTCGCGGCAACATAGGCATTGATCGCCTCATTGGCGGAATCGATCGCCGCAATATAGGCTTCCGTCAGTTCGGTCGCGGTAATCGCCTTGGCCTTCAGCTTGTCGCGCGCTTCGGCAATGGTCAGTGCGGTCAGTTCGCTCATCGTCAAATCCTGTCAGTGCGCCTCAACGAGACGCTTTTCAAAAAAGGCGCTGTATTCGGAGTCCGGATAATCCAGAACCACGCCGCAGCGCGCAAAACCTGAATTCTCATAAAGCCGCCAGGCACCATCAAAGCCGGGACCAGTGCCCGTTTCAAGGACCAGACGCGAAACACCTTTGGCTCTTGCCAGCTCAACAATCGCATCGACAAGTAACGAGCCAACGCGTTTTCCGCGGACTTCCGGTCGGGTGAACATGCGCTTCAATTCGCCCACACCGTCGTCGTGCATTTTTAATGCACCGCAACCGACAGCCTTACCGTCTTCATCGCGAGCCAAGAAAACCGTTGTCGCAGGCTCAGCCATCTGCTCAACCGTCATCTTGAACTGGAATTCGAGCGGCGAGAGCGGCAACATATGTGCGTTCAAGGCTTCAACCAGATCGCGCACATCATCCTGCAACGGGGTCTCGATGGAAACCCGAATGGCCATGACTTACTCCACGACCTTTGGAACGACGAAGAAATTATCTTCCGTGACCGGTGCATTCGCAACGACGGCACTGGCAATATTGCCATCCGTAACAGCATCTTCACGCAAACGCATCTTCATCGGCGAGACCGATGTCATCGGCTCAACGCCATCAATATCGACTTCGTTCAACTGCTCGACAAAGCCCAGAATTGCATTGAGCTCACCGGTCATGCGTTCAGCTTCATCTTCGCTGACAGCGATGCGCGCGAGATGCGCTACACGCTTGACGGTGGAAATATCGACGGACATCCTGTTCTCCGCAAATGCTTGATTAGGGCAGCACGAAGCTGCCCCGAAAAGGTTCTTTTACCGGCTATAACGGTGCAGGTGGGGAAGCGCAACATTTCTTGCGCTTCCATACGCAGTTAGAGTGCATCCCGAAAAGTGCGAAGCGGTTTTCGGACAAAATGCGCGTTATAGCAAATCGCCAGAGCGCCTGTCTGATTGCATCAGATGGAAAGGCGCTCTAAAAACTGTGAACAGTACCGGGTCCGGCGACCAGAACCTTCGTTTCCTTATGATCGGCCATCGCCGCAACGAACTTGTCGGCGGTCTTTTCAATGAATGGGAATGATCCGTAATGGCACGGCATTACGGTCCTGAAGTTGAAATAACGCTGGCAGGCAAGGGCTGCAACAGCACCACCCATGGTGAAGCGATCACCAACCGGCACGATGCCGATTTCTGGTTGATGCAGTTCGTTGATCAGCGCCATGTCGGAAAATATATCCGTATCACCCATATGATAAAGTGTCGGAGCATTTTCGAAATGGAAAACCAGACCGTTCGGATTGCCCATCGATTGTGTGATGCCGTCTTCTGTCATTAGCGCTGAAGAATGCAACGCGTTAACAAATGTCACGCTAAAGCCGTCGAGAACAATCGTCCCGCCCGTATTGCCCATGCTGAAATTTTCAAGGCCTTGGCGACCGAGCCAACCAGTAATTTCTGGGTTCGCGATGACCGTTGCGCCATGCTCTTTGGCGATTTCGACAGTGTCGCCGATATGGTCGCCATGACCGTGGGTCAGTGTAATATGCGTGACACCCTGCGTTGCTTCTTTAAAATCGATGCCTTTGGCGCCAGGGTTTCCATTGATGAATGGATCGATCAGAATGACCGCTTTGTCCGTTTCAACACGATAAGCAGCGTGGCCCAACCAGGTGATTTTCATTGCAGTACTCCTTGCGGCTCGATTTTCAGTTTTAAAACAGATATTACGACGGTCAGCTTCGGTTAAAATGCAAAGCCGCAGCTGTTTTATCTCTTTGTTTTTCGCATTATCCAACGCAAAATCGCTACACACTTTTGCGGGAAATGCTCACCTAACGTTTCAGGCAATATGACGCCTGATCAAATTGCCCTGATCAGAAAGCTATGAGGAACAATGGCCGTCGTTGAAATCGAAGACGTTTTGGAAATCCTGCAACCCGGCCAGACCATTGCCGGGCTTGATCTTGGCACCAAAACCATCGGCCTTGCAGTTTCCGATCTTGGCCTGTCATTCGCCAACCCTCGCACTGTTATCAAACGTGCCAAGTTCACAATCGATGCTCAGGTGCTGCTCAAAGCCTTGGAAGCCGACAAAGTTGGCATCATCATTATCGGCCTGCCAATGAATATGGATGGCACTGCGGGACCACGCGTTCAGGCGACACGTGCATTTGTCCGTACCATGCAGCCGCTTACTGATCTACCATTCGTCTTCTGGGACGAACGGCTGTCGACAGTTGCTGCAGAACGCGCATTGATCGGCATGGACGTCTCGCGCGGCAAGCGAGCCGAACGCATTGATTCAGCCGCTGCTTCATTCATTCTGCAAGGTGCACTGGATCGCTTGCACCTGCTTCGATCATCACATCGAGACGATAGCGATTACGACGCCGGATAGAGCTGATCAAGAATCCTGTTGGCATTGTGGCGCGCGTCTAACATGCCATAGGTCGAGCGCCACTGCCCGCCGAGCCGGGTTTCAATGAAAGCATCTGCAATGTCATCTGCACCAAGGTTACGCAGTTCGGCGGCGGCGGCGGCATAGGCGAGCTGTTCTGTCAGAAGACGCGCGACACCCTGATCGGTCTCAGTCAGTTGCAATGCGGCCTGAAGTACATCGATTGTGCCCTGCCCACGCACGCCCAATTGTTCGCTGATCCAATCCAGCACTTCATCAAAAAGTGCCGGTGCGCGCGACAGCACGCGCGCCACATCGAGCGCCATAACATTGCCGGAACCTTCCCAGATCGCGTTGACAGGGGCTTCACGATAGGCGCGGGCGAGATTACCCTCCTCGATATAGCCATTCCCACCAAGGCACTCCATCGCTTCGTAAAGCAGTGCTGGAGCGATCTTGCAGACCCAATATTTAACGACAGGTGTCATGCAGCGAGCGAAAGCGGCTTCCGCCCGGTCGCTTGCCGCCATGTCGAACGCACGGGCAAGGCGCATGGAAAGTGCTGTTGCACCCGCTACATCCAGCGCCAAATCAGCCAGAACACGGTTCATCAGCGGCTGTTCGATCAATGGCTTATCAAACACCACGCGATGACGCGCATGATGAACGGCTTCAGCCAGACCGGAACGCATCAAACCAGCAGAAGCAACCGCACAATCAAGACGGGTAAGCGTCACCATATCCATGATGGTTTTCACGCCTTCGCCGGAATTTCCGACGAGGTGGCCGATAGCACCGTCGAATTCGACTTCTGCGGAAGCGTTGGACTTATTGCCCAGCTTGTCTTTCAGGCGCTGGAAGAAAAAGCCATTTCCCGCGGCTTCATTGGTCAAACGCGGCAAAAGGAAGCAAGAAAGCCCTTCTTCCGCTTGGGCCAATACGAGAAACGCATCCGACATTGGAGCCGACATAAACCACTTATGGCCGCTCAGTGTATAAGTACCATCCTCATTGCGTTCCGCACGGGTCGTGTTGGCACGCACATCTGTGCCGCCCTGCTTTTCGGTCATACCCATGCCGAGCGTGATGCCTTGTTTGCTAAACGCGGGCTTTTGCGAGGAATCATATTTGCGCGACAGAACCTGTGGCGACCATTCCTTGTAAAGTTCGGGCGATGCCATCACGGCGGCAAGCGACGCGTTCGTCATCGTCAACGGACAAAGATGTCCAGCTTCAAGCTGCGCTGTCAGATAAAAACGCGCGGCACGTGCCTGATGACGGCGTCCGGTTTCAAGAGGATTCGCTTCCCAGATCGAGCAATGCAGCCCCTGCGCAATCGAGCGGCGCATCAAGGCGTGGTAGGCAGGATGATATTCAATAAGATCAGCGCGCCGTCCCTGCCGGTCATGCGTACGTAGTTTTGGCAGCTCAGTATTTGCCAAGCGCGCAAGATCCTGCGCTTCAACTGATAAGACAAAACGTCCGGTATTCTCCAGATCGCTGTGGAGTTCCTTCGGAAAACGCGCTGCGATTTGTATCAGAAGCGGATCGCCCAGATATGCATTGTTGCCCGTCATGGACGGTGTCTGGTTGGTGACTTCGTGAGTTTTCACAGGCTTATCCGTTTGGTTAGAGCATTTGCCAAAAGTGCGAAGCGGTTTTGCGTGAGGCCAATGCGTAAGAACAAGTAGTTAGAGCGGAGACCAAATTCCGTCAGATCAGCGCTCCGACCGAATTCAATTTATGCCCTCTTGCATCCCAATTTCCTAACATTTTCCAACGGACGTGCAATTTCCACCCAAAAGAATACAGGTTTTTCTTTGTGAATCGACCAAAGCCATTATAACGGCGGTTGCGGTCCAGCTGTCGCAGCTCTATACGGATGACTTGCCATGACAAACCAAACGGTCTCTCCGCTATTCCCTCACCGCCACCTGCTTGGCATCAAGGGGCTATCGCCCCTGGACATTCTTTGCCTTCTTGATCTTGCCGATCAGGAAGTCGCTGTTTCGAGACAGCCAGAAAAGAAAAAGTCCGTGCTGCGCGGTCGCACACAAATCAACCTCTTCTTTGAAGCATCGACGCGAACACAATCTTCGTTCGAACTCGCCGGAAAACGGCTGGGTGCTGACGTGATGAACATGTCCGTCGGCAATTCGTCGGTCAAAAAAGGCGAAACGCTGATCGATACTGCCATGACGCTCAACGCCATGCAGCCCGATATTCTGGTCATTCGCCATGCTTCGGCAGGTGCTGCGGCACTGCTCGCACAGAAAGTCGGCTGTGCAGTCGTCAATGCGGGTGACGGTGCTCATGAGCATCCGACGCAAGCGTTGCTTGATGCGCTCACCATCCGTCGCGCCAAAGGCGATATCGGAAACCTCATTGTTGCGATTTGCGGCGATGTACTTCACTCTCGTGTTGCGCGTTCCAACATCCTGCTTCTCAATGCACTCGGCGCACGTGTTCGTGTCGTCGCTCCTTCGACACTGCTGCCTGCTGGTATCGCTGATATGAGTGTCGAGGTTTACAACACTATGGAAGAAGGCCTGAAAGACGCAGATGTCGTCATGATGCTGCGCCTTCAACGCGAGCGTATGGCCGGCTCCTTCGTGCCTTCGGTGCGCGAATACTTCCATTTCTATGGCCTCGACAACGAAAAGCTCAAATATGCCAAGCCTGACGCTCTCGTCATGCATCCCGGCCCGATGAACCGTGGGGTGGAGATTGCCTCGGACGTTGCCGATGGTCCGCAAAGCATGATCCAGCAACAGGTTGAGATGGGTGTGGCCGTTCGCATGGCGGTCATGGAAGCGCTGCTTGATCCCCGACGTAACCAGATGAGCGACGGAGAGCGAGCATGAGCACGACCCTGTTTAAAAATGCCCGCATCGTTGATCCTTCGCGTGGACTGGACGAAAACGGTAGCCTGCTCATCGAGGATGGCAAGATCGTCGCCAGCGGTGCCGATGCGCGCAATCAGGGCGCTCCGGAGGGCGCAGAAATCATCGATCTCAATGGCATGGCGATTCTGCCGGGTCTGGTCGATTCCCGTGTTTTCATCGGCGAACCTGGTGCCGAACATCGCGAAACCATTGCTTCCGCAAGCCGCGCGGCAGCAGCCGGTGGCGTCACTTCCATCATCATGATGCCTGATACAGATCCGGTCATCGATGATGTTGCGCTTGTGGAATTCGTCAAGCGTACGGCGCGCGACACGGCCATCGTCAATGTCCATCCGGCAGCAGCTATCACCAAGGGGCTGCATGGCGAGGAAATGACCGAAATCGGTCTGCTTCGTAATGCTGGAGCCGTTGCGTTTACTGAAGGCCGTCACACAATTGCCAACACGCAGTTGATGCGGCGCGCGCTAACCTATGCCCGCGACTTCGACGCGGTGATTGCCTGCGAAACCCGCGACCCCTATCTCGGCGCAAATGGCGTGATGAATGAAGGTCTGTTCGCAAGCTGGCTTGGCCTGTCCGGCAGCCCACGTGAAGCTGAAGTCATCCCGCTCGAGCGCGATCTGCGCCTTGCTGCGCTGACCAGAAGCAAGTACCATGCGGCCCAGATTTCCTGCGCCATGTCTGCCGATGCTTTGCGCCGCTCAAAAGAACTCGGCACGAAAGTCACCGCCGGTGTTTCTATCAATCACCTGTCGCTCAACGAAAACGATATTGGTGAATTCCGGACATTCTTTCGTCTTTCACCGCCTCTGCGCAGCGAAGAAGATCGCCTTGCGATGGTTGAAGCGGTCAAAAATGGTACGATAGATATAGTCGTTTCTGCCCATGACCCGCAGGATGTCGACACCAAACGTCTTCCATTCGCAGATGCCGAAGCCGGGGCGATTGGCCTGGAAACTCTGCTCGCCGCAGCACTTCGCCTCTACCACAATGACAGCATTCCTTTGCTGCGCCTTACGGAAGTCCTTTCTACCGCGCCCGCACGTATTTTCGGTCTTGATGCCGGGACGCTCAAGCGGGGTGCAAAAGCTGACCTCGCCATCGTTGATCTCGACGAGCCTTGGGTCGTTCGCGAGCCGGATTTGCATTCACGCTCGAAGAACAGCTGCTTTGAGGGTGCTCGCTTTCAGGGACGTGTGAACCGCACCGTAGTTGGCGGCAAAACGGTTTATTCAGCTTAACAAATCTGGGAAAGCCGTCTTGCTTTTGGGCGGCTTTTCTTCTCAAGTAGAGTGGTTTCAGTGAAGGCTGAATCGTTGAAACCACTCTAATTATTTGTTTTAACGCATTATCCAACGCAAAACCGCTTCGCACTTTTGCTGGAAATGCTTTAATTAGAGCGGTTCAGTGAAGGCTGAATCGTTGAAACTGCTCTAACTATTTGTTTTGACGTATTATCCTTCACAAAGCCGCTTCGTACTTTAATTTATATATGGAACAAATGGGGAGTTTCATGGCCGAAGCAGGTCTTTTCAATTTGGTGTCGCTCGGCACGCTGGTTTTCGGTTACATTCTCGGTTCTATTCCCTTCGGGCTTATCCTGACCCGGTTTGCCGGACTTGGCGATGTGCGCGCCATCGGCTCTGGCAATATTGGCGCGACCAACGTCTTGCGCACCGGAAACAAGAAACTCGCTGCTGCAACGCTTCTTCTTGATGCATTTAAAGGCACCCTCGCTGTACTGATTGCTTCGCGCTTTGGTGAATATGCTGCGATTGCAGCCGGATTTGGTGCCTTTATCGGCCACCTTTTTCCTGTCTGGATCGGCTTCAAAGGCGGCAAGGGCGTTGCGACCTATCTGGGCATCCTGCTTGGGCTTGCCTGGTCCGGTGCGCTGGTGTTCATCGCCGCCTGGATCATCACAGCCCTACTGACCCGCTATTCGTCGCTTTCGGCTCTGGTCGCGAGCCTTATTGTCCCAATTGCACTTTACGTGCGTGGAGATCTTGCGATTGCAGCATTGTTTGCCGTCATGACGGTGATCATCTTCATCAAACATCAAGCCAATATTTCGCGGCTTCTGAGCGGCACGGAAAGCAAGATCGGTAAAAAGGGATGAAAGAGGGCGCGAATTCGAAGACTTTCGCCTCTCCGTCCGCCAGCGGATCAACTGGCTATGCCTTATCCAAACCGAAAACATCGGTCCGGTTGCTTTCCGAGACCTGATTCTCTTTTGTGGCTCCGCAGCTAACGCCATCGAACGATTGCCCGACCTCAATTTTCGTGGCGGCTCGCGGCCAGAGTGTGTTTTGTCATTGGACGATGCTGAGCGTAAGCTTGAAGTCATTGAGCGTATGGGAGCCCGCCTTGTTGGCATGGGCGAGCCCGACTATCCGCAACAACTGAAAAATTGCGAAGCACACCTCTGGTTATCATCAAGGGCGACGCGAATGTGTTTCACTAACCACCCGTAGCAATCGTTGGGTCGCGCAATGTGTCTGTCGTTGGCGCACGTTTCACCGCGCAACACTCGTTACCAGAGCAGACGACGTTATCGAATCTCTTGCACCACTTATGCCCGATGGCAGCATTTTATCCGATCTGGAACAGGCTGATCTCTTGAACCAGCTTGATGAAGAACCGGCAGTGCTGCAACCAATCGCCAAAGACAAGGAGGGTGATGTTATGGTCGACGCCCTTGACCCTGTACCGATTGATGTGGACACTTTGGTCAGGCATGTCGGCATTAATGCCGGTCCGCACAACTAGATCTTGCTCGAACTTGATCTTGTCGGGAGGCTGTTACACTTTCCCGGCAATCAGGTAGCTCTTATGCCGCAAGAGGAGCATTTATAAAGTCAGTTATGTATAGTTATGTTGATTGTCTCGCGCTTCCTGCAATGCCATATCCATCAGATAGGCCAAAAGATGACTATCGGTTGTCCTTGCCATCTTGACGAGTTCTTGAAACATTTCTTCATTATGCGCCAATGTCTCGCGGTGAGCTGTCTCCCGTTGAACCATTTATGCCCCCACGACGTTTCTGTTTCCATCACGTGAAAATCACCCTCCTGGTTCAAACCCATCGGATATACCCAACCAAATACTACCATTGGTTATACACTTAACAGCAGCAATTTTAAGTTGTATTTGACGAATTTTGTCATCATGCTCTTGACCAAACGCAAACCGCTGTTCATGTGAAAGGCAACAATTTGAACGCGATGAATGGGCATTTTGCCTTGGAAGATCGCGAATCTAGGCTGCTTTAATGAACGTTGTCGTTGTCGAATCGCCTGCCAAGGCCAAAACTATCAACAAATATCTCGGCTCGAACTATAAGGTTCTGGCTTCGTTTGGTCATGTGCGAGATCTGCCAGCTAAGGATGGCTCCGTCCGCCCGGACGAAGATTTTGCCATGTCCTGGGAAGTGGACAGCAATTCCGCCAAGCGTCTGGCAGATATTGTCAAAGCGTTGAAGGACGCCGATGGCCTGTTTCTGGCAACTGACCCTGATCGCGAAGGGGAAGCCATTTCATGGCATGTGCTGGAAGTTCTCAATCAAAAGAAAGCTCTCAAGGGCAAAACGGTAAAGCGCGTTGCATTCAACGCAATCACCAAGAAGGCTGTCCTTGATGCTATCGCCAATCCGCGTGACATCGACGAGCCTCTGGTTGACGCCTATCTGGCTCGCCGTGCTCTCGATTATCTGGTCGGCTTTACCTTGTCGCCGGTCCTGTGGCGCAAATTGCCAGGTGCTCGTTCGGCTGGCCGCGTTCAGTCGGTAGCCCTTCGTCTGGTCTGTGATCGCGAGTCCGAGATCGAGCGCTTCATTCGTGAAGAATACTGGAACATTGCCGCGCTTTTAAAAACGCCACGCAATGATAACTTCACGGCACGCCTAACCGCTGTCGATGGTAAGCGTCTTGGCAAGCTCGATATCAAGAATGAAGAGCAGGCAAGCGCGATCCGAACCATGCTTGAAGGCGCAAGCTTCAAGGCAGTCTCGGTCGAGGCAAAGCCAACCAAGCGCAATCCTGGGCCTCCATTCACCACATCGACCTTGCAACAGGCAGCGTCCGGTCAGCTCGGCTTCTCTGCTTCGCGCACCATGCAGGTGGCGCAGCGCCTTTATGAAGGCGTAGACATTGGCGGCGAAACCACCGGTCTCATCACCTATATGCGAACTGACGGTGTGCAAATGGCGCCCGAAGCGATCACTGCAGCGCGTGATGCGATCGGCAAAAGCTTCGGCCCGAACTACGTACCGGAAAAGCCACGCTATTATGCCAGCAAGGCGAAGAACGCACAGGAAGCGCACGAAGCAATCCGCCCGACTGACTTCATGCGCCACCCCAAAGAAGTGCGCCGCTATCTAGATGAAGATCAGGCGCGTCTTTACGAGCTGATCTGGAAGCGTGCTATCGCAAGCCAGATGCAGGCTGCCGACATTGAACGCACGACAGCAGACATCGAGGCCTTGAACGGCTCGAAGTCGGCAATGCTGCGCGCCAATGGTTCGGTCACCAAGTTCGACGGATTCCTAGCTGCCTATACAGATCATCGCGAGGAAGAGGACGAGGATGAAGACAGCGCAAAGCTGCCGGAAATCCGCTCTGGTGAAGCGATTGCGCGTGAAAAGATCGACGCCACGCAGCACTCCACAGAACCACCGCCGCGCTATTCCGAAGCCTCTCTCATCAAGAAAATGGAGGAGCTCGGCATTGGCCGTCCTTCGACCTATGCGGCGACACTCGCCACCTTGCGCGATCGGGAATATATTACCATCGACAAGCGCAAGCTGACGCCAGACCCGAAAGGCCGTCTGGTAACATCGTTCCTTGAAAGCTTCTTCAAGCGCTATGTCGAATATGATTTCACGGCCGATCTGGAAGAAAAGCTCGATCTGATTTCCGACGGCAAGCTGTCGTGGAAAGACGTGCTGCGCGATTTCTGGCGTGATTTCTCCGGCTCTGTCGACGACATCAAGGAACTGCGTGTTACCAATGTTCTCGACGCGCTCAACGAAGAACTGGCACCGCTTGCCTTCCCGGATCGCGGCGATGGCAGCGATCCACGCACCTGCCCAACTTGTGGAACAGGTCAACTCTCGCTGAAGCTCGGCAAATATGGCGCATTCGTCGGCTGCTCCAATTATCCCGAATGCAAGTTCACTCGTCAGCTCGGTGGTGAGGGAAGTGGCGATGCTGCGGCTTCTGATGAACCAAAGTCACTCGGCAAAGATCCTTTCACCGGCGAAGAAATCACTGCCCGCACCGGACGTTTCGGACCTTATATCCAGCGCGGCGAAGGCAAGGAAGCCAAGCGCGCGAGTCTGCCGAAAGGCTGGTCGGTCGATACGCTTGATCATGAAAAGGCGATTGCCCTTCTGTCGCTGCCACGCGATGTCGGACAGCACCCTGAAACCGGCAAAATGATTTCAGCCGGCATTGGACGCTATGGTCCTTATGTCAGCCATGACGGTACGTTCGCGAACCTCGAAAATGCTGACGAAGTTTTCTCGGTCGGCCTTAACCGTGCGGTTGCTGTGCTTGCCGACAAACAATCCAAGGGTGCTGGTCGCGGGCGTTCCACACCTGCAGCGCTTGCAACGCTTGGCGATCATCCTGATGGTGGTTCAATCACCGTCCGTGATGGCCGCTATGGTCCGTATGTCAACTGGGGCAAAGTCAATGCTACCCTGCCAAAGGGCAAAGACCCGGCAAGTGTGACGCTTGAAGAAGCGCTCGCCCTGATTACGGAAAAAGCTGGCAGCACGAAGCCCAAAAAGGCTCCGGCACGTAAAGCCGCCAGCAAGTCAGCGACTGCTGAAAAGAAGACAACAACGAAAAAGACCGCCGCAAAGAAGCCCGCTGCTAAATCAAAAAGCAAGGCGAAAGCGGCAGAGGAGTAAGACTTGGCGCGCCGTTTCCCCAAACCAGATACCGGACGATCCGCGCGGACCGAACGGCGTGCAACAACAGCAAAATCAAACGCGGCGAAATCGGGTGATCCGATTTCCTTTTTGCCGACGCGTGACGAAGTTCTTAAGTTCATTGAGGAAAATCCGGATCGCGCTGGCAAGCGTGAACTTGCCAAAGCCTTCAACATCAAGGGCGACGCACGCGTCTATCTAAAAGACCTGTTGCGTGAGCTAGCCGATGAAGGGCTCGTTGAAAAACGCGATCGCAAATTGTCGCGCCCTGGTTCGTTGCCCCCGATCACAACTTTAAACGTAACCGGACGGGACAATGACGGTGGTCTCGTTGCGCGTCCAACGGATTGGGACGAAGCCGAACATGGTAAGGCGCCGGTAGTGCTGATCCGCCGTACGCGTCTCAATAAAGCCTCCGATGGCCCCACTGTGGGTGTTGGCGATCGCGTATTGGCCAAGATTTTCCGTAGCAAGGAAAATGACGGCCCGGAATATTCGGCTCGCGTGATCAAGGTAATCGACCACAGCAACAATGCAGTGCTCGGCGTGTTACGCAAGCTCAGCAACGGCGAATGGCGGTTGGAACCAGTCAACCGCAAACAACCGGAAGTGCAGCTGGACCCGCAGTCCCTACAGGATGCTAAAAGCGGCGATCTGGTCGAAGTCGAGCTTACATCCTCGCGCCGTTACGGCCTGCCAGCAGGCAAGGTGCGTCAGGTAGTCGGCTCCATCGACAGCGAAAAAGCGCTGTCGATGATTGCGATCCATGAACATGAAATTCCGCATATTTTCCCGGATGATGTCATCCGGGAAGCGGAAAACGCCAAGCCTGCGACGCTTGATGGCAATCGGGAAGACTGGCGTAAGATTCCGCTCGTTACCATCGATCCGGCAGATGCAAAGGATCATGACGACGCGGTTTATGCAGAACCCGATACAGACCCGGATAATACTGGCGGACATATTGTGATCGTCGCTATTGCCGATGTCGCTGCTTATATTTGCCCGAATTCTGCACTTGATCGTGAAGCGCTGAAACGCGGCAATTCGGTCTACTTCCCCGACCGCGTTGTACCGATGTTGCCCGAGCGCATTTCCAACGATCTCTGTTCATTGCGTGAACTGGAAGATCGACCCGCGCTTGCGGTGCGTATGGTGTTCGATGCCAACGGTCACAAGAAGTCACACAAGTTCCACCGCATTCTGATGCGTTCAGCTGCAAAATTGGCCTATCCGCAGGCTCAAGCAGCGATTGACGGTGCGACGGACGATAAGACCGCACCCATTCTTGATACCATTCTCAAGCCGCTGTGGGCCGCCTATGCAGCCTTGAAGCGTGGTCGCGATGCACGCGAGCCGCTTGAGCTCGACCTTCCAGAAAAGAAAATTCTACTGGCTCCCGACGGCAAGGTTGATAAGGTCATCGTGCCGGAAAGGCTTGATGCACATAAGCTCATTGAAGAGTTCATGATTCAGGCCAACGTGGCTGCGGCTGAAGTGCTTGAAGCGCGCCGCCAGCCGCTGATCTTCCGTATTCACGACGCGCCTGCACTCGCAAAACAGGAAAGCCTGCGTGAATTCCTGCGTACGCTTGATATGAACCTCGCAAAGGGGGCCGAACTCAGGCCGGGCCAGTTCAATCGCATTCTGGAAGCAGTTGATGGCACGGATCATCAGGATCTAGTCAATCAGGTTGTGCTTCGCACGCAAAGTCAGGCTATCTACAGCCCTGACAATATCGGCCATTTCGGTTTGAATTTGCACAAATATGCGCATTTCACATCGCCAATTCGCCGTTATGCAGATCTCATCGTCCATCGCGCTCTGATCAAGGCTCTTGGCCTGGGTAATGACGGGCTGACCGCGATAGAAGAATCGCAACTTGAAAAAACTGCGGCACTGATTTCCTCGACTGAACGCCGGGCCATGCTCGCCGAACGAGAAACTGTTGATCGTCTTATCGCACACTTCCTCGCCGCCCATCTTGGTGACGATTACGAAGCCCGCGTCACAGGCGTCACCAGGGCTGGTCTTTTCGTGTCTCTTGCGACATATGGCGCAGACGGACTTGTGCCCATTTCAACTTTGGGTGATGAATACTATCTATATGACGAAGCGAACCATGCGATCGCCGGAGAAAGAAGCGGAAAAGGCTTCCGTCTGGGCGATACTGTCACGGTAAGACTTGTGGAAGCGCTCCCCGTTGCGGGTGCGCTTCGTTTTGAGATGGTTTCCGAACCGCATTCCCTGCCGATGTCGACACGTTCGCATCATAAGGCAAGCAAGGGAATGCGCGGGCGCAAAGGAAAGCCTGCAGGCTTTTCCGGCGCCTCCAAAACAGGGCCCAAGAAAACGGGTTCTAAGAGAAAAGGTCGCAGATGAGCACGTTAGAGGCCAATTCCACAAATAGTCATGTTCAGGTTTTCGGTGGCGAAAGCCAGAAAACCGCGCGTCCGAGCCGCCCTCTTGGTCAGGCTCTCTGGCGCGGATTCAAATGCCGCTGCCCGCATTGTGGTGAGGGAAAGCTGTTTCGCGCCTTTGTAAAGCCAGTGGATCATTGCTCTGTCTGTGGAGAAGATTATACCGAGCAGCGCGCTGATGATCTTCCTGCCTACCTGACGATCCTCATCGTCGGACACATCGTGGTTGGCGCATTCATGGGCGTGGAAGCCACGACCAACCTCTCATTGTGGGCTCATATGGCGATATGGGGTCCGATGATTGTGATCATGTCCCTGATCTTGCTACAGCCCATCAAGGGCGCAACCATCGGCCTGCAATGGGCATTGTTCATGCACGGCTTTGGTGGACAGGGCGAAGGCGATTACGGCGACGTCACATAACAGGCGGTTCTGCCGTGACCTCCCCCGTCCATTCCAATCAGTCATCAACTAAATCGGCGCTGCGTCCACACGATGCAGCGTCGTTGTTGTTGATTGACCGGACAGGTCGCACGCCACGCATTCTGATGGGCAAACGTCATCCCAGTCTGGCTTTCATGCCGGGCAAATTTGTCTTCCCCGGTGGACGGGCAGAGGCAGGGGACGGCGCGGTAACGGCGGCAACAGAACTCAGTGAAAACGACACCCAAAAACTGATGACAGGCATGGGAACCCGCGCTTCGCAGCGCAGGGCTCGTGCGCTAGGGCTTTGCGCTATCCGAGAAACTTTTGAGGAAACCGGGCTAAGGATTGCACGTACATCCTTTGACAGGCCGAACTCCGATCAAACCTCTTTTGCCAAACGTTTGTCATCCACCAACATAATAATGCCTGATAACAAGGATTGGTGTGCATTCCTTGAACGTGGTGCGTTGCCAGCGCTTGGTGATCTGCGCTATTTCGCTCGAGCGGTAACGCCACCCGGCAATGTCCGTCGATTTGATGCGCGTTTTTTTATCGCCTTTCGCGACAGCCTGCCGGAACTTGAACGAGCATCACTTGTTCCAAGTGGCGAACTGGAAGATTTGGATTGGGTGACAATTGATGAAGTTGATAAACTCGACGTTGCCCGAATTACTCAGGCCATTCTAAAGGAAGCGCGAATGCTGCTCACAGAAACTCGGCTCGACCTGCCTGCCACCTTGCCTGTGGCACAATACAGCAAGCGGCATGGCCGCTTTGTCCGTGAAGTGATCTGACAATATGAACAAAGAAATCCACCCTACCGATCTTGCCTCCCGGGAACCGGAAGGCGGGCCGAATGAGGGCCAGATGCATTGGCGTTCGCTTGCTGCAGCAATAGCTACGATCAGCGCTATGGGCGCTGCAATTGGCTTGGGCATACCGCTTCTGAGTGTACTTCTTGAAGCACGCGGTCACTCCGCAAGCCTGATCGGCGCCAACACGGCTGTCGCTGGCCTTGCGTCGATTGTCGCCGCACCACTCGCGGCACCGATTGCAGCCCGGCTGGGCGTCGCACGCGCCATTGTGCTCATGCTTGTCATCGGCAGTGTTGCTTTTCTAGGCTTCCACTTCCTGCAACCGCTCTGGGCATGGTTCGCCTTGCGGATCGTTCTGCATTTTGCGCTGACTGTGCTGTTTGTTTTGTCCGAATACTGGATCAATGCCTCCGCCCCGCCTGAAAAGCGCGGACTTGTGCTTGGCATTTACGCGACGTCACTTTCGCTGGGTTTCGCACTGGGCCCATGGCTATTCTCCAAGATCGGCAGTGCGGGAGGCATGCCCTTCTATGTCGGCTTTGCAATCATCATAGTGGCTACGATACCCGTGCTACTCGCCTGGCGCGACAGTCCGGATTTCGAGGAAGGCGATCATGTTCCCTTTCTGCCGTTCATCTTTGCTGTTCCCACTGCAACCATGGCAGTCTTCGTATTTGGTGCCGTCGAAACAGGCGGTTTCGCTCTGTTTCCGGTCTTTGGCGCGCGAGTCGGATATGATGAAGGGGACGCAGCGCTGCTGCTGACAATGATCGGGCTTGGTAATGTGTTGATGCAGATACCGCTCGGTATCATAAGCGACCGTATTTCAGACCGGCGTAAGCTGCTGCTGTTCTGTGCTGTGACGGGCCTCATCGGTATGATTGCCCTGCCATATCTCATGCAAAGCTGGTATCTGATGGCAGCCGTCCTGTTCTTATGGGGTGGCGTTGTGGCGGGACTCTACACGGTCGGCCTCGCGCATCTTGGTTCAGAACTCACCGGTCGCGAGTTGGCTTCCGCCAACGCTGCCTTTGTTTTCTGCTATGCAATCGGCATGCTCGCAGGACCTCAAGCGGTCGGTGTGGGCATGGATGCCATGGGACCAAAGGGCTTTCCGCTCACTCTCGGCATCTTTTTTGCAGCTTTTGCACTCTTTGCTGCGATAAGACTTGTCCAAAGGAAGAAGCGGGGTTGACTTTTCGCCCTCAATCCGTAGTGTCGCGCCGAATTTCCGCTTCTAGCCAATTGGCGAGACTCGCAGCGGTTTAATCATGAAAGAGCAGGTATTTCGATATGGCCAAGGCTACGACCATCAAGATCAAGCTTTTGTCGACCGCTGACACCGGCTTCTTCTACGTAACGAAGAAGAACAGCCGCACGATGACGGAAAAGATGACAAAGACAAAGTACGACCCGATTGCGCGCAAGCACGTCGACTTCAAGGAAACGAAAATCAAGTAATTTTCGTTTCCTCCGCCAGACATCACACACTGGCCGGAATCAAAAAAGCCGTCTCTCACGAGACGGCTTTTTTCGTTTAAGCGTTGGATGTGTCCTGACTTTTTTAATACGCATCTTGTCCGAAAACCGCTTTGCACTTTTCGGGATGCGCTCTAAGCAGCAGACAGAGCAATCCTGTTGCGGCCGTTTTTCTTGGCTTCATAAAGTGCAGCATCAGTTCGTGAGAAGAGCGCCTCGGCGGTGTCGCCTCCCATGAGACGCAGCGATGCGATGCCGATACTGATCGTCATATTGATCTTATGCTTGCCACTAGCCAGAAGGAAAGGGGTCTCTGCCACCGCTTCGCGAATACGTTCGGCCACCGCAGCTGCAGCCATTATATCAGTATCGGGCAGGACGATCGCAAACTCCTCGCCGCCATAACGGCACATGACATCCATGCCGCGAATCTTCTTGCGCAGCCGCACCGCAAATTCTCGCAGCACATCATCTCCACCATCATGACCATATTTGTCGTTCACGCGCTTGAAATGGTCAAAGTCGATCATAACGACTGATAAAGGCCGCTCACGCCCCGTAGCGCGCGAAAGCAGCACCGGCATGTGGGTATCGAGGTAACGACGGTTATGCAGTCCTGTGAGGCTGTCTGTCACCGCCATGGTGATTGTACGGTGCAGGCTTTGACGCAAAAGGTCGTTGTAGCACTTGCGCTTGATTTGCGTGCGCAGCCGCGCATAAAGCTCGAGCTTCTCCAGCGGCCGCATCACATAGTCATTTACGCCAAGCTCAAGTGCGCGGACGACCAGCGAGCCTTCATCCTCGTTCACGATCAGGATGATCGGCACAAGCCTTGTGCGCTCGATTGTGCGCATCTGTGAACAGAGCCGTAACGGATCGTAATAGGTAAAATCGGCAGAAATAACGATGCTGTCGTAGTCACTGTCAATCGCCTTGATCAGCGCACCATTGGCGTCATGAGCAACATCGACAAAATAATCTTCGCCCAAAATCATGCGAAGACGAGCGCCAGCCAGTTCGTTCTCATCAACAACGAGAATGCGGGCGGCATCCTCTCCGCCCCCAAACCGGCCAGAAAGTTTGGTGACGAGCAGCGCTTCCACTTCCGTGTCGGCAACCGTGCCTGTGCGCAGGAACAATTCGTCGGAAACCATTTTGAGCCGGGCAAGGCTCTTGACGCGGGAAAGCAGCTGAAGATCTTTGACCGGCTTCGACATGAAGTCATCTGCGCCTGCTTCAAGTCCCTTGATCTTATCTTTTGGGCTATCCAGTGCCGTCAGGATCACAACAGGAATATTGGTTGTGCGCGGGTCATCTTTCAGGCGACGGCAAACTTCAAAACCATCCATTCCCGGCAATAAGACGTCGAGAATAACCACATCAATCTGGCCGCCAAGGCAAATTTCGATAGCTTCTGCGCCGTTAGAGGCCGTTACGACCTCGTAATACTCGCGCAACAGGAGAGCTTCCAGCAGCTTTACGTGTGATTCCGCGTCGTCAACGACGAGAATTCTTGCCGTCATGATGCCTAGCCCCCCAGATTCTCACTCCGTAAACTTCCCCACATTGAAAATGATCAGGCGTCGCCCAGATAAGATTTTATCGTCTCAATAAAACGCGGAACAGAAATCGGCTTGGATATATAGGCCTCACAGCCTCCCTGACGAATACGCTCCTCATCGCCTTTCATGGCAAAGGCCGTGACTGCGATTACTGGTATGTGGCGCAGTTCTTCATCATCCTTGAGCCATTTCGTCACTTCCAGCCCGGACACTTCAGGAAGCTGGATATCCATCAAGATAAGATCAGGGCGGTGCTCTCGGGCAAGATCAAGCGCCTCAAGACCATTTCTGGTCCTGATGGTTTCATATCCGCTGGCTTCGATAAGATCGCGAAACAACTTCATATTCAGTTCGTTGTCCTCGACGATCATCACACTTTTGGTCATCGAATATTCCCTGGCCTTATTCTTTCCTGTTCAAAGACAGGTTTGTTCTGCCCATCACACCGACATGGTTCCTATATAGTTTAAGCGCATTTCATTGACGAATGGCAAATATTCGCCAAATCTCGCATTGTCGCGCGGCTATTGTAAGATATATCCGGGAAGAACAGGAATCGGCCTTTCCGGGACCTGAAATGCCAAAACAAATGATTTAAAGCGGAGAAGCAGATGAAAAGCCTCATGAGCCAAGCGGATGCAGAAAACCTTGCAGTCGAAGCGCTCGTATGGTTGGCTCAGGACAAGGATCTGATGCCGCGCTTTCTCGCACTCACTGGGATCGAGATCTCATCAATTCGATCTGCGGCTCAAGAACCGGGGTTTCTGGAGGGCGTCCTGCAATTTTATCTCAGCCACGAACCGACCCTGCTGCGCTTTTGCGAGGAAACAGGGCGCGATCCAGCGAGTATTGAAAAGGCCGCTTCACTGCTGCCCGGTGGGTTAAACCAGCATCTTTAGAACGGCACAGCGAATACACACCGTCTCAGCAGCTCCCTATATAAAAAGCGCCCGTTCTAGGCGCTTTTTTGTCGTCGCTAAAATTTACTCTGCGCCTGCGACTTCTGCAGCAGATACACTCAAAACGCTCAACTCATGAGCTTTGCCGTCGCGTGCAATCCATGACATGGACTGGCCTGGCGTCAGGCCGATAAGTGCCGTGCCGATTGGCGTCAAAATAGAAATCTTGCCCTGAGCAATATCCGCCTCGCCCGGATAAACCAGCGTTACCTTACGCTCGTGACCGTCATTAGAGCGAAATTCGACAGTCGACCCCATATGAACGACATCCGCTGGCAGTTTCTTCTGCGGCACCACCTTGGCGCGGTCGAGTTCCTGCAACAATTCCTCGGCCACTTCCTCCAGTTTTTCGGAGACGTTACCGGCCAGAATTGTCAGGCGTTCGTGATCGATGTCGCTGACGACGATCTTAGGCTTCTTGCGGTTCTTTACGCTCATGACGATAGCTCACTGCTGTCTAATGATAATTGTTCTCCGTAACGATTCCGGTCCGGAGTAACTGATTGAATTTTGGAAGAAAGCGCTTTTAGTAATTCCGCTTGAAGGCAAGCGGCAAACCGTCCCCCGGAATCCTCTGCGCTGAGCAGGACTCGAGGGTTGCTATCCCGTGATCGGTTGAACCCGATGGAGTATGGAAGCAAAACGGTTGTTCATAGTGCTAAACTTGGTGATATCCTTGCCAATGTCAAGTGCACAGCTGACAGGACATCAGTGTGACGATGGCATTCCCAAGCTTTAGTGCTATAAAACGATGTTCCTTTTATGTTCATCAAACCGCATGCAGCCATGGCCAACCAATTCGCAGAAAATAGTTCAGAACATGGTTTCTGCCGCGATTGCCTATCGCTGCAAAAACTCGAAACCGCGCGACGCTGCCGCGCCTGTGGCAGCCCACGTCTGGTTCGCCATGCAGAGCTTTACAAGCTGTCGCTCGCCCATGTCGATTGCGACGCATTTTATGCATCGGTAGAAAAGCGGGATAATCCGGAGCTTCGCGACAAACCGCTTATCATTGGTGGTGGCAAGCGTGGCGTAGTTTCGACCGCTTGCTATATTGCGCGCATTCATGGTGTTCGGTCTGCCATGCCAATGTTCAAAGCGCTTGAAGCTTGCCCTGAAGCAGTTGTCGTTAAACCGAATATGGAGAAATACGCGCGTGTCGGGCGTGAAGTTCGACAACTGATGCGCGATCTCACTCCACTCGTCGAACCCATTTCCATTGATGAGGCATTCCTCGATCTGGGAGGTACAGAGCGACTGCATCGTGCACCAGCGGCGATTGTGCTGGCACGCTTTGCCAGACGGGTCGAAGAAGAAATAGGCATTACCATTTCGGTAGGCCTATCCTATTGCAAGTATTTGGCTAAGGTGGCCTCTGACCTTGAAAAGCCGCGTGGATTTTCTATCATCGGTGAAGCCGAAGCGCTCGATTTTCTGCGTAACAAACCGGTCAGCATGATCTGGGGTGTAGGCAAATCCTTCAATGCCAAGCTCGAGAGTGATGGCATTCGCACCATCGGACAACTTCAGATGATGGATGAAGGTGCACTGATGAAAGCCTATGGCACAATGGGTCAGCGGCTATTCAGGCTGTCACGTGGACAAGATAGCCGCAAGGTTGAACCCGAACATGATATGAAAAGTGTTTCAGCCGAAACAACATTCAACAAAGACCTCTCGCAAGCAAGCGATCTGGTCCCTGTCCTGCGTGCGTTGTCCGAGAAGGTATCGCAGCGTCTGAAGGCTGGTGACATTGCCGGACGGACGGTCGTGCTCAAGCTCAAAACACAAGACTTCAAGTTGCGGACGCGCAATCGCCAACTGGCTGACCCTACTCAGCTTGCGGATCGTATTTTCCGTACTGGCCTTCAGCTTCTGGAAAAAGAACTGGATGGAACCAAGTTCCGGCTGCTTGGCATTGGTGTGGGTGAACTCTCATCAGACGACCGCGCCGACCCGCCGGATCTGGTCGACACACAGGCCACAAAACGTGCTGTCGCAGAAGGTGCTATTGATCGCCTACGCAACAAATTTGGCCGGAACGCAGTCGAAACAGGCTACACGTTTTCAAAAGGTAATCTTGCACGCCCGCAAACGCCCGCCGACCGTGACCCGGACGAATGACTCTTTCCTCCGGTACCCGCAACAAAGTCTTGGAGAAAAATAAATCAATCACGGCTAACCGCTTGACGAAGCGTGTCTGGATCAATATTGGAACTGCTCAAGAGAGCGCTGACTGATTTGACAGACCTCTTACGGATGGCCTCATGGCGGAGTGGTTACGCAGAGGACTGCAAATCCTTGCACCCCGGTTCGATTCCGGGTGAGGCCTCCAAAACATTTCCCTTTGAAATCAATGCGTTAAGCCTGCACAATTATTCATTTATATGACATTTCATGCCACGTCGTTCTACAAGTAGATTCTCTGCAATTACAACTGGTTACAAAAATGTCCGGCAAATGCATGCAACATATTCTGCACTGATATTGAGACAGATCAAGACGAGCAAATGCTTTTAACGAAGAGAATAGTCGGCATCGGCAATCAATGAAAACATTATCATACTTCAGTTTTTGTTGAAGTTTCCCCTCTCAGGGCCACTTATAATTATAATAAATTCAATCCTTTAAAGATAAATCACGTCTGACTTATCCACAAAGCGCTCCACAGGATAAGCATAAATTATCCACAGGTTGTTCTAAACTCGACCGCACACTCTATCCAGTGTATTACGCTGGCATTCAGTCCGGTCCGTACCTACCTTGTTCATACAGGGTTATTAACCGAACTGGCCTGCAAGGGAGACGTATGAAAAACCTGATCTTACTTGGAATTGCCACACTCACATTGAACCCAGCCGTCGCGTTTGCTGCCACGGATGCGGAAATAGTGACAGAAATGGCAGCCAAGTGTTGGACACTCCCTGAAGGTGTTGATTATCAAAGGGCATCAGCGACATTTGAAGTCACCTACAACTCAGACGGTGAGTTATTGCGCGTTGTGACAGTCGATTATCAGCCTGTACGCAAAGCCGGTGAGGAATTTGCTGTTAGTGCCCAACAGGCATTGTTGGAATGCGCAAGCAAGACTTCTGTTAAATCAAGAACCGTTCGCGTTGTGATGAGATTTACGGCCCCTCAATCGAATGGCCCGTTAATCATGAAGAAACCTCTTCGTTAAGCTTTCCCAGTCCGCGTTCTCTCATCAACGAATAATTTCGGCCATTAGAATATTGAATTCTTATGCCCCAAGATTATCGCAATCATCAGATCCCACTAAAGAAATCTTAGCGTTTTCTCCGTTAGAGCGCTGAATACTATCGCGGTTTGAACGTAATATTTCTATCGGGAAAACTTTCGATATAGCAATTTTCGCGGCAATATATATTTCTATTCCATTCTGGGAGGAGGCGGAATGAGAAGACACTGGCGATTTGACTGGATGACCTTGGCGATACTCGCCCTTTTGATATCGGTCCTGATTGCTGTTTTTGGCACAAAACACATGATGTCTATCGCGCTGAACGGATTGCATCAGCGGGGCGAAAATACTTTAGGGTTGGCGTCTTCTGCGCTCGCGGGCCAATTGGCACGCTATGAAAAGCTTCCGGCGCTCATCGCCGAACATGACACCATTCAAAATCTGGTTCGCGACCCTGCCGCTAAAAATGTCGCGGCAGTGAACCAGTATCTGCAATCAATCAATAACCTACTTGAGTCTTCAGACATTTATCTGATGAACGACAATGGCGTGACGATTGCCGCCTCAAATTACAATGATCAGAGGCCTTTTGTCGGAGAAAACTTCAGCTATCGCCCCTATTTTTTCAATGCGATCGCTGGCGACAGCGGCCGTTTCTTTGCTCTTGGTACAACATCCGGCAAACGCGGCTATTACTTCAGTGCGCCCGTTATGGTCGATGGACAAGCTCGGGGTGTTCTTGCATTTAAAGTCGATATAGATGTGATCGAGCGTTCTTGGCATGGCAATGATTTCGAAATCATTGTGACCGATCCCGAAGGTATAATCTTCATGTCGGGACGGCCTGAATGGCTCTTCAAAAGCATAGGCCCCCTCACCCCTGATCAGGTTGCCCGCACTGCCCATACCCGACGCTATGCGGAAACACCATTGGTCGCAATACCAGTCAGAAGCACCCAAACAGATCGCGGCGACACGCTATTGGAGATGGACGACGCGGAACGGACAATTGAATATCTTATACTGTCCGACGAAATGGCCGACGCAGGCTGGACTGTCAGCGTGTTGTTGGCAACTCGTCCCGCGCGAAATCAAGCATATACATCCGTGATTGCCCTGTTATTGCTGGTTGGTCTCGGGGCAATGGCAATCGCGGTCTTCCTGCAAAACCGTACCCGACTTGCTGAACGACTCGCAGCCCAACGAGAAATCAAGGAACAATTGGAGTTTCGTGTTGCGGCGCGCACCGTTGAACTAGCGACTACGAATGAAAAACTGGCAACCGAAGTGGAAGAACGACGTGCAACCGAGCGCCAGCTGCGCCGCACGCAAGTTGAGCTTGTTCACGCAGGAAAGCTCGCGGCACTTGGTCAAATGTCGGCAGCACTCTCGCATGAGTTCAATCAGCCGCTTGCTGCAGTACGCGCCTATGCCGAAGTCTCTGGCCTGATGCTCGATCAGGGACGTGATCGAGATGCCAAAGCGGGGTTGGACCGGATATTGAAAGTCGTGGAGCGCATGACAAGCATTAGCAAGCACCTACGCAATTTTGCCCGGCGGCCCAATAAAAAGCTGCGCTCCGTCAAAGCACAAGATGTCATCCGCGATACGAAAGAAATCATTCTCTGGCGCCTCAGCGTCGCGAAAGTTGACCTCTCCTTCATTCAGCACGACGAAGAGACTTGGGTGCTCGCTGACTCTGTGCGACTGCAACAAGTCCTGGTTAACATCATCTCGAATGCTGCCGATGCCGTCGAAGGGCAGGAAAACAGATTTATCGGCATCGATGTGAACACAGAGCTTAACCGTGTCCTGATCAAGATCACAGATAACGGCCCCGGCGTTCCCGATGCTATCGCCGCCCGCATTTATGACCCATTTTTCTCGACCAAGGGCGTCGGTAAAGGTTTAGGCTTAGGCCTCTCCATTTCCTACAACATTGTCAAAGACTTCGATGGGGAACTGTCCGTGCGTAATCTGACCGAAGGCGGTGCAGAATTCTGCATCAGTCTCCAAAAAGCAGCCGCACCATCGAAGCAAGGAACTGGAAAAGACATATGAATGTTGGCGAAATCCTCCTGATTGATGACGAGGAAGAGACACGCGAAGCCATAGCACTTGGGCTCAAATTCATGGGTTATCGCGTCCGTCAATTGGCCAGTGCGGAGCGTGTACTCGAACTGGTCGGCTTTGGCTTCAAAGGCATTGTTGTCACTGATATTCGTATGCCCGGCATGGATGGTCTGACACTGATGTCACGCATTCATGAGCTGGACCCGGAAACGCCTGTCATTGTGTTTACGGGTCATGGCGATGTGCAATTGGCGGTACGTGCGATACGTGACGGCGCCTATGATTTTCTCGAAAAGCCTTTTGCCATGCAGCAACTGGCTGAGACCGTCGGGCGTGCGCTCGATCGGCGTCAACTGGTCATGGAAAACCGCCTCCTGCGTGCTGCCGCTGGACAGAGAGACGATATAGAGCAACGCCTCGTCGGACGAACACAGGTCATGATTGACTTGCGCTATCATGTGCGAGCAGTCGGTCCCACAGAAGCCGATGTTCTGATCGTCGGCGCAACCGGTACGGGTAAAGAAGTGGTGGCTCGGACTCTGCACGACCTGAGCGGCCGGGCTGACAAGCCCTTTATCGCAATCAATTGTGCAGCGCTTCCGAGCAATCTTATCGAGAGCGAATTGTTCGGTCATGAGCCGGGTGCTTTTCCGGGCGCAATGCGTGCTCGCTTTGGCAAGTTTGAACTCGCTCAAGGAGGGACAATTCTCCTTGATGAAATCGCAACCATGCCCAGCGACATGCAGGCGAAGTTATTGCGTGTCATTCAAGAACGCACGATCACGCGGCTGGGATCGAACGAAGTTTATCCGCTGGATGTTCGCTTTATCGCGACCAGCAAAGCAAATCTTGAAGATGAAGTAACTGCCGGTCGCTTCCGTGCCGATCTGCTTTACCGCCTCAATGTCGTGACAATCAAGGTGCCCTCGCTGGCCGAACGCCGGGAGGATGTGTCACTCCTTTTCCTTAAACTCGTCAACGAAGCCGCAGCGCGTTATCGCAATGATCCGACACCCGTTCCACCGCATCTCGTAACGACACTTACGGAGCGTGAATGGCCGGGGAATGTGCGTGAACTGCGCAACGCTGCCGACCGCTTCGGGCTTGGTCTTGGTCTGCAGTTTGATGATGATCGCAAACACCAGATGCGCCCCATGCGCCTTGCTGATCGCGTTGCTGCTTTTGAAAAAAGCATCATTGCGAGCGAACTCGTGATGCATCGCGGAAGCCTCAAACCGGTCTATGAAACCCTCGGCCTATCGCGCAAATCACTCTACGAGAAGATGCAGAAATTCGGCTTGGACAAACAGAGCTTCATCAGCTCGCAGGAAGATTGACTGCCAACATGGGTGGAAATCCACCCATCTATTTGCGTCGAACGTTACCGTTTCCACCCATGACCGCACATAAACTGACGAAAAAAGCCAGTTTACGCCGAGCTTTACCTTGCGCGGCAAACGATCCGACCGCGTTATCGCGATGAGTGGTCTGGGAGGAACCACTGCGTAAGCGGGTGCGCTGTGCCCGTTTACGTTGTTCCGCCCGTCCACACCGTGAGCCTTTTCAGGGCATCAGGGGCAAAGACATCCGGGAGGAACTCAATTGAAAAAAGCCATTTTCACTGCTTTGGCATTCACCGCTCTTACCGCAACCGCATTTGCGCAGTCCTTTCCAAGCCAGCCGATCACGATCATCGTACCATTCACGGCCGGTGGACCGACTGACACTGTGACGCGTCTTGTCGCGCAGGCCATGAGCCGCGATCTTGGCAGCCAGATCGTCGTTGAAAATGTTGGTGGCGCAGGCGGAACGCTGGGTGCTGCGCGTGCCGCTCAAGCCAAGAATGATGGTCACACGCTGTTGCTCCATCATATCGGCATGGCGACATCGGCCACTCTCTACCGCGAATTGCCATACAAGCCGCTGGAAGCTTTCTCCTATGTTGGCCTCGTCACAGAGGTGCCGATGACTATCATTGGCCGCTCCAATCTTGAGGCCAATTCCGTCGAAGAAATGCTGGAATATATCAAGACCAATGGCGAAGAGGTCATGTATGCCAATGCTGGCATTGGCGCGGCATCGCATCTTTGTGGCCTGCTGCTGATGAATGCGCTTGGTACACAGATGACCACAATTCCATATCAGGGTACTGGCCCTGCTATGACCGACGTCATGGGCGGACAGGTGGATCTGATGTGCGATCAGACAACCAATACCACCAACCAGATCCGGGATGGATCGGTAAAGGCTTTTGCTGTCACCGTGCCTCAGCGCGTGGCAAGCTTGCCCGATCTGCCAACTGTTGCTGAAAAAGGCATTCCTAATTTCAACGTCAGCATCTGGCATGGACTCTATGCTCCAGCTGGGACCGATGAAGCTGTTGTTGAGCGTTTGAGCAAAGCTCTTCAGATTGCGCTCAAGGACGAAACCGTCATCGCGCGCTTTGCTGATCTCGGCACCACGCCTTCATCGGAAGAAGATGCCACACCAACGGCGCTAAGGGCAAAGCTTGAGAGTGAAATCGAGCTTTGGCGTCCGGTGATCGAAGCAGCTGGCGTTTACGCAAACTAAGCATCACAGGCCAGACTTCGAAGCTGTGAGCGCATCCCGATAAATTTATGGCGCTCGTCGGGATGCGTTTGAGCAGTGCGAAATCCGGCACAATTTAACCTGTTTCATTGGGGTGCTGCACAATGCTGTCCCGAGATTATAGAGATATTGTTGGCGGCATCCTGCTGGTTGCCCTCGGCCTCGCATTCTCCTGGTATGCGGCTGTAACTTACGAGTTGGGCACGCTCCGGCGCATGGGGCCGGGCATGTTCCCAACCGCGCTGGGCATCGTGCTGGCCGGATTTGGTCTCGTGATCGTCATTCCAGCTTTCTTCCGCACGGGCGTCATGCCGGAAATCCGCGTCTGGACACCGATCTACGTTCTGACCGGCGTTGCGGCCTTTGCGATTATGATCCGTCCTCTCGGGTTGATCCCCGCCGTGTTAGGCGTTGTGGTGATTTCGTCATTCGCGGAATTGCGCGTCAAACCACTTAGCCTGACCATTCTCTCAACCGCACTTTGCCTTATCGCCTGGCTGGTCTTCCGTGTCGGGCTTGGGCTTCCTGTTGCCCTGTTCCGGTGGCCATTCTGATGGATATATTCTCCAATATCGCGATTGGCCTAGAAACGGCGCTGACGCTCAACAATCTGTTCTACTGTTTCCTTGGCGTGTTTCTGGGAACGCTGATTGGCGTGATCCCCGGCATCGGGGTGCTTTCTGCCATTTCGATGCTGTTTCCGCTCACCTTCTATCTTGAGCCGACAACCGCGCTCATCATGCTGGCCGGCATCTGGTATGGCACGTCTTATGGTGGCAACACGGCCTCTATTCTGCTCAACATACCCGGCACGCCTGCCAATGCAGTCACCTGCCTCGACGGTTATCCGATGGCGCGTCAGGGGCGCGGCGGTATCGCGCTTCTCATGACCACAATCGCCTCGTTTGTCGGCGGCTCCATCGGCATTATTTTGCTAATGCTGTTCTCGCCCATCATTGCAAAATATGCGCTGAGCTTTGGCTCGGCAGACTACTTCTCGCTGATGGTTCTGGGGTTAGTTGCCGCCTCCACAATCTCGGATGGCTCGCTGGCCAAGGGCCTCGCGATGGTTGTTCTTGGCATCATGTTCGGCACAGTCGGCGCTGACATCTATACCGGCACTGCACGCTTTTCCTTTGGTGTGCTTGAACTGACCGATGCCATTAGCCTGATCGCGCTAGCAATGGGCATCTTCGGTGTGTCCGAAGTGATCGCCAGCGTGCGCAAAGTCAATGTCGGCGACATTGACCCAGAGAGTGTAAAGCTCAAGGCCATGAAACCATCACGTGATGACATGCGCCGGTCGTGGTTTCCGATGCTGCGCGGATCGTCCATCGGTGCCTTCTTCGGTACATTACCCGGCACCGGGCCATCAGTTGCAGCTTTCATGGCCTATGCCGTGGAAAAGCGTGTGGCAAAAGAGCCAGAGCGTTTTGGCAAGGGTGCTATCGAAGGCATCATGGCGCCAGAATCTGCCAACAATTCTGCAGATCAGACATCGTTCATTCCAACGCTTTCACTTGGCATTCCGGGTAGCCCGACCATGGCGCTTATGCTGGGCGCGCTGATGATCCACGGGATAGCGCCCGGCCCCACCCTCATGACCGATCAGCCGTCCCTGTTCTGGGGGCTGATCATGAGCTTCTGGATCGGCAATCTGTTGCTGGTAATCCTGAATATTCCGCTGATTGGCGTTTGGGTGAGGTTGTTGACCATCCCCTATCACCTGCTGTTTCCAGCCGTTCTGATGTTTATTTGCATTGGAACTTATTCGGTCAACAACAGCGCATTTGAAGTGTGGCTCGTGGTGTTCTTTGGCTTTGCCGGATACCTTATGCGGATCTTCAATTTCCCTGCCGCACCCTTGCTGCTGGGCTTCGTTCTCGGTCCTCTGATGGAAGAGCATTTCCGTCGCGCGATGCTGATGTCGCGCGGTTCATTCTCCACCTTTATCGACCGCCCGATCAGCGCCACCGTTCTTGGCATAACTGCAACACTGCTTGTATGGGGAACGTGGTCGGCTTATCGCAGGCGCAATCAGCGCATGCTCACGGCACAAACGTTACGCTCTTAAAACAACATGACCGGTGAGAAATGCGCTTCTCACCGGTCATGACTTTGTTCAATCCGGCTTAGAACTTTACGCTAAGCTTGGCTTTGCCAGAGTTCTGACTAAAGCTTGAACCGTACTGCCCCGAATATTCGAGCCCCAAAGTCGTCTGGTTGCCGAGATCAATATCAAAGCCTGCCTTGATGATCGCAGTGTCCTTGGTAATTGGCGCGCCTGCCACTTCAAATACTGTTCCAGCACCGAATGCGGTAGTTGCAGCCGGGATAGTATCGCCATAGGCATGTTGCCAACCAACCGTACCGTTAAGCTTGGCATTCATGCTGCCGAACACGACTGGAGCAGACGCGCGAAGACCAAGCGTGGTGAACGTGGTTGTCGTCGTTTCTTTTCCAATCTGCAGTGCCGCATTACCACCCTGCTCGTTAAACCGGTCGGTCTGCAGGCGAACCACAGCAAGGTTCGCAAACGGCTCAATCGCAGTCCCGTTCAGGTCGAAACGGTGTAAGAGTTCGCCAAATGCCTGGAAAGTATCTGCGTTGTAGTCCGCATCGAGGCTTTCCGAGAAACCGGGGAAGGCAACAAAGCGATCGGTTTCGATCTTGTGCCAGGTATAGGCGAGACCTGCCTTGAGCATGGTCGCATCCCATTGCGTGCCACCATAGATACCAACATGATAATTATCGCTATGGCCAGACGAGTTGCTATCATTCACATCGAAGCTGGTGCGGCTATAACCTGCAAGAGCACCCAGCCTCCAGTTTTCGAGAACTTCCGCATCATAGCCTGCAACAAAGCCACCGGTTGATTGCTTTAGCTTGCCCGCATTTCCGTCCGCTCCGGTTTTACTCCATTGGCCGAGCGCCTGCCCCCAGATTGCTGCACGTGGTGCCGAAATATGGGCCGAACCCACATCCGTTGCAATCACGGAACTCTGTCCGTCAGTACCAAAAGCTGCGCCAATTCGATCCATTACAGCGTTACGTACGATGGAGCTGTCATTGATGATTGCAGTTCGCGTCGAAGCGTGAATTTCCCCCGACAGCGCATTGAATGCGCGAAGTGCATCGTCTTCGCTCTCCTGCATGACCACCGTATCGTAAACGGCATTCCCTGCCCCAAGAGCCTCGACGGCTACCGCCACCGATTTCTGATTGCTTGTCTTTGCCGTGGCAATGAAATCGACATCATTACGAGCAATGTCGAGGTAGACCGCATTGGGATCATAGGCCAGACCAAGATCGACAAATGGCATATTCTGGCTCAGATCGCCAAACGTACCCGTGATGCCGCCTTCAGCACTCAGAATGGTGTAGCGTTTGCCAGGCATATAAGTACCGACTGCTTTTTCTACATAGACCTTGGCGCCACCAAGCGTTGCAGTTCCGCTGACATCAATACGGTCGCTCTCGCCGGAAGCGTCGATTTCAGCAACATAAGTTGCTGCGGAATCAAATGCCAAATCGCCTGTGACCTTCAGCGTGCCAATGGAGTTTCCCGGCGCAATGATACTGCCAGCACCGGCATAGAGGCCTCCTATTGCGCCTGCACCAGCCAGATATGCGCCGTTTTCAACGCTGATTGTGCCACCAAGGAATGCACCTGAATGGGATGCGTCACCAATGACCAGACCACCATTTTTTACAGTGGTTCCGCCTGTATGGGTGTTGGCACCATTCAGAACCAGAACGCCTGCTCCTGATTTGATGAGGCTGCCTGTGCCATCGATATTCCCGTCAAAACGCGTGTTAACGGACTGGTTTACGGTCAGAGCTGCCGAGCCAAGGCTCAATGTACCGCCCTCGCCTGAAAGCGATGACATGGTCACATCGAAGTTGTTAAGGTCAAGCTTACCACCATTCATAGCAAATACTGTATTATTAACGAATGAACCGGCAGCACCTGCCTGAAGCACACCGGCTTCAACCAAAGTTCCTCCTGTATAACTGTTCGCCTGACCAAGAACGAGTGTGCCAGCGCCGCGTTTGAGCAGAGCGCCTTCTCCTGTCGCCTGCTGTAACAGCGTCACGCGATTATTCGCGTCAGCAATGTCGATCCATCCGAGCCCTTGAAGGGATACGGTGCGACCTAGCGCTTTCATATCGCTGCCGGTAATCCGCAGACCACCGTCAATCAGACGCAGACGCGCGTCTGCGTTTCCAAGCGCCGCATCTTCGCTGACGATGATCGTGCCACCGTCGGTTACTGCTGTTTCACCGATGAAGGAATGATCGTCGATGCAGTAGTCCTTGATCGCCTGTTGGAAGCGTGCATCCTTGCTATTACAATTGAGCAGCGTCTTCTTTTCCTCAAGCGTCAGGCCGCTCAGAATTGGATTACCGTTGTCGTCCGAGATTTGTCCGAGATAGAGGTCCGTCCGATGGTTGTTGCGTGTAAGAACAAACTCTTTGTTTTTGTCCGCAAAGCCGTAAGCATTCTCACCCCAGACGAGACGCGTTTTGTCTGTGTTGTTTTCTGAATATGTCTGGAGCTGTGGACCTACCCAGCGGAAATCATGTGCAACCGGTTCATGATCAGAGATAGCTTCTGGCTGGCCGCCAGGTTTAGTGACCATTACGTCTTTGATTACGCCGGTATGCGGATCTTTCGGATCGTCAACAATTTCATACCATTTACCAAATGGGCGCGAGACCAGGAAATGATCGATCTTGGCGCGATCCCAGCTCGCCCAGGTATTTGTCGCATCTTCCCCTGCCGACGGCCATGTAGTACTGCCATCATTAAGATCATGTGGCTTGAAACCTTCACGGATCGCGTCGGTCTGCAGCAGCATGTACTTCTTCTTGAGGACATTCATAGTAACCGGCGTGTTGTTATCAACCGCGTAGGTTTCCTCTTGCAGACCAACATCCCTGCCAGCTTTATAAGCTGCTGAGAGAGCGTCTCCCCATTGTTTCCATGACAGATTGTCGATGTTCTGTCCGGAATATGCTTCCTGAATGATCGCACGCATTGTTGGCTCGTTGGCATTCTGAACATATTGCCGTGAAAGATCGCGGTAGAAATTGTTACCATCCGACTGCTGCATCAGCCGAATTTGCGCATCAATGTGATGAAGTCCACGCTCCGAAACGTCGCCCGCATTGAAATCACCCATGACAATAATTGGCTGCGTTGACCCTTTCGCCCATGTATTGAGCGCCTTGGCTTCGTTAAGACGACCGGTTGAACCGTCCGCATAATCCAGATGAACCGTGCCAATTAACGTCTGTGGACGGGAGCCTTGGGCATCTAGCTGAGTATAGCTGACATAGCGGCCTTGCGTACTTCCACCCAGATTGATAGTGCCGAATTTGCCCGGCAAACGCGAAATGATACCCACATCGCCAACTTGCACATTGCCATAAGTACCGCGACCAGCGGCTTGAAGGAAATCGGGTATCCGCGTGACATAGGTACTGCCGTTAATTTCCTGCATGCCGAGGACATCGAAATTAGCCGCAGCCATGAAAGCCGCCGTCACTTCCGGACTCTGCTTGAACTTGCTCCAAATATTGAGCGTCATGACGCGAATATCATAGTTGTCGGCTGCGCGTGCCGGAACAGCGGTAATGCCTGCGACTGCAACACCGCACAAAAGCTGCGCAGTTATAGCCAGAAATTTTCGGTTGCGTTTGGTTGTCCCCGGTACCATCCCTCAGTCCTTTTCTCGGAAAATGCTTCCAATTCATCAATGTGACAGCTGGATTGGTCACCCAACTTCACCTAACGCTGAAATGACAGAGTTCAATGTCACTTTTATTACATTTTACTCATACGATGGAGTTCCTGGCTCTTAAATCGACACCCTTGAATAGTAAATGTCATTAATATTACATTTTTATTCGCTATCACTTGATGTAGATGTTCATGGCGTAACCCCACAATTTCCTTGCATAATTCAACCGGGGAATGAGAAATGTATCTGAGCAACCAACCGCATAGGGATGCGACGGCGAGCATGAGGGAACTTTCTGGCTCCGGTGGCAATAAGAAGGAAATTCGGCAGCAGACGCTGCTGCAATGGATTGAAAACAGCCATTATGTTTCTCTTGAAGAGATCGCAGAACGATTCCGTGTCACCACGCAGACGGCGCGGCGGGACATTGCTGATCTGGAGCATCAGGGAAAAGTCAGAAGGCTACATGGTGGTGTATCGCAATTAGCTCCACTTGATCCCATAACCTACCGTCAGCGCAGACATGATCGAACGGATGAGAAGGCGCGAATTGCCGAAGCTGTCGTTGCACTCATTCCCGACAATGCCAGTATTTTCCTCGACACCGGCACAACCTGCGAAGCCATTGCCAATGCACTTGTCAGCAGGGAACGACTGCACGTGGTCACTTACAGCTTGCGATCTGCCGCCATCATCAGCGAGAAGACGGATTTCACGCTCGCTGTTCCCGGTGGTTTCGTAAGGCCTATCGATGGTGGGATGTTTCAGGAAGATACGCCGGAATTCGTCCGGCGCTTTAAGTTCGACTATGCAATCATTTCCGTGAGTGGCGTCGATGATGACGGCGACTTATGCGACGACGATCATACCGAAGTGGCCGTCGTTTCAGCAGCTCTCAAACAGGCTTCGCACAAACTGCTCGCAGTGGACAGCTCGAAATTTGGCAAACGCGCCATGGTGAAACTCGGTTCGGTTCACGACATTACCGCCGTCATAACAAACGAACTGCCCTCTCCGGTCTTGTTTGGCATTTTGAAGGAAGCCAATATTCCGATCGTTCTAGCGAATATGGGCGAGTGACGTTTGCCGTCAGCCTAGCGGCCTGATCCCTTTGTTGCGCTTGGTGCAAGATTTTGCGAGCGAGCCACAACCTTGACCACCCAATCGGCAAATACGCGCAAACGATTACTAAGATGGCGATTTGGTGGATAAACAAGATGAATCGGCATCGGGTCGATTTGCCAGTCTTGCAAAACCGGGCGCAAAGTACCTTTCTCAATATCGTCCTGGACCATGAAGAATGGAGCCTGCACAACACCCAGCCCGGCCCGCGCTGCCGCGAGGTAAGTTGTCGATTCATTTGCGGCTACGATGTAACGGCCACTGATCTCGACCTCTTCAGTGCCACGCCTGAAATGAAATGGCGTCTGTTGGCCAGTCAAAGGTCGGAAATACCCCACGACATAACAGTCTCTGCTCAAATCTGATGGATGTTGCGGTGTCGAACAGCGATCAAGATATTCAGCTGAGGCGCAGGCGATGAAATGCATGTCGCCAATGCGTCGCGCGATCAGAGATTGATCTGTCAGATCACCAATACGAATCGCGCAGTCAACGTTCTCCGCCACATAATCGACAGGACGATCCGATACGCCAAGATCAATCTGGATATCCGGATAGCGCTGATGAAACTCGAGTAGAGCCGGAATGATGATGAGATTTGCAACGGCACTCGCCATTTCCACGCGCAACCGCCCTTTCGGCAGGGTTTGAGCGCTCGAAAGACTGCCATCCAGTTCCTCCAGATCGGAAAGCAATCGTGCAGCCCGCTCATAGTAAAGTGCGCCGTCCGGTGTTACGAGAACACGGCGGGTCGTACGATTGAGGAGTTTTGTACGAAGATGGGCTTCCAACCCCTGGATAAGATTACTGATTGTGGCCTTGGGCACGTTGAGAGACGCGGAAGCGCGTGTGAAGTTTCCGGTTTCAACGACCCGGAGAAACGCGCGCATGGCCGAAAGTTGATCCATTTGAAATAGCCATCATTGTTCGAAACTATGGATAGTGTAACCAATTCGAGGGGACTATTCCAGATAATAGACAATGATAATATCTCACTATGGCAGTTTGCCGCTAGTGGTTTGATTCCGACATTTGCCGATGCCTATATCTAAGCAATGCAAATGTCGAAAACAGATCCCTAGTAACGAAAGCAAGAAAGATGAGCGAGAAATTCACGGTTGGAACAATGCAGGCTGGCGACACCACCTGCACGGCACGCATCTATCGCGGTGCCAAATTGCTTTCGCCGCCGCCAGTGGTACTGCATCTCCACGGTGGAGCTTTTTCGGTCAGCTGTCTTGGTGCCTGCGAGCGCGTTGCTGAAACACTTGCCGAGGCAGGTGCAGTGGTGGTGTCGCCGGAATATTCATCGGCCTGCCTCAATCCGTTCCCGGCGGCACTTGAGATAGCCTATTCAATTATGACTTCGATGCGCGCGCGTTGCCCGGAGTTTGCGCACAAGAAGTCGATGCTGTTCGTCGCCGGTGAAGAGGCGGGTGGCAACATTGCAGCTGGTTTAGCGCTTATGGCGAGAGATCAAAATCTGACAGAACTCAAGGGTCAGATATTGCTTTCGCCTATGCTCGATCCCTGCCTCGCTACGGCGTCTTTCCGCAAATATTGTCCGGAAAGTGCAGTTCAGTCGATGGCGGATGGCTGGCAGAATTATCTTGGCGAGTGTGCGGGGTTTACGCACCCTTATGCCGCTCCCGCACTTTGTACGCGTCTGGCGGGGCTGGTGCCAACTCTGCTCGTGTCCAGCGCCCAATGCCCGATGCGGGATGAAACGCAGGCTTATGCCGAGCGTCTCCGGCAGGCAGGTGTGAAGGTTCAGTCGCATATTCTGCCCGGAAAAGCCGGGTGGATACCTGAAAATAAAGTGGCGGGTACGGAGTGGTCGCCGCAGGAACACAAACTGATTGACCTGTTTTCCGATTTTTTCCGGCAATCAGGCGCAAAACAAATCGCAGCTTAGCCTCAGCTCGTATGGTCTCCCAACTGTCGGACTGAGGTTCAAAATGAAACCGGCCCCCACCGGTTAGGAGATACAACATGACCTCGAACATTGCCCGCCGGGTCCTATGGGGCGCCGGCCTCGGTATTCTATTGTCCGCAGCAGGTGGCGGTGCCATTTTCTTTGGCGCTCCGTACCTCAATGCTGACGCGGCTACCGATGTTTCCGTTTCTCCGCCTGCCGTTCCAGTTTCGGTTACTCAGGCCGAGTCCCGCTCGATCAACAGCTGGGAAGAGTTTTCCGGCCGTCTGGAAGCAATCGAACGCGTCGAAATTCGCCCACGCGTTGGCGGCGCGATTCAGAAAGCGCATTTCCGCGAAGGCAGCCTCGTCAAGCAGGGCGATCTGCTGATCACTATTGATCCAGAGCCTTATGCAGCAGCCGTCGACAAAGCCAAGGCGCAAGTTTCTGCCGAAGAAGCGCGTACAGCGCTGGCCAAAACCGAACTTGAACGTGGACGTCAGTTGGTAACGACGCGCACGATCGCTCAGAGCGGTCTTGATCAGCGTTCAAGCGCTTATGATGAGGCACAGGCCAGCCTTCGTTCAGCCAAGGCAGCACTCCGTTCTGCCGAACTCGACCTCCAATATACAGAAGTACGTGCGCCGATCTCTGGTCGTGTCGGACGGCTGGATGTCACCGCAGGCAACCTTGTTGCCGCAAGTTCAGCCTCCCCGGTTCTGACCACGCTTGTTTCAGTCGATCCGATTTACGCAAGCTTCAGCGCCAATGAGGAAGTGGTTACGAAGGCACTGGCAAGGCTAGCCACTTCGCCCGGCGGTAGCGCCATTGAGCGCATTCCGGTTCAGATCGGTACAGCGGCAGATGATGGCACACCAATTTCCGGCCATATCCAGCTCATCAACAACGAAGTCGATGCCACCACCGGCACAATCCGTGTTCGCGCGGCAATCGACAATCCAGATGGCAGGCTCATTCCGGGCCAATTTGTCCGCATCCGCTTTGGTGAGCCAGACCCGGATCAGAAGCTCGTCGTGAGCGATCGCGCTATCTCATCCGATCAGGACAAGAAGTTCGTCTTCGTGGTGGGTGCCGACAACAAGGTTGAATACCGACAAGTAGTGCTCGGCCGCAACTATGACGGTCTGCGCATCGTAGAAAGTGGCCTTAAGGCTGGCGAGAACATCGTCGTTAACGGCCTGCAGCGCATTCGTCCCGGTGTCGTCGTGGCCCCGCAGCCGGTCACAGAAACGCTTGCCAAAAACTGATTGAAACGGCGCAGGTTGAAAGCCTGCGCATAAATGCACCGAACTCAGCCTATTCAACCTGCGAGAACGTATCTTCTCGCGGGACAGGAGAGTTTTTGCTTTCCCGCTTAAGGGGGATAAAAGATGAACTTTTCACGCTTTTTCGTTGACCGTCCGGTCTTCGCCGGCGTTCTGTCGGTCCTGATCTTCGTTGGTGGTCTGCTCGGCATGACAGGTCTGCCAATCTCTGAATATCCGGAAGTCGTGCCACCACAGATCGTGGTACGCGCGCAATATCCTGGTGCCAACCCCGCCGTTATTTCCGAAACAGTGGCAACACCGCTCGAAGAACAGATCAACGGCGTCGAAGGCATGCTCTACATGCAGAGCCAGGCAACTGCCGACGGCGTTATGACACTGACTGTCACTTTCGCGCTTGGCACCGATCCCGATCAGGCCCAACAGCTTGTGCAGAACCGTATTTCACAGGCCGAACCGCGCCTGCCCGCAGAAGTGCGTACGCTTGGTGTCACGACAGCTAAAAGCTCACCCGACCTGACACTTGTTGTTCACCTCATCTCACCCAACGGCCAGTATGACGTGAACTATCTGCGCAACTACGCCGTTCTCAAAGTCAAAGACCGTCTGGCACGTATCCCCGGCGTCGGACAGGTGCAGATATTTGGCGGCGGCGACTACTCGATGCGTGTGTGGATCGACCCGCAAAAGGCCGCAGAGCGCGGACTTTCAGCTGGCGATATCGCCAATGCTGTGCGTCAGCAAAACGTTCAGGCAGCAGCAGGTGTCATCGGCGCTTCGCCTTCCGTTCCGGGCCTCGACATGCAGCTTTCCGTCAATGCACAAGGCCGTCTCCAGAACCCCGAAGACTTCGCCAATATCGTCGTGAAGTCGGGTAGCGAAGGCGAAATTACTCGTCTTGGTGACGTTGCCCGCGTTGAAATGGGTGCTGCAGATTATTCGTTGCGCTCACTACTCGACAATAAGTCGGCAGTGGGTATGGGCGTCTTTCAGGCACCGGGTTCCAATGCTTTGGAAATCTCTGAAAACATTCATGCGGCTATGGCAGACTTGAAGAAATCAATGCCTGAAGGCGTCGATTTCGATATCGTCTATGACACCACGCAGTTCGTGAAAGCCTCTATTGAGTCCGTGGTTCACACACTGCTTGAAGCCATCGTTCTCGTCGTGATCGTGGTTATCCTGTTTCTGCAAACATGGCGTGCCTCGATCATTCCGCTGGTTGCCGTACCTGTCTCCATCGTCGGTACGTTTGCGGTAATGTATATGTTTGGTTTCTCCATCAATGCACTCAGCCTTTTCGGCCTCGTGCTTGCCATCGGTATCGTGGTCGATGATGCCATTGTGGTGGTGGAAAACGTCGAGCGTAACATCGAGCAAGGGTTATCACCGGTCGAGGCCACTTATCGTGCCATGAAGGAAGTGTCTGGTCCGATCATTGCAATTGCGCTGGTGTTGGTCGCAGTCTTCGTGCCGCTTGCCTTCATCACTGGATTGACCGGTCAGTTCTATCGCCAGTTCGCACTGACGATTGCGATCTCGACAGTGATCTCTGCCTTCAATTCGCTGACACTTTCGCCTGCTCTCGCAGCTCTTTTGCTCCGCGGCCATGATGCGCCGAAAGACCGTCTGACCCGCATTATGGACAAGCTGTTTGGCTGGTTCTTCCGCGGCTTTAACCGCGCCTTTGGAGCAAGTTCAAACGTCTATGGTCGCGGCGTTGGCAGCATTCTTTCGCGCAAGTCGCTGGTGATGGGGCTTTATATCGTCTTGCTGGGCGTTACCTTCGTTCTGTTTCGCGCAGTACCCGGCGGTTTCGTTCCAGCACAGGACAAGCAATATCTGATCGGCTTCGCGCAATTGCCCGATGCGGCAACGCTCGACCGCTCGGAAGACGTGATCCGTCGCATGACCGACATAGCGCTCAAGCAGCCAGGTGTCGCGAATGCTATCGCCTTCCCCGGCTTGTCGATCAATGGTTTCACCAACTCCTCGAACTCCGGTATTGTTTTCGTAACCTTGAAGCCGTTCGAGGAACGCAAGACACCTGATCTTTCGGCCAATGCCATCACCATGCAGCTTAACCAGCAGTTTGGTGCCATTCAGGATGCCTTCATCGCCATGTTCCCGCCGCCACCGGTTCAGGGACTGGGTACGACTGGCGGTTTCAAGCTTCAGCTTGAGGACCGTAATGGGCTTGGCTTCCGGGCACTGGATGATGCGACGAAGGCGTTTCTTGCTAAGGCCTATCAAACACCGGAACTGGCTGGTCTTTATTCGAGCTACCAGGTCAACGTACCACAGCTTTATGCCGATCTCGATCGTGTGAAAGCGCGTCAGCTTGGCGTTGCTGTCACGGATGTTTTTGAAACCCTGCAGATCTATCTGGGTTCCCTTTATGTCAATGACTTCAATGCCTTCGGACGCACCTACAGCGTACGCATTCAGGCGGATGCGAATTACCGCAGTCATTCCGAGGATATAGGTAAGCTGAAAGTGCGTTCACAATCGGGAGAAATGATCCCGCTGTCAGCGCTTTTGAAAGTTGACCAGACGGTAGGTGCGGAACGGGCCATTCGCTATAACGGCTTCCTTTCTGCCGATATCAACGGCAATCCCGCACCCGGATTCTCGTCTGGCCAGGCACAGGCTGCCATTGAACGGATCGCCGCCGAAACCTTGCCTGCTGGCATTGCCTTCGAGTGGACTGATCTGACCTATCAGCAGATCCTAGCTGGTAATTCCGGTTTCCTGGTATTCCCGCTCGCACTGCTGCTGGTCTATCTGGTTCTGGCTGCGCAATATGAAAGCCTTGCTCTGCCTCTGTCGATCATCATGATCGTGCCGATGGGCATCATGGCAGCACTGACGGGCGTCTGGCTGACAGGAGGTGATAACAACGTCTTCACCCAGATCGGCTTAATAGTGCTTGTCGGGCTGTCTGCGAAAAACGCGATCCTCATCGTCGAGTTCGCGCGCGAACTGGAAATGTCAGGACGAAGTGCCGTTGAGGCAGCTATCGAAGCAAGCCGGTTGCGTCTGCGTCCTATCCTGATGACATCGCTTGCTTTCATCATGGGCGTGGTCCCGCTGGTGATTTCGACAGGTGCGGGTGCGGAAATGCGCTCGGCAATGGGCATTGCGGTCTTTGCAGGCATGATTGGCGTGACGGCTTTCGGTATCTTCATGACACCGGTATTCTATGTGCTGATCCGCAAGTTAAGCGGCGAACACCCACTGAAGCATGCAGGGGCCAAGATTGAGGCCCCGCATCTGGCGCCGGGCGAATAATCCTGTCGCCAAAACAAAAGCCTAAGCATTAAGGCCGGAGGATACACCTCCGGCCTTTCTGCAAATGACCACCTGACTGTTATAACTGACCGCCGTCTCTCATGAGTTTCCTTTTGAGAGCAGCTAATTCTAAGTCTTTTTTAAATGAATATCGTTCCAGATCGGTGACTGGGGGGACTGTCACTTTCGCAACTAAAACAGCAGAACTTGTTTGAGCGCCTTCCTTGTTATAGGCGTTCCAATAGTCGCATCAGAAGCAGTAGTTACGCCTGCCTTGATGACGTGATCATTCACATTGGTTTTGGTCTTGCCATATAATGTCGTCGTCGAGACATCTTTGGTGGTCACATAATTATATTCGATCGTTGCAGACAGACCGCCACCAAATCCCTGTTCGATACCCCCGCCCAAAAGATAGCCCGGCTTCCAGCCGCTAGGACCGGTGAGGTCGTCACCATCCTTGAACTTTGTCATGGTCAGACCGGCGTGCCATAAATGAGCGATTGGTAAACAGGCCTATCAATGGCGTCGAACCAAGACACAGGCCGTGGCAGGCGAGTTTAACGGTGAGGTGCGTGAAATGCGGCGCGGCGAACGTTATAAAGGAACTGAAACGCCTGGATATATCGAGCGCACCGAGTGCTTCGATACCTTCTCCACACACCGATAAGGTCACGATTGGTACGTGACGAACTTCCGTTAACCGTCTCTGGAATGCAAATAAATTCAAGATTCTAGCCACGTCTTTTGAATATGACGGACAAGCGGAAAACGATCAGTTTTTCTTCCACTGAATTTCTTCGATTGCGACTTTGCCAGAACGCTTATCATAGAGGCAAACGACGGTCGTATCTTTAGGCTGCTTGCGATTACGGGTCGATCCCTCGCGCAACAGCAACGCAACCTTGCCGACACTATCATCGAAATCGACAGGCTCGGAAACGAATGGGCTGACCATGGATGATTTGGCCATGCAAGAGCTGACAACTTTGGTATGAAGCGCTTCCCAAGCAGCGGGGCTCGATGCATGCGCTAAACCCACGCAGAAAGCAAATACAGTGAGAGTAAATGCTGCCGCCTTCATTGGGATACCCTTCGCTTAAAAGCCGGATGGCTGCTTCTTGCCGATCGGTTACCTAAATGGGTAAATGCGGTCGGCTAAACTAACTCTAACGATGAATAAGCCGCAAACAAGGCCTTGTTTGCATGAAGTGGATGCAAAAGGGCGTGGATCGCCCTCTTGCCATTCAGTCTGGCTAAATCAAGTCTCAGCGTGAATTGATAGTCCAAAAGTCCTGCCAATCCTGAAGTTTGGAATAGTCGCTTTCGGAGGTTTCAGAATGCGGAACGTAGAGCTTGTCGATCACGTTCACGATGCCTGAAACTTCCCCTTCAGGAATTTTGGCGTTCTTGTTCGACGAAATCTTTCCGTCTGCCAGCTGTGGCGCCATGCCCTCTTCTGTCATCATGTAATGAACGAAGAGCTTTGCAGCATTCGGGCTTTTGGTACCCGATGCAATAACAGCAACACGCGGCGTCAACTGACCTACCCACGGCTTCATATTGGCACAGATTCCCATCGTGTAACCGTTTTTCTTCGCATCACGATAAATGGCGGTGCTGAGGAAACCCATGAACGGTTTCTCCTGCCCCTTGGCACCAATGATTGGACCAACTTCCGTGTCGCTGCGGGTAACAGTCGGGCGGTTTTTAGCGAAACGCTTGACCCATTCTGCGGTCGCGCTGGCTTCTTCTGTCTTCAGCGGCTCACCAAAAAACTCTTCATAAGCCTTGCGCATGGCTTCGTCGTCATGTTCGGCAATCTGATTGAACCAGAACATCGTTTCGTTGCGCAGAAGTGGATCAGGAATTGCTATACGGCCCTTCCACTCTTCAGTGGTCAGCGCCCAGATATTGTCGACCGGGCATTTATCACCGTGAACGTCCGAGTTATATGTCCAAACCCACGGGTTTAGGCTGGTGATCGCAGGATTCTGATATTGAGCAGGAATCTGATCCTTAAGATCGACCGGGAGCCAGCTGAGACCTGCACCCTGAACGATGATTTCCGACGTTACCGAAGGCAGATTGCTCATGTTGAAAACGTCTGTACGAACATTGTTCGCCGCCGCTTCACGCAGAATGACCTGCTCCTGGTTCTGACCATTCATCTTCACGCCAGTGGCCTTAACACCGTATTTGGCGGTGAAAGCCTCGGCCATGGTCACGATCTTGCCAGTCGCATCCACAACAGTGATGCCTGGCTCTTTCTTGGCGGCTTCGATCAGAGCTTCAAGCGAGTAGTCCGCATCTTTGATGCCGATCTCAGCAACAGGCTCGGCGAAAACTGCAGTGCTCGCCAGAAGTGCCGCACTAAAAGAGAGAGCAGCATAAGTACGAAGGGTTAAAGTCATTATTTCCTCCAACGTTGATGATTATTATTTGAGATCACGCAGCGGCTTCGGCGTTTGCCACGCTTTAATCAGCCGCTGATACGCTTGCCTTCTTTGTCGAACACATGAACGTGACTGCGTTCGACGTGGAACCAGATTTCATCGCCAGCCTTTTGAGCGGGGGCATCTGAAGCGATGGCAAAATACTGCTCGCCTTGAACCGACAATTCGACGATCCAGCTGCCGCCAGTCGGGACGACATCGACCACTTTGGCGACGCATCCGTGTTCAATTGTCTTGTCACTCAGGCGCACGGATTCAGGCCGAATGCCAACAGATCCGACGCCATTTGCCGCAAAATTCTGAGCCTTCAGATAATCGCGAGCCCATGTCGCCAGTGCTCCATTATTGCTGTCGTTCAGCTCTGTGATGTTGATTGGCAGGTTGCCAATGAATTCAGCTACGAAGCGATTTGCCGGACGTTCATAAATGTCATCTGGTGTGCCAAGCTGCTGCAACTCGCCTTCGCTCATCACCGCAATGGTGGTAGCCAATGTCATCGCTTCCCACTGATCATGAGTCACAAACACAACTGTTGAGCCCATTTCCTGATGAATGCGCTTAAGCTCTGCACGCATTTCGAGACGCAATTTTGCATCGAGATTGGAAAGGGGTTCGTCCAGCAAAATGATGTCAGGCTTGAGCGCCAGCATACGGGCAAGCGCCACGCGTTGTTGCTGACCACCAGACATTTGCGCAGGCAGTCGGTCGCGATAACGCTCGATGCCAAGCTTCTGCAAGACGTCATCGATAATGCGCTGACGTTCGACCTTGGCGACCTTATGCAGCTTCAAGCCGAACTCGACGTTCTGCTCCACAGTCATGTGCGGCCAGAGGGCATAATTCTGGAACACCAGTCCCATGCCGCGCTTTTCCGGTGGCACATAGATACCTTCATCAACCGAAACGATCTTTTTACCGTCGACTAGAATTTCGCCTTCAGTTGGATATTCCAGCCCCGCGATCATGCGTAGCGTTGTCGTCTTTCCGCAGCCCGAAGGTCCGAGCAAGCACAGAAATTCCGACTTTGGAATTTCAAGGGAGAGTTTTTCAACTGCGGCGCGGGTGGCTTTGCCGTAGCTCTTTCTGACATCGCGAATAGTAATGTTCGACATTATTTGCCTCCCAATCCGTCAGACAGTTTGCTGTTGGTGAGTTTTTGAACGATGACCGTGCCGCCAAATGCGATAACGCAGATCATCAAAACGACTGCATTTGCGGCCTGACTGTAGCTGTAATCGACAAGGCGCAATGCATAGGTGGTGAGAACGTCAGTGCCCGGAACAGCAAGCACGACAACAAGGCTTAAGCCTTTGATGCCGGAGATGAACGGCAGCAGAATCCCGGAAACCAGAGAGCCTTTCTGGATCGGCGCGACAATCGAAACCAGACGACGCCAGAAACCGGCACCCGCGATCTGAGCCGCTTCTTCGGGCGCTTTGCCAAGCTGCATCATTGACGAAATACCTGCGCGTGATGCGAATGGCATCTGATCGGCAAGGATTGCCAGAACGAGGAGGATTGGTGTTCCGTAAAGGGCCGGAAGTGGACCACGCTGCACTGCAAACATCGTGAGGTAGGCCGCAGCAAATGCAATGCCCGGCACCAGATAGGGCAGGAAAGTCACTTGTCGCAGGAAGCTTCCGACCAGTGAAATCGGTGTGCGCGCAACGACATACCCAACCAGCAAACCAAGGAAGCCTGCACCGATCGCAGCAGAGCCAACAATCCAGAGTGTGTTCCAGGTTGCTCGCCAGAATTCACCCGTCAGCAAAATGCCATTGCTCATGGCAGTGGTGTTGAGATCGGTTCCGATCCAGAAATCCAGCGTGAAATTATCAAGCGTAAACACGCCTGGAACACGCATGACAGTGGTCAGCAGCAGTGCCATTAGCGGAATAAACGCGCTGACAACAAACATCAGCATGGCAAAGCTGAATGCAGGCACACGGAAACGTCCAAGATCAGTCTGACGGTTCATCGAACCTTTATTGCCAATCGTCACGAAACGGCGGGCTTCCTTGAGCAGATACATATCGAGGAAGATCGAGATGCTGCCCAAGACGACAATGGTTGCCGCGAGAACTGCGCTCATGCCAGCCTGACTGGTCGAGATTGCACGGAACAGGGACGTTGCCAGCACGTCAAAGCCGATCGGCACGCCCAGAATATAGGCCACGCCGAAATCACCGAGGCACTTCGCGAAAATCAGTGTTGAAGCCGAAACAAGCGACGGCAGCATGAGTGGCAGAATAATGCGGCGCGCTATCAGTAATTTGCCTGCGCCCATGACACGAGCCGAATCTTCCAAGGTGGAATCAAACTGGCGCAACGCGTTGCCAAACAGCAGAATTACGAACGGCGTGTAGTGCATCGCCAAAATGAGGGTGATCGGCAACATGCCATAGGCAAGCCAATCAGGTGGTGAAAAGCCCAACGCCTCCATCCAGCTTGGCTGACCACCGGTGGTGCGGTTTTTAAACAGGGTCAGCCAAGCCAGTGCGAAGGTCCACGATGGCAGCATGTAAGGAACGATCAATGCCGTCGAGAACCACTTTTTGCCGGGCAAATTTGTGCGGCTTAAAAGCCATGCCAGCGGAATGCCCGTAACAAGTGCAAACACAATCGAACCAAGAGCTATGATCGCCGTATTCCAAAGCGGCCGCCAGAACACATCCGTGGAGATTGCCGAGAAGAATGCCCGGTTGAAGTAGTAAAAGGTCAGCTCACCAATCTGCTGGCCGGAACGTGCCCGATCAGCGAACTGAACCAGCACCGCATCCGACAACAACAACACGATGGGCGCTGCGATCAGATAAGCAAATGCGACCGCAAGCAGAACCCCGATCAACGTCGTGGGATCTGCATTGTAGACCTTATATTTGTAAGTCAGTTGTTTGTAATAACTCATGATTTTATCCACTTTGAGCCGAAGCTGCTCTTGTCGGAACCCAAGAGGATTTCGACTGGAGGATTTTCTGGCTTGCTGCGGGAGCTGGCGTAGGAAGAATGCCATGCGAAAACTCCGCTCGTTGTTGAGCGAAACTATGGGGGCGGCGCGCCTGCCTTTTCACTCACCTCACGGACGACAGACCATGCCGAGCCGTAGTCGATGGGAATGAAGTGATCGTCGCCCTGAAATTCAGCCTTCATTTCCGAGGTGAATGTGAAATTGAAAAAGCAACGCTTCATCTCAGTCACAAGCGATGGCGCAAGATTATGAGCATAGGCAAAGGAAGAGGTCGGAAACAGATCGCTCTCGTAGATCACGCGCAATGCTTCGCGTTTGACCAACCCACGGTCAATCATACGTTCCAGCACATCTGACGCGACAGCGGCCATATCATAATCACCGGCGACCACTCCAAGGATCGACTTGTCGTGTCCGCCAGACATGATCGGCGCGTAGTCCTGTCCCGGCGTCAGGCCCTCTTTGGGGAAGAGCGCACGTGGAGCAACATTTCCTGAATTTGAGAACAGTGAGGCGTGCGCAATGCGCTTTCCTTTAAGATCGCTGAGCGTCTCATAGGCGGAATCGGCACGCACAACCGCAACCAACCGGTAGCCGCGCATCTGGTCGCCTGTGCCCTTGGCTGCGAAAGGTACCGCACCCGCCCGATTAACCGCTTCAATTGTCGGGCCGGTTGAGAAGCCCGCAAAATGCAGTCGGCCCGAACGAATTGCCTCAATTTCGTCAGCGCTCGACTGAATTGGATAATAAACAATTTGCCGACCGAGACAGGCTTCCAGATGCTGCGTGAAAGGCTTGAAAAGGCGGGCATAAACTGCAGGGTCTTCGATAGGCGAATAGGCCCAGACAAGCGTCTGCGGGTCGCGCCATTGGGAAGAGTCTTTGGGGGCATCAGCAACAAGATCGCGGTTCTCATCACAATAGCGCTCGTCCAGCGCACCGCGATAGGCGCAAGCAGCATCAACAGCATACGCATGAGCGATGCATAATTGAAGGCCAAACAAGGCTATGCCAATACGACATGCCAAACCGCGCCAGAACATTTTTTCCTCCCCTGCGCACTTGCTATGTTACAAGCGCTACAGCCTCATCCAGTATTGCCTCAGATAGTAGCAATTCTAACTGTCAGAATCCTGTCGTCTCAAGAACATTGAAATTGAACACAACATGCGCATCCTTCTCGTAGAAGACACAATCGATATTGCGTTTGCTATTGCATCAAAGCTTGAGAAGGAAGGCTATGCCGTCACGACTGTCTATGACGGCGTACAAGGCGAAGAGTTGGCTGTGAACGGCTCATTTGATCTGCTTGTGCTCGACATCAACCTTCCTGGCCGCGATGGTTTTGCGATCCTGCGCAGTATGCGCGAACGTTCACTGTCCTGCCCCGTCCTTGTCATTACTGCCCGCAACCAGATTGCAGACAAGATCGATCTGCTGGAACTCGGTGCCGATGATTATCTGGTGAAACCTTTTGATCTCAGAGAGCTCGTTGCCCGGATCAGGGCGGTCGCAAGGCGACACATGGGGGTCGCGCAACCGGTTTTGCGAATTGGCAAACTATCGATCAATTTGACCCAAAGATCAGTGATGGAAGGTGACCAGCCGCTCGACTTCGGACGGCGTGAGTTTGATGTGTTAGAAATGCTTGCAACCCGCGTTAACGTCACGGTGCCTAAGGATATGCTTGTGCTTAAGTTGTTCGGCCACGATGACACTGGAACGCCCAACGCTATCGAATTGCTGATCTCACGCGTCAGAAAGAAACTGGAAAACAGCGCCGTGGAAATCGTGACACAGCGCGGTGTTGGATATCTCCTGCGTTCCAAGACAACCCAGCAATGATGGCCCAAGCAACAGCAAACAGAGAATATTCAATCCAGCGCCGTATTCTCATCGGCGGCGGCATGACTCTGCTCACTGTGACTGTTTTGCTATTTTTTCTGGGCCGCTGGTATGCACACCGCGCGGCTGATGAAGCCTTTGATCGTGTGCTTGGGGCAGCAGCACTTTCCATCGCTGACACCATTACATTGCAGGATGGCGCGCTTAGTGTGGACCTTCCTCACTCCGCCTTTGCCATTCTTGGCACATCGCGGCTCAACCGCATTTTTTATCGCGTGGTCGCGCCCGATGGCAGTCTACTTACCGGCTCGCCCATTCTGGGGCTGGAGATTGAACATGGTAGCAATAGCCGACTTCGCCTGAGTGATAGTGTCTATCGTGGCGAAAAGGTACGGATTGCCGCTGTCGCCCGTTATCACAGTGACGCTAAAGGCGGCGGCTGGGTGGATGTTCTGGTCGGCGAAACCCGTGAGGCACGGCGGCAGCTTACGCTGCAATTAAGCCTCAACACGATATTGCCTGCTTTTGGCGTCGCGCTGTTAGCTTTGGCCCTTATCTGGCTGGCAATCAGACTCGCATTTCGACCACTGCGTACCGTTGAATCTGACCTTCGCCAGCGATCTTCATCAGATTTAAGTCCCGTTCCAGGCCCCATCCCCAAAGAAGTAAGTGCGCTTGTGTCTGCACTCAATGATTTCATGGATCGCCTGAATACCGTGCTTGCCGGGTTAAAACTTGTCACCGCCGATGCCGCTCATCAGATGCGCACGCCACTAACAGCATTACGCGCCTTGACGGAGCTGTCTCTGGAAGAACCCGACGAACGCCGGAAACAGGAAATTCTGACCCGGATCCACGCCAATTCCATCAGCGCCAGCTTGCTCGCCAATCAGCTTTTGTCTGAAGCAACCACGTTGCACAGTATTCAGTCGCGAAACCTCGAAATTCTCGATCTGCGTCAGGTCGCTCAGGAAGCAGTTCGCAGATTGCGCGCTGAAGGACGCTATCAGGATTTGCACGGAACGATCAGCCTCAATGCTCCCGACAACCCGCTTTATGTGAACGGCGAAACAATCAGCCTTCGCGAGATGGTCCGCAACATCGTCGAAAACGCTCTCATCCATGCGCCGGGTTCTATCGTTATCGATCTGCACGAGAAGAATGGCATGATCGAGCTCTGCGTCCATGACAGGGGGCCCGGCCTGTCGCCAGAAATTAAAGAACGCGCCTTTGAACGCTTCGTCCGTGCCGATCAAACCAAACCCGGCTCTGGCCTTGGATTATCGATTGCAAAAATGGTCGCTGAAGCGCTTGGCGGACATATCGAATTGCGAGATCGACAGGGCGGCGGAACAAGTGTTGTTGTAACCCTGCCAACTGCCCCCCTCGGAGGGACAACTCCATGAGGCGTGCGGCCCTGCACCTTTGTAGCTTTCTGATGCTGATCGTGTCCTCATGGCACGATGCAAACGCGCAGAATGGTCCGGCTTCCAGACCTGAATTCCGAATTGTTGGCGACATCGCTCCGGAAACACTCGGACCTGTAGCAACCGGATTGGCCGAGCAATTGCCCGGCATGAATATCGTCTATCGACAGATCAGACCCGGTGAATGGACATCGCGGCTTCTCGCGGGTGCAGATGAAGCAAGTGCTGCTGACCTCGTCATTCTTTCTACACCCGACCTCGCCGTTCTCATCGCCAATGAAGGTGGAGCGCAGCAAAGAACCGCCATCGCTCGTAACGCCGGACTACCAGCGCAGACGCACTGGCGAAACGAGCTTTTCAGCATTGGTTTTGATCCTGCCGTGAGCGTTGTCAGACGGAGCGCTCTGGACAATGAATTTCCTACGACGCGCATCGAACTGGCACGTTTGCTGGAACAAAACCTCTCACGTTTTCAGCGCCGCGTGGGGCTTGTAAATATCGGTATCGACAATGTCAGCTATACACTGGCGGCGCAGGATTCTATACGGTCGCCACTGTTCTGGCGCATTGTTCGCGCCTTCGGTGTTTCTCAAGCGCGTATCTATGAAAATAGTGAAGACCTGTTGCACGCGTTATCGTCCGGCCGGATCGATCTGGCCTATAACGTTCCGCTGTCGGACATCAGCAAGTGGCATTACGATCCGAAAGACTTCATCGTGATCATGCCCCAGGATTACGTAGTTGCCCTGCCCTGGACAGCACTCATTCCTGGCCGAAGCAGGCACTCTAACATTGCCGAGCAAGCCATCACATTCCTGCTTTCTCCAAGTGGTCAGGACATACTGGAAAAGACTGGTTTGGCATCTGAAGCAAGCCCATCAGAATTGACCTCTCTCCAGCCAGTCGAGCTTGGTCCAGAACTTCTCGTCTACCTCGATGGGCTGAAGCGCAGCCGCTTTCTCGATATATGGTTTCAACTCATCATTCATGAGTGATTGGCGCATCCAAACGAGCACCCAAGTTTTAGCATCTCATGCGACATAAATCATCGCCTGTCGCGCGAAAGCGCTGCGAGAGGCCTTCGGCGTTGGTTGGTCTTGGCGATTGGGCGACTGCAAAGACGCTTCAATTCCGGCGGGCCGCTAAAACCCAAACGTCAGGCAGCACGGATAAACATCGCATCACTGGTTCCGCTTTTTGAAGCGATATCTTCAGCGTTCTGAAATATCATTTCTTCGACCGGCATCGACAACAAGTGCTCGATAACAACCAAATCAGAACGGGTTAATTCTGATCGATGTTTCTCAAAGCGCTGCTTGGTATCTAATCTTGAGAAGACGTGGTTAGCATTTCGATCTCCAGTGACGTGCGTCGATACATCAAACTTTCTCAACCGAAAAGCATTCTTCTTTGAATATCAACCCGAAAGCAGCTTTGAAGCAGTGCGTTGCCCCTCAACCGGGCCGGACGACGCGCACTCGTACCGCCCTCTTCTCCCACGCGACAAGCACAAGGCTGGAGCAGACAATCAAGACCGCTCCGAATGCAACGTTTGATGCCGGAACCTCCGCCCAGATCGCATAACCGTAGAGGAATGCCCAGATTAGACCGGTGAACTCAGTTGGTGCAAGCGCCGAGGCTGGCGCATAGCGGAAACCTTCATAAAGAAGATATTGTCCAACCGTTGCAACAAGACCAAGCCCAATCATCAAGACCCACGCTGATACGTCGGGTGTCTTCCAGACCCATGGGAAGGAAACCGCGCAAGCGATACCAAACAGCAGACTGGTCGCCCACATCTGGGTCAAAGTTGTCTCGGTTCTGCTGACAAGGCGGATCAGGATCGTGCTCAAAGCCCAGCAGAAGCCTGCAACCACGCACATCGCAGCGGGTATCAGATGGGGCGAATGGGTCGGGTTGGCCGCGATGAGTACGCCCACGAACCCACCGAAACACGCGACCCAGCGCCCCAACCCAATCTTCTCTTTGAGAATAAAGATCGACAGGAACATCACCATAATCGGTGCTGAGAAGTAGAGCGTCGTCAATTCCGCAAGGCCGAGATGGCGAGCCGCATTATAAAAGAGCAGCCAGGCAAGCAGCATCAAACCAGCCCGCAGAACAAGCGTATTGCGATATTTGCTTTTAAAGACGGAAGGATGACCGAGCCGCCAGGCTAGGCTACCGGTGATGATCACAATAACGAGGCTTCGCATGAAAAGAATTTGCGGAACCGCATAATCAGCAACGAGCCATTTGACGATGGCGTCTTGCAGAGCGAAGCAGGCGTAACCTGCGGAGGCGAGTGCAATCCCGAAGATCGGCTTCGACTCAGCGTTTCCAGAACTCATGATGACCTCACAGTGAAGCGAAGCCGCTATAGCTTACGTCGAGCCACTTGAGAAGGCTTGTTCTGAGGTGCGTTAGACACCGACCATCTTGCAAAGGCATAACGCGCGGAGTAAGCAGTTCTCATTCAAACATGCAGCGATATTATCCGGCAAACTTCAGTGATGGATTTGCGCGCGAGAACGCGTTGAACCAGTGGTCGGAGCACCCCTAAATCATGAATAAAAAAACGGCTTTGGCCGTGGGCGGCAACGCTGTTATGGCTGGCATTCTTTTGATGCTGCTCGGCGATTTCATGTTCGCTTTGAACGACGCCATGGGCAAATGGCTAGTAGCCAGTTTTTCGGTCGGTCAAGTTTTGTTGATCCGCTCCTTTGGCGCGTTCTTTGTGCTCGGCCCGATGTTGTCACGACAGCCAGTCACGGCACTGTTTCAAGTGCAACAGCCTTCGCTGCAGTTGGCACGCGTCGTTTTAGCAACGGCTGATACCGCCTTGTTCTACGCGGCGGTAACATTCCTCCCCCTGGCTGACGTCATGACCTTCTACATGGCCGGACCAATCTATGTGGCAGCACTCTCCCATTTTCTGCTTGGTGAACGTATCGGCTGGCGGCGTTGGCTTGCCGTCTTCATCGGCTTCATCGGCGTCATCATCGCTCTGCGCCCTTCTTCGGCGATGCTTTCATGGCCGTCAGTGTTCGGTCTTCTCGGTAGTATTTCTTTTGCTATGACGCTTGTGCTTGGTCGCGTGCTGCGTTCAACGCCGGATGCAACGCTGGTAACGTGGCAGACTTTGGGCTGTCTCGTCGTTGGCGCAGTCCTCAGTATTGGACATTGGACCCCTTTCACTACAGGCGAGTTGCTTGCCTTGCTACTGCTCGGGATCGTTGCTTGCCTTGCACATTTGTTGATCACCCGCGCACTCAAGCTTGCCCCCGCTTCTATGTTGGCACCGTTGCAATATACGCTGTTGCTTTGGGCGATCATTTTCGGATGGATGTTTTTCAACGAGTTGCCCGATCAGCAAACCCTCATCGGAGCGGCCATCATCGTGCTTGCCGGACTGTTCATCTTCCACCGCGACAAAGTCAAAAAGGTCACGCCGTTGGTGCCAAATGATGCCAGCCACGGTTAAAGCATTTCCAGCAAAAAGTGAGCAGAAATTTTGCGTAGGATAATATGTAAAAACAAACAGGTACAGCGGTTCCAACCATTTCGTCTTAACGGGAGCCACTTTAAGTAAATCCGTCTGTTAATTCGCGGCGGTATCCACCCGAACCACGACAGACATGCCGGGTGCCAGCAGATCGGCATCCGGTTGGCCGTCATCTATGGCTATGCGCACGGACAATCGCTGAGTAATCTTGGTGAAATTGCCGGTGGCATTATCGGATTTGATAACGCTGAATTCCGAGCCCGCTGCTGGCGCAAATGCCTCCAAGTGGCCCCTTAGTTCGGCATGGCGCAGCGCATCAACCGTAAAGGTTACAGGTTGGCCAACCTTCATGCCGTAAAGCTGGGTTTCCTTGAAGTTTGCAATAACCCACTTGGTGTTGGGCACGAGCGAGACAAGCTGAGTGCCCGCCGTCACATATTGTCCGAGACGAACACCGACTTCGCCCAGCTTGCCATCACGCGGGGCAATGATCCTGGTGTTCTGAAGATCGATCTTTGCCAGTTCCACCGTAGCTTCCGCGCTGGCGATATCGGCGTTAAGGCTCTCACGATTAACGATAATGGATTGAAGATCTTGCTTCGCAACGGCTAGAGCGGCTTGGGCTTCCGCAACTGTTGCCTGCGCCTGAAGCAGCGTGCCATGCGCAGTATCGGCCGAACTTTGTGTCGTCACACCACGAGGCAGCAAGGCTTCAACACGCTTGGCATTGGCCTGCGCAACTTCCAAAGCAGCATTTGCGCCTGAAATCTGTGCCTGCCGCGACTGAATTGTTGCTTCTGCGGAACGTTGGCTTTGCTGCGAATTGGCCAGCGCCGCCCGCTTGGTGGCGAGCGATGCCTCTGCCTGATCCAGCTTTTGCTGGTAGCTTCGGCTGTCGATCTCAAACAGAAATTGCCCCTGCTTGACCACCTGATAATCGTTCGCATCGACCTTGGTTACATAGCCTGCGACTTGTGGGCTGATGATTGTTACCTGTCCACGGACATAGGCATTATCCGTCGTCTCGACACTGTGCTTGAATGGCGGCAATTGCCATGCCCAAAGAACCATAAAAACGCCTGCAAAGCCAATGATGAGGGCTAAGCCGCCGCGAATATATTGTTTTCCAACTGACATGTTCAAACACTCGTCGATTAAATTAGAGAATTTCTGGATTAAGTTGGATCATTCGAAATGCTCTATCTTTTTGTCTTTAAGCTCATCTTATTCCGAAAACCGGTTCGCGCTTTTGGAGCTGTGCTCTAACTTGCCCTCACTTCCGGATGGCGGCGGATTTGCATATTCTCAAAAAGCCGATAGGCGATCAGGCATCCGAGCGAGACAATCGCAATGACTGAAATCGCCAGGAACGCATCATTGTAAGAAAGCACCGTTGCTTCACGCGTGACCTGCTGCCCCAGAAGAACCAGCCCTTCGGCCTTGGTCAGGCCCTGATCGGCGAGGACCTTTGAATAGCTGCCTGAAAGTGCCTGAACACGCTGCGCGACGACCGGATTAGACATCACGAGCTGTTCGACCAGATGAGCCGAATGATACTTCTCGCGGATCGAAATGAAGGTGCTGAACACGGCTGAGCCAATCAGACCACCAATATTCTGCGTGAACAGGAAGATGACGATGAAGCTCGTCATGTAAGTTGGCCCTTGCTTCATCGCCTTAGTGATGCCTGTCAGCATTGCCGGAGGCAGAAACAATGCGCCACCAAAAGCAATCAATGCCTGACTGAGATAGGCATTGTGTGGCCGTGTCAGATTGGTCGCATGGCTATCCATAAATGCGCCAACTGCGATGAAGATCAACGCCAGTCCGAAAATAGTCGAGACGCGTTCAAGGCTCATCCACATGCCACACACAAGGCCACCCGCCAGCGATGCAACAAGGATGATAAGATAAAGCCCCTGACTTTGGCCATCCTGTAGGCCAAAAGCCTGAAACAACCCTACCGCACCTGCTGTCTGTTCGGCCAGCACAATGCGAAACACGAACAAGATCAGTGTGAAGCGCAGAATTTCCGGCGAAAATAGCCACTGAAGGTTCATCAGCGGCTGTTCGCGGTTAATTTCAATCGCCACAGCACAGGCAAGAGCTGCGATGGAAATGGCGAGGCAGACGCCAATCCAAGGCGCTTCGAACCACCAATAATTTTTGCCCTGAACGAGAATGGCAGCCAGAAGGCCGAAGCCGATGGCGATCAATCCATAGGCGACAAAATCCAGCCAATGCAGCACTTTTGCACGTGGAACCTGCGTCATCGGCAAAACGTACACGACCGCGAAGGCGGCAAGCGACAGACCGATTTCGACCATATAAAGCTGCTGCCATTGCCCGATATCAAACAACATCGGCGAAATCACGCGCGCGAACGGACCAGCCGCCGCAGAACAGGTGAGCGCAAGACTTAGACCCCAGGTCATCTTCTTTGCAGGCGGAAAGGCCTCGAGCATATAGAGAAAGCCGATGGTCGAAACGGGAGCGGCGGCAGCGCCCGCGATAAAGCGGATCGGAATGGCCGACCAGATATCATAGACCAGCAAATGCAGTAGCGACGATACGAGAAAGATTGCGATAGCAATTTCCGCAAAACGACGAAGCCCAAATTGCGTGCGTATCTTGACCAGCAAAATGGTGAGGCTCGCATAAGGCGCCATATAGGCCGCAATCAGCCATGAGGTTTCGGTCAATGTCGCGCCGAGCGAACCCTGTATCTGCTGCGTGTTGGCTGAAATGAAATACATGCTCAGGCCGCGTGTCGACCACATGAGGACCGACGCTGCAATATAGATTGCAGACATATAAACCGGCATATGCGGAACCGCGGGCGCTGCAGCCTGCGCCGTGGAAGGTGGCTCGTTCGTTGCTGTCGGTTTATCGTCGCTTCTGTCCGACATCGCGCATCACTTGGCTTTTTCAGTCAGCGCCGTTTCAACGGTCTGGCTGATTTCGTGAAGAACGGAGAGTGCGGTTTCAAGTGACTTCTGGTCGATCCGTTGCAAGAGTTCTGTACGGATGGCTTGAGTGACATCCTGAAGCTGCTTGACCTGTGCCTGTGCTTCATCCGTGAGTTCGATGCGCTTGGCGCGCCGATCCCCTTCTACTACAGCACGATAAATAAGCCCCTGCTTTTCCAAACCATCGAGCAGACGAACCACAGACGGGTGCTCGATTTCGAGTGCATCTGCCAGTTCACGTTGGTTCCAATCTCTTTGTTCCGCAAGAAGCAGAAGCACACGGGCACGCGCAAGTGTCAGGCCCCGCTCACGCACGCGGGAGTCGAAAAGGTTGCGCATTTTCCGGGCTGCCGTGGAAAGGCCCATCGTGAATGCGGCTTCGAGTTCTTGCTTGGCCTGAGACATTGTATAGCTATCTATAATATAAGTAGCTACATATATAGCGTGCAATTGGGTAAAGTCAAAGTACCTCTAATTTTCCCCTTAATAAATAATGAGTTAAGTCAGAAAAATCGTATATTTATTCGAGTTTCGGGAATAAAATAGGCCTTCCGATTGTCTTACGTCATATCGCATGTCGCGATTGGAAACTCGTGTGAGGTAATCATGAAAACCGCAACGTTTATGTCTGTTCTTGCAATTGCGGCGGTGGCGGCATCTTCCGTATTGGCCGCCCCCGCAGTCAAGACAATGGACAGCTCCAAAGGCTCGGTACTAACGGGCGCAAAAAGCATGACGCTCTACACTTTTGAAAAAGACAGCAAAGGCATGTCGAGCTGCTATGATACTTGTGCAACCAACTGGCCGCCATTTATGGCAGCAAAAGGCGACAAAGCTTCTGGCGCATATACTCTTGTGAAGCGTAAGGATGGTAGCGAGCAATGGGCGAAAGATGGAATGCCACTTTACTACTGGATAAAGGACAAAAAGGCCGGCGACGTCACTGGAGACGGCGTTAATGGAGTCTGGCACGTCGCAAAGCCATGAGGCTGATGTGACCCGCCCCACTCCCGACAGTTTTGAGGGCCAGCTTCTGGCCCTCCTGCCGATCATGCGGCGCTATTCGCGTAGTCTTGCAAAATCCGATGCCGAGGGCGAGGATTTGCTGCAGGACTGCGTGACCAAAGCGCTATCTCGGCGCGGCCAATGGCGTGGCCTCAATCTGCGTGGGTGGATACTCACGATCATGACCAATCTTTATCGAAACAGATATAAAAGCAAAGCGCGCACCCAGTATGAAACGCTGGACGCAGCCGAGAACATAAGCACCGCCACCACGGACGAAGATCCATTTCAATTGCAGCAGCTTGAAGTGGCAATCAACAGTCTGTCAGAAGATAATCGCGCAGTCTTGATGTTGGTTGTTGTCGAGGGGTACAGCTATGGCGAGGCAGCGGGGATACTTAAAATCCCCGTTGGCACGGTCATGTCGCGCCTCTCGCGTGCACGGCAACGCCTTGGGGAACACATGAACGGCGCAAATGTCGTAACGCTTCGGAGAAACAAATGACGCAACGCAACTCTCCGATAAGTGAAGTGGAACTCCTTAGTTTCGTGGACGGTCAATTGTCCGACGACGAAAGAGCCCGTATCGCCAAAGCTCTTGAGAACAACCCCGAACAGGCCGCATTGGTTGAGGAATGGCGCAAGCAGAACGAAGGCATCAGACAGCTATTTGGCGGTTATGCGCTCGAAAAAGCCAGTGATGTCGGACTGATCCGCTCAACGACCAAACAACACATTTGGCAATATCGCGGGGCAATTGCCGCATCTATCCTGACCGCCTTGGTCATCGGTTGTATTGGCGGCTTTATGGGCTCTCGCCTCTATGACGAGCCAAGACAGATTGCAAATGTGGAAACCCTGCCGGAACAGGCACAGGCCGCTTACCTTGTCTATGCAAGCGAAGTGCGCCATCCGGTCGAAGTCTTCTCCGAGGAAGAGGCACATCTGGCAACATGGCTCGGGAAAAGGCTTGATATTCCCGACTTTAAAGTTCCTGATCTCAACGCGCTTGGCTTTCAACTTGTCGGCGGCCGACTTCTGCCTGTCGATAGCAAACCCGGGGCATTCTTCATGTATGAAGATGCGACCGGAAAACGTCTTTCAGTTATTGTCGGCCGAAATCCCGAAAATCGTGACACGAGCTTCCGTTTTGCCTCAAACGACGGGGTGGAAACCTTCTACTGGATCGACGGCGAACTCGGTTACGCAGTAAGCGGAGAAACATCGCGCGATCAGCTGCGGCAGATCGCTGAAGAGTGTTATCGTCAGTTCCCGGGCTGAAATAATAAAGACAAGTAACTATAATAGACGTTCTCTAAAGACAGGCCTCCGAAAAAGGCTATAGCGTGCAGACCGACAAAAACGCACGCAAACAAACGAACGATGGGGAACTCGTGTGCTTAAATTCCAGAACTCAGTTCTTGAGCTGATCGCAAGGGGGAAGCCTCTGAAGCAGACGCTTATGCGACTGTGTCTTGAAATGGAGACGCTGATCGCAGATACCAGTGCGATGGTTTGTTCTGTCGATAGTGCAGGCATGATGCATTTGCTTGCAGCACCCAGTATCCCCGACAGTTATAGCAACGTGCTTGACGGAACCGTTGTCGGACCAGAAGTGGGTTCTTGCGGAAGCGCGATTTATCATAACGCTCCCGTTAGTGTTGACGACATCGAGAATGATCCGAAATGGGCAACATACAAAAAATGCGTGCTGCCATTTGGTTTGCTAGCGTGCAGTTCAGTGCCAGTGCACAACGAAGCGGGAGATGTAGTCGGCGCGCTGGCCGTCTATTTTCGCAAGAAACACATGCCCTCGGCTTACGAAAGAGAAGTCATCGATACAGGTGCAACTCTCTGTAATCTCGCGATGGCGCGCGAAATGCGCATTCTCAATTATGAGCGCCGGGCGACTGTTGACGAGCAGACAGGGCTTCCCAATCGCGCCGCCTTCGACGACGCCCTTTCACAATTGCGCTGTGAATTGGCGGGTAGTTGGGCGTTGTTTGTCATCGATATCGACAATCTGAAGGTCACAAACGATACCTTTGGCCATGAAGTCGGCGACTTTCTGATTAACACCATCGCAAGCCGCATTTCAGCATCAATGGCACCAGACATCACCTTCCGTACTGGCGGTGACGAGTTTACAGTCGTCATCCAGAGCCATAACGCGCTTTATGACCTTGACCAGACTGCAGAACTGATTTTCAGTGCACTCTCCTCGCCCGTCGAATTTGACGGCCAGACAATCCTGCCCCGCGTGACAATCGGCGGCGCAGTTCTCGCTGCGCAAGACACACAACCGCTGATCGTAAGACGCAATGCTGATTTTGCACTCTATCACGCCAAAGAAAATGCGCGCGGCGGCTTTGTGCGTTATCAGCCCAATGTCGACACCCGCATCGTCCATCGACGCAATTCAATACGGGAAGTGCGTGAAGCACTCGATGAAAAGCGCATCACCGCTCATTATCAGCCTTTGATGCGGCTCGATACGAGAGAAGTTATCGGCTTTGAAGCACTGAGCCGCATGACCACAAAGTCCGGCGACATACTGCCAGCGTCGGTATTTCAGGAGTCGTTTTCGGATGTGCATATCGCATCCGAGATAACACAATATATGCTCACGATCGTCGCGCAGGACATACGGCGCTGGCTCGACATGGGACTGCCCGTGCAGCATGTCGGTGTAAACGTCACGGCGGCCGACTTCTATGTGGGCGATCTTGCGGCCTTCATTTCAAAGACCTTTGGTCGCTACGATGTGCCACTCAGCCATCTTATTATCGAAGTGACCGAAAACGCCTATATCGGCCAACGAGATGATGTTGTCGCAACGGGCATTCGAAACCTCCGTTTGCTAGGCGTCCGCATCGCGCTTGACGATTTTGGCACAGGCTTTGCCGCTTTGGCGCATCTCCTCACTGTTCCCGTCGATATCATTAAAATCGATAAGTCGTTTGTGTGCAGGCTCGCGCCGGGCGACCCGAGTGTAGCGATTGTCAAAGGCATTGTGCAGATCGCTGGCGACCTGAAAATCAAGCTGGTCGCAGAGGGCGTAGAGACCATGGCTCTCGCCGAAACGCTCCAGCAGATGGGGTGCCAGTTGGGTCAGGGTTATGCTTTTTCAAAAGCTGTCAATTACGATAAAGCCACCACATTGCTGCTGGAACGCGGCCAATATGTTGAGCGCCATCCAATTGCGGAGCCGGGACCTTTAAAAGCAATAAACTGAAGCCTCTTACCCTGCTGTGTGATCCAATTTCAGAAAGCCTTCGTATGAGGCTTCATGAATACAAACGTTTCCTTCGGCTCACAGACGTGGCACAAGAAAGCACAGCGCAATTTGCAGCTTCTGGCATTGCCACGTTTGAGCATACGGGATTCAATAGGGATGAACGAACGGACTGCTTCTGAAAATCAGCCCTCTCTGGAGGAATTGATGCTGGCGGTCAGTTCTCGGCGTGACGTGGACGCATTTGAGGCGATTTTCAAACATTTCGCACCGCGTGTTAAAGCCTATATGGCCAAACTGTCTGCCGATGCGCAAACAGCGGAAGAATTGATGCAAGAAACAATGATTACGGTCTGGAACAAGGCAGACCAGTTCGATTATTCAAAGGGAGCCTTGTCGACCTGGATTTTTAGGATTGCACGCAATCAACGCATTGATGCGGTACGTCGCACCCGCCGACCAGAGTTTGATCCCACAGACCCTGCCTTTGTGCCTGACGAAGAGCAACCCGCCGATGTGAGGATTGCGGAGCAACAATCGGCGAGCCAATTGCGCGCTGCCATGGCCGACCTGCCGAAAGAACAATGTGCTTTGCTGGAACTGGCTTATTTCGAAGAAAGTACACATAGCGCCATAGCAAAGAAGCTCAACCTCCCCTTGGGAACGGTAAAATCCCGTTTGCGGCTCGCGTTCACCAAATTGCGCACAGCGCTCGATAATTCGGGAGAACGCTGATGAGTATCAACCATCATCTTAGCGACGAACTTCTCTCAAGCTATGCTGCAGGCACTCTTGCCGAAGGCTGGAGCATTGCTGTCGCAACACATCTGGCGCTTTGCCCTGCATGTCGTTCGCGTTTGAATCATTTTGAGGATATCGGCGGACAGCTTCTGGACACCGTAGAACCGCAAGAAATCAAAGAGGGTTCGTGGGGCGCTATTAAAAGCAAGCTTGCAAACCCATCCCTGCGCGAACCAAAGCCAACAAAAACCTCAGCTCCCATTGCAACACCCGCAATTCTGCCGGAGCCTCTTAGATCTTATGTCGGTGGCGATCTGCCAGATCTGAAATGGAAAGCGCTTGGGCGTGGCGCCTATCAGGTGCCTATTGCGATCAATGATGGTGAAACCAATGTGCGCTTGCTCAGAATTCCCGCTGGCAAGCCAGTGCCTGAACATGGTCATGGCGGACGCGAGTTGACGCTGGTACTCAGCGGTAGTTTTCACGACGGAACTGGCCTTTTTGCGCGTGGGGATATCGAAGAGGCAGATGCCGATCTGGTGCATCAGCCGATTGCGTCACCCGGTGGTGATTGCATATGTCTTGCAGTGACTGATGCTCCGCTCAAATTCCAGAGCTGGCTGATGCGGATGGTCCAGCCTCTGATTGGGATTTAAAAAAGGCGGCAGGAGTACCGCCTTTCATTTAGAGCGCATCCCGAAAAGTGGGAACCAGATTTCGGAACAAGATACGGTAAAAAGAAATAGATAGAGCATTTCAATGATTCAAATTAAGCTGAAAATGCTCTAGTTCAGCGCGATAATTGCTGCGTTCAAAGCAGTCGCAAGCGATAGCCAGACGAGATACGGCACAAACAACAGCGCCGATATTCGATCCGGCCTCCATGCACGAATGATAAACAGCAGCACACAAAGCCAAACGCCAATAATGACGATCAGTCCCAGCACTGTCAGATGCGCCCCGAAAAAGATTGGCGACCAGAGAAAATTCAGCACCATCTGACCAAACCAAGGTCCGCGACGCTGCCAACCCGTATCGCTTATCCAGGTACGCCACCCGGCAATGGCTATGAAGATATATAATATCGTCCAGATAGGGCCGAAGGCTGCATTGGGAGGCGTAAACCAAGGCTTCTGCAAAGACGCATACCATTCGCCCGGCGGAAAGCCGATACCGATTGCCATTCCAATGACAACAATGATGAAGGCGAAGACGGCTAGAAGACCCAATTTCTGCATATGTTTATTCCAATCTATCCGCTGATCCGCGATGTTACCCAATAGCCAATATAGGCCGACACCGCAGAGAGGACAGTGCCCCAGATCAAGTCAGCAATCGTCAGAGTCCACGACCAGTTCTTTAACGTCGCCTGATTGGTCAGATCGTATGTTGCGTAGGCGACAAACCCCAAAAGAGCACCATGAACAACCGTTACGGTGGCGCTACCAGCCAAAAGGCCCGGGCGTACCGCAAAAAACACCAGTCCGAACACGAAGATCACATAGAAAACAATAGCCGGTGCCAAGCGAAAGCCAGGCGCAAGCATATCGCCCATGACAGGACGATAGAACACATTTGCCATGTTGGAGAGCCAGACTGAATCAGTCGCCAGAAAGGCGATTGCTGTGACCAGATAGGCGGTGAAATAGGTTTTCATCAATATCATCGCTCTCTCAATTAATACGGGACCAGCCGACATTCCGGCATAAAAGACCTGCCAGAACGCAGCCATTAGTCGTCATTTTATCGCCGTCCACCTTCACACTGATTTTGTAGGTCAGATTACGTTGCGGATCGAAAGCAGTGCCCGAATATTGGCCGTCCGCCGTTTGATTAATGCTCATGACCAATCGGTCACCGGTTTTTTCCTTGGCTGTTCCGGGCTTGATCCACGTGTTGGTAGCGCAGATATCCTTGCCGCATTCGGCAATGCGAACGCGCGCCTTGCCATCGCCCCGCGCCCAGTTACCACTAATATCAGTAGCCTGCGCCGAGACGGGAAATAATAGTATCATCATGGTAATCGTCAGTATCCATTTCATCGACGCCTCCTGCATCAGTGGACCCGATTTTTATTCATGCTCAATCGTATAAAGGCCGACATTGATCGCGCCTTCCTTAAACCCGCCTTCGCAATAGCAAAGGTAATATTCCCACAGCCGCCGGAACCGATGATCAAAGCCCAGCTTTTCGATTTCCGACCAGTTGGACACGAAACGATGACGCCATTCAGCAAGGGTCTGGGCATAGGAGTGGCCGAAGTGCTCCACCTCTTTCAACACCATTCCCGCCTTGGCGAGATGCCGCTCCAACACCTTGTCTGAAGGCAGAAATCCGCCCGGGAAAATGAATTTCTGGATGAAATCTGCCTTGCGGCGATAATCCTCAAAATGGGCATCCTCTATCGAAATAATCTGCAGCACGGCCCGACCATCTGCTTTGAGACAACGCTTCAGCGTGGCAAAATAATCAGGCCAATAGGCTTCACCAACTGCCTCAAACATTTCGATGGAGACGATGCGGTCGAACTGACCTTCAACATCGCGGTAATCCTGAAGACGCAGATCAACTGCATCGCTTTGGCCGGTCTCAGCCACCCCTGCATTCGCCCATGCAAGCTGAGACGGAGACAAGGTGATACCAGTTACGTAGGCATCGCCATGTTCCGCCAGATAGCCCGCAAGGGCACCCCAACCACAGCCGATTTCCAGAATTTTTTCGCCGCCTTCGAGTGCCAGCTTTTCTCTAATGCACTGCAACTTATATTCCTGCGCAGTTTCAAGTGTGGGCGTCTTTTCGTTCCAGATCGCCGATGAATAGAGCATCGATGGATCAAGCCAGCGGCGATAAAAATCATTACCGAGATCGTAGTGAGCCTCAATGTTTTTGCGGCTGCCGCGCTTTGTATTAGCATTGAGCAAATGTCCCAGCCGATGCATAAGCCGCATCCAGCGTGATCCGCGCAAAGTGGAAAGCAACGTGTCGCGATTGCGGGCTGCAAAACGAATGACGGACGTCAGATCAGGTGTTTCCCAATCACCATCGATATAGGCTTGAGCAAAACCGATATCGCCGCCGGTCAACAGACGGCGCAGCGAGCGCCAGCTTTTGATTGCAATGTTGGCTTCAGGACCGGGGACGGTTCCTTGTGCTGAAACCGACGTCCCTGAAGGCAACACAATGTTCAGCCGACCATGCCGGACTTGATTGAGCAGCCGTCGTAATATGCGGGTTGATGGGCTCAATCCTGCATGGACCGGCGAAGCCGGAGTCGGAAAATGAGAGAAATCGTCAAGCTGGCTCATGCTGCTTTATTCCTCTGCGGTGCGTTCTCGTTGCGGATATGCGTGATGGGTATCTTTGGGGGCTGCGGACGCTTACGAAACCCTATGCCTTTCGCCCAAATTTTCAGCGCTTCCCAGTGGATCCCGCCAACAACACGCAAGGTGAGAAACGGGATGGTAAAAAAGGCACGCAACAGCGCCGCATCGCTCAACTTTACCCGGCGGGCGAGATGACGGGCGGTCAGCAACAGCCCTTCATCATCGAAGCTGTTGATCCTGATCATGAGTTTGTCTGCCGGTGACAGCACTTCAAACTCATAGAGCAGCTTCATGTCCATGAAGGGTGAGACGTAAAACGCCTTGTCACAGCTCTGAACGATCCGACCGTTCTGCGCGTCATCAACAGGGATCATATAGCCGTGGCGTTGCTTGAACGTATTGTCGACTTCCCACAAAATGGCAGTCAACTCGCCCCCGCGATTGTAGCAAAAGAAGACGCTGAGCGGATTGAACGCCCAACCAAGAATCCGCGGCATGGTGAGCAATCTAATGGCACCGCCATCCGGCTCAATGCCTGCACCGCGCATGGCATCTTCCACCTGCTCACGAAGCGGTGTCACTGAACCGTTACCTCTGTCTTTCTCGTGGAAAGAAAAGAGATTGAAACGATTGACCGAAAACAGCCTCAACCTGCTGTGAAGGGCTTCCAACTCGTCTAGATCAAGCAATAGCGAATAAATCTTGTAGCCAAGCTTATGAACCTTTGGCCGCAAGCGCGTATGGGTGACGTGGCCGGGAAAAAGCGCAGATTGGAAGGGCTCGGTCATGCCAGCGCCCTTTCCCTGGTGGGTACAGCGTGGCGAACGATGCGTGCACTTTCCTGCTCTACCTGCCACGGACGGCGCAATCCGCCCAAGTCTTCGGCAACCGCCAATCCTGCCTGAAGGCCGTCTTCATGAAAGCCTGAGCCAAAATGCGCCCCGCAGAACCATGTCCGCCGTCGGCCTTGCAAAGACCAGATTTCCTTCTGCGCGCGATTCGTCGCCATGTCGAAAATCGGATGCTCATAGATCTCGCGGCGGATGACCAGATTCTCACGCAGCGCACGACATGGGTTGAGCGTAACAAACGTATCAGGAGCTGCGCCCAATGGCTGCAAGCGGTTCATCCAATAGGTGATCGATGGCTGCGATGGTCCCGTTGCTGAATTGGTCAGATAGTTCCAGCTCGACCAAGCCGCGCGGCGCTTGGGCATAAGTGAGGCATCGCGGTGAAGCACAGCTTCATTGCGGGAATATTGAAATGCACCAAGAATGTGGCTTTCCTCAACGCTTGGATCGGCAAGCATTCGTAGCGCCTGATCAGCATGGGTTGCGATAACCACATCATCAAATGCATAGGAAACACCGTTTCTATCGACCAACTCCACTGCATTTCCAGAGCGCCGCACTGTTTTAATCGGTGTTGAGAGTTTGATGTTGTCCGCATAAGGCTTCGTGATACGCTTCACATATTCGCGGCTACCGCCTTCCACCGTTCGCCAAATCGGGCGCCCCCGCAGATCAAGCAAGCCATGATTGCAGCAAAAGCGCACAAAGCTTGCAGCCGGATAACGCCCGACCTCCATGGCAGGCGTGGACCAGATCGCAGCCGCCATTGGATAAAGATGGTCCTCACGAAACGCTCTGCCATAACCATTTCGTGTCAAATAATCATCAAGTGAAATGCTGCCCATCATTTCCAAATCTTTGGGCGCATTGCGATAAAAGCGCAGAAGATCGCGGATCATCGACCAGAAGCGTGGGCTTACGAGATTGGAGCGTTGGGCGAATAAACCCAGTCCCGTACCGCCCGAATATTCGTAGGCGCCATTTCCGACTGAAACCGCAAAAGACATGTTCGATGAGGCTGTAGGGACTTCTAGCGTGCGGAAGAGTGCTGTCAGGTTTGGATAGGTTACTTCATTATAGACAATGAATCCCGTATCAACCGCGACGCTTCCGGCGCTGCTTGCAAATTCGACAGTGTTGCTGTGCCCGCCGATGCGGTTTTCCGCTTCAAACACAGTGACATGATGGCGTTGCGAGAGGAGCCACGCAGCCGACAATCCGGAAATCCCGCTGCCGATAACCGCGACTTTGAGACGTTTAGAGCTGCCCGGATGGTTCGTGATATCCATAAGTCCCTCTCTTTGCAGTGTCTTTGCTGCATTTTCATCGTCTTACGTTTTGAGAAGGGAATTGGTTCAATCCTGTGCCGAAATTTTTTATTTTTTCAGCGGACTAAGGAAACCAAAAGGCAAGACTGAACGTATTGCATGTAGGAAATGCACTCATGACCAAAGGTCTGTCATGCAACTCGGTCTGCTTTTGATTGTCGCGATAAGCCTGTCTGCCATCATGGTTTTTGCATGGGCGCTTGAGCAGAAGACCGGCAAAAGCGGCTGGATCGATGCGATTTGGTCGTTCTCAGTGGGTGTGGGGTCTGTTATCGCCGTCCTTCTAGCAAATGCGTCGTGGCAGCGCCGTTCAGCGATCCTGCTCCTTATTCTTATGTGGTCGCTGCGTCTTGGTTTGCACATTACCCAGAGAAGCATGGGACATGGTGAAGACCCGCGTTATGCAAAGCTTATGAAAGAATGGGGCGCTGATGCTTCAAAGCGCCTTTTCTGGTTTTTACAAATACAGGCATTGGCCGCATTCATTCTGGTTCTGGCAGTCTATCTTGCGGTAATAAGCCGACCCGACTTTCCGCATTTTTGGGACGTTATCGCGGTTGCAATCATCGCAATAGCGCTCACGGGTGAAGCGCTTTCTGACGCGCAGCTCGCACAGTTTCGCAAAACACCAGAGGCCAAAACCGAAGTCTGCGAAACAGGTCTATGGGCCTATTCGCGGCATCCAAACTATTTCTTCGAATGGCTGTTCTGGTGCGCGTGGCCACTGATGGCGATCACCACCTCGCCATGGAGTTGGCTGTCGTTGCTCGCGCCTATCCAGATGTATTGGCTGCTGGTGCATGTCTCAGGCATCCCGCCGCTCGAAGAACACATGCTGAAATCACGCGGTGAAAAATGCCGCGCCCTTCAACACCGCGTCAATGCGTTTTTCCCCGGCCCCCGAAACAATTCACACGGATCAGGAGCCTCAACATGAATATGCTGGCATACGCAATCAATGCTGCAGAGCGCGTTCCTCTGAGCGATACGATCACGCTTGCGGGTATCGATTATCTTTGCGGCCGCACCAAGCGGCGGCTGGCGGAAACGCCGGAAGATATCGAACAGGATTTTCTTCGAACCATGAAGAGTTTTCCTGTTGCCACCCATACCGAGGACGCCAATCGCCAGCATTATGAATTGCCCCCGCATTTCTTTGAACTGGCGCTGGGGCCGCAGCGCAAATATTCCTGCTGTCTCTATCCCGATAAAAACACCACCCTCGAAGAGGCCGAAACCTACGCGCTAAGCGAAACTGTGCGCCATGCCGAGATCAAGGACGGAATGAATATTCTGGAGCTTGGCTGCGGCTGGGGTTCACTCTCGCTTTATCTCGCTGAGAACTTCCCCAATTCTCACGTCGTTTCAGTCTCCAATTCTGCACCACAGCGCACATATATTGAAGCACAGGCAGCGACGCGTGGTCTTAAAAACCTCACGGTCATCACAGCAGATATGAACGACTTTTCAATCGACCAGCGCTTTGATCGGGTGGTTTCGGTTGAGATGTTCGAACATATGTCGAACTGGCAATCATTGTTTGAACGCGTCCGCGGATGGCTTCACGCGGATGGCAGACTGTTCATCCATGTCTTCACCCACCGCGATCGCTCCTATCGCTTCAATCATGAAAATCCTGCCGACTGGATTGCCCATCACTTCTTCACAGGTGGCATCATGCCCGCCTTCGATCTCCCCCACCGCTTCGGCGATCTCTTCACGGTCGAACAGGACTGGCGCTGGTCGGGCAGGCATTATCAGCAAACAGCTTTGGATTGGCTCAAGAATTTCGACAATTCGATTGATCAGATCAGGCCAATTCTGCAACAGGTTTACGTGCAGGATGCTGGCCTCTGGGCACGCCGCTGGCGGCTTTTCTTTCTCGCAACTGCCGGGCTATTTGGCCATGAAAATGGTGATGCCTGGGGTGTCGGGCACTATCTTTTGAAGCCTGTCAAATAAGGGTTATTCTATGACTGCGAATGTGCTTGTCTGGTTGCGCAATGATCTGCGCCTTGCCGACAACCCTGCCCTTCATGCCGCGGTTAAGCTCGGTGGCAAGATCACAGCGCTTTATGTACATGAGACCAATCAGCAATTGCGCTCGCCCGGCGGAGCTGTGCTTTGGTGGCTGGAGCAGAGCCTTAATTCGCTTGAAAAGAGTCTCAACGAACGCAATGTCAATTTGCTTGTAGCGCGAGGCGAAGCACTCGATATCATCGAAAAACTGATCGAAGAAAACGGCTTTGATGCCGTTTTCTGGAACCGGCGCTATGCTCCGCCGGAGCGGGACGTTGATTCAATCGTCAAATCCACATTAAAAGACAAAGGCCTCAATGTTGAATCCTTTGCTGGCAATCTTCTGTCGGAACCATGGGAGATCAAAACAGGTGGCGGCGGTCCTTATCAGGTCTTCACACCCTATGCCAGAACGCTACGTCAGCAGGGTGTAACCCGACCGCTCTCCTCGTCTGACTGGAAAGCCGAGCAATCTACGGGCAGGCAAAAGCGGGAAGCTTACAAGCAACCGTTCTGGTCAAAAAAGATGATTGGTTTGTGGGAGATAGGCGAAGCGGCGGCTATTGATCAGTTATATCATTTCTTCGATGAAACTATTCAAAACTATGCTGGTGATCGTGACCGGCCTGATGTCGAAGGAACCTCCAAACTCTCGCCGCACCTCCGCTTTGGAGAGATCAGCCCACGACAGGCATGGTACGCTACGCTGTCGTTGATGGATGAGCATCCAAACACCCAGACCGGTGGCGAGAAGTTTCTTTCCGAACTGATCTGGCGCGATTTCCATTATCACCAGCTCTATTATCGTCCTGACATTGCCGAAAACGATATGCGCAACACGCTTGCCGATATTCAGTGGCAAAGTAACCCGCAAGCACTGGGGGCATGGAAGAAGGGTAAAACCGGTATTCCGATGATTGATGCCGGTATGCGTCAGCTCTGGGCGACAGGCTGGATGCATAACCGTGTGCGAATGCTGGTGGCATCCGTGTTGAGCAAAAATATGCAGATCGACTGGCGTGAAGGCGAAAAATGGTTCTGGGATACGCTGGTTGATGCTGATATCGCCAGCAATCCGGGGAGCTGGCAATGGGTTGCTGGATGCGGCATGGATGCGGCCCCCTATTTCCGCGTGTTCAATCCCATTCTACAGGGTGAGAAGTTCGATACCGGTGGTGCATATGTGCGCGAATGGGTGCCGGAAATCGCATCCCTGCCAGATCGCTGGATCCACAAGCCGTTTGCGGCGCCGGAAAACGTTTTACGAGAAGCGGGGATCGTTCTTGGCAAAACTTACCCACTTCCCGTCTTCAAAGCGCCGAAGGCAGGGAAATAATCCCGATCAGAACTTCTGCATTAACCGACGCGCAGCGAGCTCGCTGCGCTTTAGATCTTTGTAGATATCGCGCTTGGCAGCATGGAATTCGCTGACCAAGCCTTTCTGCGGCTCAATTGTTTCAGCAATGGCGCTCATGCTGGCTGCAACTTGAGACAAATCGCTTTTCTCAAAAGCGCTCGCACCTGCGATACCAGAGCCAAGCAGAACTGGTTCTGCTGAAGTCGGCAGGGCCACTTCCAGTCCCGTTGCATCGGCCAATATCCGGCGCATGAGCGCGCTTCGTGCAGCACCTCCACTGACGATTATCGAGCGGATGGGAATATCCTTGGCAGTCAGTGCGTCTAGAATGTCTGCTGTGCCATAAGCCAGTCCGCATAGGCCAGCGACGAACAGATGAACCAGATTCTCGCGGGATGCATCAAGCTTGATACCCGTGATCGTGCCAGTGGCTTCGGGATCGGCATCTGGTGCACGATTGCCCAAAAACTCCGGCACGACATGAAGCCCCTTTGCCAGAAACGCCACTTTTGAAAGCTCCCCCGCAGCATCGATAGCGAGTTGTTCAAGATAATCGAGGAGCGACAGGCCTTTGGCTGCCGCTTCCTTCTCGGCCTCGGCCTTGTAAGGATGCATACCAACCAGATAATCAGTCGCTGCACCAAATGCCGACTGCCCGCCTTCATTGAGCCAGAGGCCAGGCATCATCGCACCCCAATAAGGACCCCAGACGCCATCCACAAAGGCAGGCTTCTCTGTAACACTCATCGTGCAGGCGGAGGTGCCGATAATCAGCGCCAGCCGTGAGCGCATATCGACAGCGCTATCGCCGTCCGCAATGCCTGCAATGGTGCCCACACCACCTGCATGGGCATCGATGAGAGAGGCGCCGACAGCCGTACCAGCAAGAAGTCCAAGTTCCTTTGCAGCCTGCTCAGTCAGGCCCTGCCCCAATGGGGTCGCAATATCAACGATGTCAGTTCCTATGCGGGCAAAACCTTCATCGGCCAGCACACCAAGACCGATAGTGCGGAAATAGTCTTCATCCCAGCGTTTTTCATGGCCAAGATAGGTCCATTTGCAAACCACTGTACAGAGTGAGCGCGAATGGCTACCAGTTGCACGATAGGTGAGATAATCAGGCAAATCGAAAAAAAGGCCCGCGGTATTGAAGGTTTGAGGGTTGTTTTCCTTCAACCAGAGCAGCTTCGGTGTTTCCATTTCTGGCGAAATGCGGCCACCTACATATTTCAAAACGGGATGGGCTGTCGCGTTGATGCGTTCGGCTTGTTCGCGGGCACGATGATCCATCCAGACGATGATATTTCGTTCCGCTTCTCCTGCAGGGCTCGCGGGCAATGGATTGCCCTCTTTGTCGAGAATAACCAGCGAACAGGTGGCATCAAAGCCAATGCCTTTGACGGATTCCGGGGCAATTTTTGCCTGCTTCAGCGCTGCCGCCACTGAGTTGCAAACAGCCTGCCATATATCTTCCGAGGATTGCTCGACGATATCCGAGCCCTGTTTCCACATACGAATATTTTGCTTAGCACTCGCAAGTAGGGCTCCATCGCGTGTAAACAGTCCTGCCCGCGCACTGCCTGTGCCGACATCAACACCCAGAAATACGTCCACTTTATGCCTCCCATCCGAGACATGGCGCGCTAAAATCAGCGCGCCATGCAGGGTCTTGGCTACAACATCGGTCAGAAAATCGGAACCGATTTTTTACTGTTCTATTGCAATGGAGAACCGCTCGCACGCGTCCCGCAAAGATGAACTTCAATGCCCAGCTGATGCGCGAGACTTGCCTTGGCCAGCATCGCATCATCCGCTGCAGATGCGTCACTCGCATAGACGACCTGAATGTGGTTGGCCTTGTGACGCGCCATCATCTGATCGCGGCTTACGCCATATAGCACGCCATGCATCATCGGCCATTCGCGATTGGTAAGGTTCCAGCGCCTTTCGGTCTCTTCTGGAGAGAGCGACACCGCTTGTCCGCGGCCAATATCCATTTTGAGACGCCCGTCTTCAACATAGATACGCGACCATATGAGTTCACCCGGCCTGGCAATGCCGCGCAGGGTGCCACCACCTTTGGCGAAGAACATCGGTGGCTGGCGCACAGAATCCGAGCCACGATAACCGCCCTCATGATGCGCCGGTGGTGCTGCACCTGAAATCTCGAACACCCAGACGTAATCGCCCGTCGTGCCACCATGATCCGCATCGCCCCAACGCAGATCATGGAGTGTCGTTTCGACAGGTTCCCCAAGAGCGCGATGCAGACGGTTGATCATCAAAGCATCAAGACCGGCGCATTCATCCACCTCATTGAAGTGAACCACAGCCTTGCCGTCACGGATGATCTGCCCTTCCGCATTTCGCACTGGCGGGCGATCCTCATTGTTGAGCAGCCCTTCAACAAGATCGGACGCTGGGAGCAAGTCTCTCAAACCCTGCTGATATTGAATGCCAATTGTTTCGCACCCAAACTGCTCTGCCAAGCGCACAGCAGCGATATAGGTCTGGCATTGACCAATCACCTGCGCTTCCGTCAACTCCTGCGCATCGTCTTTGCCAAGATGAAAGGTCATCCCGGCATCGAGCAACCATTGATAAGCCTGCCAGGCCTCATCCTGCGAAACATTGATTGCCGCATGATAAAGCGCTGACTGAGACAGGCGCTCTTTGAAGACGCCCAATGGAAACAACAGTTCGTCGGGAATGATCGCATTATACATTCCCATGCAGCCTTCATCGAAAATACCCATAATGGATCGATTTTCAATGAGGTCTTTGGCGATGTGCGAAGCCTGTTCGACAAGATGCGGCGGCACCTGCGCGTTATCAAACGGCGTCACATGGGATGTATCATGTGAGGCAATCTTGCCGGTTTTCAGCCATTCATCAAGCTTGTCGAGAAACCACTGGTCCGTGAAATCCTCGCTCCAGAGCGACGCATATTCAACACCTGCCTTGGTCAGCGATCCGTTGAGATTGAGCAGCCCAACCAAACCGGGATAGGTTCCCGACCAGTTGGCAACTGTCAGGATTGGTCCGCGATGGGCAATCAATCCGGCCAGAACGTTCTGCGAATATTGCCAGACTGCCTCGGCAACAATCAGTGGCGCATGGCGATCAATCTTGGAGAAGACCTCAATGCCCTGCTTTTGCGTGGCGATGAAACCGTGGCCGGTTTTTGGATCAACGCCATGTCCGCGCGACGCTTTCCGACCCAGTTTTTCGATTGCCGCGATCAGGCGACTTTCCATACTGGCCTGTTCCGGCCAGCATTGAATGTTTGCGCTTTCACGCAAGTCACCGTTGGCGACAAGAATGATATCCTGCATGTGGTCTCCTCCTCTGGAACCGATGCTTTGTCCTCAACAAGCGGTTTAACTGCTCTGATCAGACAGGACCGGTTGATCCCAAAGGCCAAACACTCTGCAGCTTCTCACCAGACAAAATGCGTTCACGGCATTGGATTTCTCCATCGCCATTGGCATCTGCGTCGTCCGCTATGACGGCAACCAGTTCTTCCGGGATAACCACGACACCGGAGATATCAGCAAAGATCACATCGCCCGGACGCACGCGAACGCCATTGATGTTCAGCTCAACCTGCGACTTGGTTGGCTCCATTCGTCCCGATACGCCGACCGGGCTTACACCGCGCGCGAACAGCGGGTAGTCGAGCTTCTTCACCTCGGCGATATCGCGCACCGTGCCATTGACGATGGTTGCAGCAGCGCCTGCAGTTTTTGCACCGGTCGACATCAGTTCGCCTGTACCCGAACCTTCGGCACAAGATGCATCCACCAGCAAAATACCGCCATCAACGACTGTATCAATCGTGCCGTGATAGACATCCTGTGGCTGACCGGTCCGGGTGCTTTTTTCATAAAGAACAGTGTGAACGGGACCGCAAATAACCTGACCAGGCTTCAACACGCTTTGCAGGCTGAGACCCTGCAGAAAGCCATAAAAGCCGTGCTTGTCCATGACGTCCTGAATGTCGCCGGAGTACCAGCGCGAAAGACGCTTGATGGCATCCCAGTTGACGCGCGAATAATCATAGCTGCTCATTGTTTCGTTCTTCCGTTTTAGCCCGTTTCAGGCCTGTTTCTGGATTGTCTGATCGCCTGTTCGAGATAAGCTGTGCTGTTGGTGATGTGTTCACGCATTGCTTCGCGCGCATCACCGGCTTTACCTGCTGCGATCAGCCCGTAAATATTCTCATGTTCTGCAAGCCCCGCACTCAACTTCTTGCGCGGGACCCGGCTTGAAACCTTGATCACTTCTGAAATCAGCGAGTGCAGGTTTGCATGTAAGGAAGACAGAATTTCATTGCCCAAAGACTGAACCAGCGCCCTATGAAAGGCCGCATCACCCTCTGCGAAGCGGGAAAAATCATTATCCCCGGCAGACTGGCGCATGACATCGAGCGCTGCTGTGACGCCATCGCGCAACTGCCCCTCACCCGATGCAAGACGCCCAGCCACGTCCACTTCGATCAGACGACGTACATCCATCGCCTGAACGAGATAGGAGGAATCACGCGCAAAGAGTGATCCAACAGACGAGACAAGCGAATCCATGAATTCGCCCACATCATCCCGCACCACCTCGGCTCGCTCACCGTGCTTGCGGCGCACAAGACCTTTGGTCTCAAGAACCTGCATGGCTTCGCGAACGGATCGCGTGCTGACACCGAATGTCCTGCCAATTTCCGCTTCTGACGGAAGACGTTCTCCGACTTGAAGTTCCCCTGACAGAATGCGTGCCTCGATCGTTGCAACAATATGCATATGCAGCTTGCCGCGATCGACATGTGGAGAGACCGAACCTATCACCATTTTACAGCTCCGAAGCCCGAGATAAGGCACTTCTTTATAAATTAGAGTTATGACATATGTCATATGTAAAATCGCATTATATGTCAAGTTTTCGACATATTCGCAAGCAATTCCGGCTCCCATTCAGTCAGGGAAAACCTCAACAATTACCAAGCTGTAAAACCACCATCCACCACGACATTCGAACCGGTCATGTAAGACGAAGCATCGGATGCCAAGAAACGGATGATACCGTTATATTCATTGATCTCGGCCTGACGGCGCATTGGCACGCGATCAAGGAAGGCATCGATGAATTCCTTATCGAAGCTTGCGGTCTTCACACCACCAAACGAAATCAGGTTCACACGAACGTTCTTTTCACCCCAATAGGTGCCAAGATAGCGCGTGAGATTGATCAGGCCCGACTTGGAAGCCGCATAGGAAATCGCCTTGATAAAGGGGACGCCGTCGCGCTTTTCACGATAGGCGTAAAGTGCCTGATTGGGTGAAACCAGACCATAGATCGAGCCAACATTGATGATCGAACCCCGACCTTCAGAAGCCATGTAGCTGCCGATAACCTGACTGGTGAGCATAACGCCGGTGAGGTTGGTATCGATGATGTCATCCCAGAATTTCTGCGGATAGACCTCGAACGGTGCATTCTGCTCTGCTGAACCGTCTGGCTTTGAATCGATGCCCGCATTGTTGACAAGCACATGTGGCACGCCCCAATCGGCGATCAACTGCTTGGTCGCAGCTTCCAGCGCAGTCTTGTCGGTGACGCTGGCTTCATAGACGCGGATGCGGTCTTCAAGTCCGGGAAACTTTTCAGAAATCTGCTCACGTGTGAACGGGCGACGGCTGAAGATCGCCACTTTTGCACCGGCTTCGGCCAGCGACTTGGAAAACTGCGTTCCCAGCTGCCCAAGTCCGCCTGTTACAACCGCAACGCGGTCTTTGACGCTAAAAATATCAGTCATTATTGTGTTCTCCTCGCAGATTTTATGCCTTGGCCGACGTGTCGATGGCTTCGCGTGCGCGACGGTTTCCTTCATTGAGGAACATCACGTCATTGCCCATGATGATCATGTCCACGCCCTTCTTCTTGAGCGCAGTCACGCTTTCAGCAACCGGCGGAATGCATGGGGCCATAACCTTGATGTCGCGCGCATGGCACTTCTCAATGAGCTCGCTCAGCTTCTCGTCAACTTCCGGATGCGACATCGAATAGTCGATGGAAATGCGGCGCGAGATTGAGTAATCGGCTGGGCCGAAGTTGATGACGTCAATGCCTTCGACGTCGAGAATTTCATCGATATTGTCGAAGAATTCAAAGCTCTCAGCCATTGGGATTACAAGCTTATTGGCGTTCTCACGTTCCATATAGGACGACCATTGAAAGCCCGGTCCGGCAAATCCTGCGGCACGGCAGGACGCATCACCACCACGACGACCATAAGGTGGGAATTTTGCAGCCCGCACGATAGCGCGGGCCTGTTCCGCTGTATTGACCTGCGGTACGATAACGCCGGTTGCGCCGATTTCGAGCGACTTGCGGATATCCCATTCATTGGTGCCGCGAACGCGAACCAGCGGCGCAATACCCGACAGAAGCGCTGCCATCACCAGCTTTTCCATATGGGTATCTACATTGACCGGTGTATGTTCGGCGTCAATGAATGCGAAATCCAGACCCCAGTTGCCAGCAACTTCGATTGCTGTCGTCGAACCGGTGTAGAATGTCGTACCGAATGTCGCTTCGCCATTGCGTAGCTTTTCGGCCAGTTTAAGATTTTCAACTACAGGCACTGCTCTCTCCTTGAGTCAGTTGTTATGTGGGGAATAGAATTTAGTTGGATTACTTCACGTCGGAGGCAATAAAGGCCTGCAGCTCCGGCGTTTTAGGATTTGCGAAAAGGTCTTCGGAAAGGCCAGCCTCCCAGACTTTGCCCTCGTGCATGAAAACGGTATGGGTCGCGACACGACGGGCAAAACCCATCTCATGCGTAACCAGAAGCATAGTCATGCCGGTTTTGGCGAGTTCGGCTATGGTCTTTAAAACCTCGCCGGTCAGCTCGGGATCAAGCGCCGAGGTCACTTCGTCAAACAGCATGACTTTCGGCTTCATCGCCAGCGAACGTGCAATGGCTGCGCGCTGTTGTTGCCCGCCGGATAAGGAATCCGGATAAGCGTTTTTCTTCTCAAGCAGGCCGACTTTCGACAGCACTTCATCAACGAGTGCATCCTGCTCCGCCTTGGGTACATTTTTGACGATGCGTGGTGCCAGCTTGATGTTTTCAGCGACCGTCAGATGGGGAAACAGATTATAGCTCTGGAACACCATGCCGACTTCCTTGCGCAAGTCACGCAAGCGTTTGTTGGTGCCATCGAGCTTGTGTCCAACTACCTCAATCGATCCGGCATTAAAGAGCTCAAGCCCATTAATGCAGCGAAGCATGGTGCTCTTGCCTGAACCGGACCGTCCGATCACCGCGACTGTTTCGCCGGGTTCGACCGAAAGGTTCACCCCTTTGAGAACCGGAAGAGATCCGAAAGATTTTTGCAGGTTATCAATGCGCAGCGCTGGCATTTTTCTGCTCCTTTAATTTCTCGCTCCACCACGACAACGGATAGCAAAGGGCGAAATACATCACCGCAACCGTCAGGAAGACGTGGAAAGGCTGAAAGGTCATATTGTTGAGAAGCTGCCCGGCACGGGTGAGTTCGACAAAGCCGATCAGGGCCGTTACCGAAGTATTCTTGATCACCTGCACCATGAAACCGACTGTTGGCCCAAGTGCGATCCGGAAAGCTTGCGGCAGGATCACATAACGCAGTGTTTGTGGTCCGCTGAGCGCGAGTGAGTCCGAGGCTTCCCACTGGGCACGCGGAATGGATTCAATACATCCGCGCCAGATATCCGCCAAAAAGGCCGTCGTATAAATCGTCAGCGAGATCGCTGCGGCAGCCAATGGCGGGAAGTAGAACCCAAGAAAGCTCAAACCGTAGAACGACAGAAACAACAGGATCAGAAGCGGCGTTGCCTGCACGAGCTGGATATAGCCCATGATGATCCAGCGCAGCCATTTTGGTCCCAGCGAGCGACCCAGCGCAAAGAGCAATCCGAGAAAACCGCCGCAGACAAAAGTGATGAGTGAAAGACCGACCGTCCACCAAAGGCCTTGGATCAGGAACTGTATGCTTGTCCATCCGAATGACTGGATCATGGCTTTTGCTCCTGTACGTCGAGCATCAATGCAGCCGTCTCATTGCTGACATCCACGCGGCGGCGGAACAGCCAAAGGCCAAACAGCATATAGATGAAGCGGAAAAAGAAGGTGATACAGATATAGATGGCAGCCACGATCAGGAAGGTTTCAAGACTTCTGAACGTCTGGGACTCGATGGTCCCCGCCGCCATGGTCAGTTCTTTTGCTGAAACCGCCGACACAATTGAAGTGCCCAACAAAGTCAGCGTCAGCTGTCCCGTTAGTGCAGGATACACAATCTGCAAGGCTGGAACCAAAACTACATAGCGCATGACCTGCGGCTGCGACAAACCAAGTGCCAGTCCAGCCTGAATCTGGGTCTTCGGAATTGCAACCAGACCAGCGCGAAATATCTCCGCCGAATAGGCGCCAAGATTGAGCGACACCGCAAAAATTGCTGCCTGATTGGCATCGAGTTTGATCCCTGTATATGGCAAACCGAAATAAATCAGGAAGAGTTGCACCAGAAGCGGTGTGTTGCGGAATGCTTCGACGTAGATCGCGCCGATATTCCTGCCCCAACGAGGACCGTTGAACCGCAGCAGAGCCACAGCAAGACCGATCGTCAGGCCGATAGCGATCGCCTCCGCAGACAGAATTATCGTGTTGATTGCGCCGGTTACAAGCTCTGGAGCTCGGGCAAACACCGGAGCGAAGTCCATCACATAGGCCATTGTGTTGATCTTTCAGAGTTAACAGCGGCGCTAAAAGAGATGACGAGACGCCGTAACACTTTAACTTTTATGCTTATTCTTCGGTCGATCCAAACATCGCACAAGGAACACGGCATGAAGGAACGGACTGTCGCATACATTTCAGCATGCGACGCCGATCAGACAGAAAGGGCTTAGAATGTCGGGAGTTTTCCACCCGGAATTGGGCCACCAATCCACTTTTGATGGAGTTCATTCAGACGGCCCGTAACTTCTTCGTAGTAGATGAAATTATTCAGCCACTGATGAAGCTCAAATGCATCCTTGCGCGTGGCCATAGACCAGTAGAGCGTAAAGATCGGCACATCTTTCTTGATTTCAAGATTGGTGAGGTTCCGCTTTTTGATGATGTCTTCGGCAACCGTTGCAACTGCTGCTGTGGCATCAACCTGCCCCGAAATCAGCGCCTGCATTGCAAGCGCATCGTCATCGAAACGGACAACTTCAAGCCCTTCGATGCCATAACCACTTACCGCAACATCCTGCGTACTGCCCTTCGGCACCGAGATGCGCTTGCCTGCAAGGTCCTGCAAAGATTCAACCTTGAGGTCTTTTGCAGCAATGAAGCGCATTTCATAAGCGCCATAAGGGTTGGTCATCAGAAAGGTTTTGGCGCGCTCTGGCGTTGCGGTCATCTGTGCAATCAGAAAGTCTACACGCCCGGACTCAAGCGCTGCCGAGCGCGAAGCATTATTTACCGGCACGATTTCCAGATTAACGCCGAGTGCCTTTGCGGCATCACGTGCGACTTCGACGAGAAACCCGTCGGTTTTGCCGCTTGCATCAACCGTGTCGTATGGCGGAATGCCTGTCAGTACACCGACCGTGACAGTTCCTTTTCCAGTAATGTCAGACAAAGATTGCGCCATGACTGATGATGCACCAGCGCACAAGGCAGAAGCGAAAGTTGCAGCAAGCGCAAAACGCTTCAACAATTTCGAGATCATGATTTCCTCCAGCTTTTTCTGCCCAAGCACCGTCCCATGGCACTTCGACATTTCCTCCCGCAGTGCCTTTTGTTTCTGCCCTGATCCTCATCAGGCTGACACAGCATCTGTCATATGACTTATGTCATAAGTTGAGTCAAGCTTCTTTTCCGCGCTTTTGCGCGAGAAAGAAACGTCTCTGGCTTATCCAAGAGGGTAAAATTGTGAGAATTTGGCCGTAAGAAACCCGGCCTCACCATCCGATAGAATCAGATTAATTTATAATATTATCAAAGTATTATCGATCAGATCGGCGCATCTCACGTGCGGGAAAATAGATGGCGGAGGCCATCAAAAACTTTAGGTTCTTTATAAGAAAGTATCTAGCGGAGTGCTTCAAGTTCAGCGATGCGCGCAGCACTATCCTGCTCCAAAGCTCGCGTCATTTCGCGGATAATTGTTTCAGCCAGCACGAAAAGCGCTGCCGATGAGTCCCATGCGGAAGGCACGGTAATACGGCCTGCCAATACGTGACGTGCCACGCGCGCGATGGGTGAAAGCCACTGATCCGTAATCAGGACGACTTCAACGCCTCGCCCCCTTGCTTTCTCTGCAAGCTTCAACAGACTGTCCTGATAACGGCGAATATCGAAGACGACCAGAACATCCCGTTTGCCCATATCCAACAAGCGATCTCGCCACACACTTTCCTGTCCGCCCAGATGAAACACATGCGGGCGAATGATCGACATATGCGCCGCCATATATTGTGCAATCGGGTCAGTGAAGCGCCCGCCGATCAGATAAACATTACCCTTGGAATTGCTGAGTGCCGAAACCACCTGTCGCAATTGCTTCTCGCCCAAGTGACGGAAGGTCTCGCGGATGTTCTCAAGCGTATGTTCCACTGCCGGATAAGCAGCATCCCTGCCCTTTTCGGGATGCTCATTACGATGGTGCGGTGACTGAAGCTGAGCTGCAAGTTCATCCTGCAACCGAGCTTGAAAATCGGGGTAATTCTGAAAACCAAGGCGGTTAACGAACCGTAGGATCGTGGGCGAACTAACACCCGCCTGTGCGGAAAACTCGGCCACAGTCTTAAGTCCCAACATGGGATAATTCGCAATCAAGGTCTGCGCCGCACTGCGTTCACCCGCGGGCATGGCGTCAATACGTTCGTTAATCAGTTCCGCGACGCTTGTGCTCGTCATTGCGGCATTTTCCATTCTGGCAGCTCTTTTCCAATTTGGGCAAAATTGTGTTTGACAAATTATCATACGGCGTATCAAATAATCCGCAATAGCGCATAAACGTAAAAAACGTAACATAAGTTACAGCGCGGGGAACAAGCAGAATGACGGACGAGCGAGATAATCGCGCGGCTATTGGAGCTGTGTCTTTTGAGCCGTATTTTGTTGTGAACGAGGAGGGGAAAAGCCCCTATCTCTTCGTTTGCGAGCACGCATCTAATTTTATACCGGATAGTTTCGACGGGCTTGGGCTCGACGCAGAAGCTCTCAACGCGCATATCGCATGGGACCCTGGCGCGGTTGAGATCGCACGGCATTTAAGCGCCGCACTTGATGCCCCTCTTGTTGAAGCCGGCCTTTCACGTTTGCTTATCGATTGCAACCGGCCTCTCGATGCGCGGGATCTTATTCCTGAGATTAGCGAAACGACAGTTGTTCCCGGCAACCATGATCTCGGCTCTATGGAAAGAACCGCGCGGATTGATCTGTCGCACAGGCCGTTTCACCGCCGCATTGAAGAGGTCATCAATGCCCGCGCAGCGCGCGGTCAGGCATCATGGGTGGTTACGATCCATTCTTTCACACCGATTTATCGCGGTGTTTCGCGCCCCTGGCAGATCGGCATTATTCATGATCGGGATGACCGTATCGCCGCACCACTAATCGCTGCTTTGAAGCGGGATAAGGCCCTTAATGTCGGAGTGAATGAGCCATATTCACCTGCAGATCGGGTCTATTACACGCTGGAGCGTCATGCACAGCCGCGCAATATGCCTTGCGTGATGATTGAGCTCCGCAATAACGAAATCACCAGCAAAAACAAACAAAACGCCTGGGCAGCACGACTTGCAACCATCTTCACGGATATTGCGAAGACGCTGGACCCTCAACTCCAACTCACAAGACCGAAGGCCTGAAGGAGCGGGAAATGCCGAAGCCGATCAGACTGTTCGTCAAATATGTTGATGCGCTGAATTATTATGTCGGGCGCTTTGCCATGTATCTGTTTTTCGTACTTGGTGCCTGCCTTCTCTATTCAACCTTTTCGCGCGTTGTACTGGGTGTGCCGGTAAACTGGGTGCTGGAAATGTCCCAGTTCCTTCTTTCTGCCTATTATCTGCTTGGCGGAGCCTATGCCATGCAACAAGGCGCGCATGTGCGTATGGATCTGTTCTTTGATCGCCTGAGCCCGCGCAGGAAGGCGATCACTGACATGATCACCATCCTCTTCATCATCTTCTATCTGGGCGTGATGGTAATGGGCGGGATTTCTTCCACCAACTACGCCATCGTCTATAGCCAGAAGAATTATACGGCCTGGGCACCGGTTTTGTGGCCAATCAAGCTCATCATGACGGTAGGCATCTTCCTTCTGCTTCTTCAATGCCTCTCTAATTTCTTCAAGGACTGGGCATCCTGGCGGGGGAAACCAATCGACACCGTTGCAGGCCCTGCGATTGAGGAAGGCCACCACATATGAGCTCGGAATTCATCACGCTTTTTATGTTCGCCACGATGATGGTGCTGCTGATGACGGGTCAGCGCGTCTTCGGTGTGATCGGATTTGTGGGCACAATCGCGGCACTTCTGCTCTGGGGCAAAGGCTCGTTCGAGATGCCCTACAATGCCACATTCGCGGTATTGAACTGGTATCCGCTCATAACCGTGCCGTTCTTTGTATTCATGGGCTATATGCTGTCGGAATCCGGCATTGCTAGTAATCTCTATCGTATGTTCCATGTCTGGTTTGGCGGCATTCGCGGCGGGCTGGCCTTGGGCACCATCGGCCTGATGGTCATCATTTCCTGCATGAACGGATTGAGCGTCGCGGGCATGGCAATTGGTGCAACCGTTGCTCTGCCTGAACTTCTCAAGCGCGGTTATAACAAGGTTATGGTGACAGGCGTCATTCAGGCTGGCAGTTCGCTCGGCATTCTGATCCCACCAAGCGTGGTGCTGGTGCTTTACGCCATGATCGCCCGACAACCGGTCCTGCAGCTCTGGCTGGCAGGCATCGGCCCAGGCTTGCTGATGGCTGCACTTTTTGCCATCTACATTTACATACGCTGCCGCATAAATCCTGAGCTTGGACCGACCTTGCCCAAGGAAGAGCTGGAACGCATTACCTGGGGCGAACGCATCTCGTCCCTGCGGGTGGGGCTACTTCCACTTGTCATCTTTGGCACCATGATGGGGCTGTTTCTCACGGGTGTTACAAGCCTCGTTGAAAGCTCAGCCATTGGTGCTCTTCTGGCAACTCTTGCAGCGTTGTTCAGCAAGCGTCTGACGAAAGTTGTTTGGGAGACCACCACCCGCAATACGCTGACCATCACCTGCATGTTCCTCTGGATCATTCTGGCGGCCCTTTGCTTTTCGTCGGTCTATGACGGTCTTGGCGCGGTCAAGGCAATCGAGCGGCTTTTGCTTGGCACTTTTGATTTGTCGCCCTGGACAATTCTGATCCTGATGCTCTTTTCCTTCATCATATTGGGCATGTTTCTTGATGACACCGCCATGCTGGTCATTGTGGCACCTCTGTATATCCCGTTGGTGAAGAGCCTCGGCTTCAACCCCATTTGGTTTGGCATTCTTTATACGATCACCTGCCAGATCGCATACATCACGCCGCCATTCGGGTACAATCTCTTCATGATGCGAGCGTTGGCGCCAAAAGAGGTGACGCTGATGGATATCTATCGATCCATCGTGCCATTCTTCTTCCTCATGGTGCTGACCATCATCATTCTGATGATCTTTCCGCAGATCGCGATGTGGCTGCCCAACTGGTATATGGGCCGATAACGCAACTTCAGGGAGAAATGCATCAGCATAAACGGTCAAAAGAGCCGCCAATGGCCAAGCCGTTAAAATAGCAGGGAACTTCAAACACTTAATGGGAGAATGGGCATGAGTGAGAATAACAAGCTTAACAAACGCGACTTTCTCAAAAAGGCCGGGCTGACAACTGTGGGGGCCATTGGCGCCACTACACTTGCGACGCCTTATGTACGGGCTCAAAGCCCGATCAAATGGCGTCTCCAGACCTATGCGGGTCCGGCACTCGCAGAACATGTCATCAAACCGTCTATCGACGCCTTCAACAAGGCAGCAAACGGCGAAATGGTGATCGAACTCTACACCGCCGACCAGCTTGTCCCACAGGGAGAGCTCTTCCGTGCTGTACAGGCAGGCACGATTGATGCCGCACAAAGCGATGACGACTCTATGGCATCGCCGGTGGATGTCGCCGTGTTCGGGGCCTATTTCCCGTTTGCGTCACGCTATAGTCTCGACGTACCGGCACTCTTCAACTGGTACGGCCTTAATGAAATCTGGGAAGAAGCCTATAAGGAAATCCCCGGCGTCACATGGCTCAGCGCCGGTTCATGGGATCCTTGCAACTTTGTAACAACAAAGCCGATCCGCAGTGTTGCAGATCTTAAGGGCTTGCGCGTCTTCACCTTCCCCACCGGCGGCCGCTTCCTTACGAAATTCGGCGTTGTTCCGGTCACATTACCATGGGAAGACATCGAAGTCGCCATCCAGACCGGCGAACTCGACGGCGTTGCCTGGTGCGGCGCGACGGAGGCCTATACGGTTGGTTGGGCGGATATCAACAAGTACTATCTCACCAACAATATCAATGGCGCATGGGCCGGTTCCTATTTCGCGAATTCCGAAAAATGGGACGCTGTGCCGGATCATCTGAAGACGCTTTTCCGGTTAGCAATGGATTCCTCGCACTACCATCGCCAGCATTGGTATTGGTGGGGCGAAGCCCATTACCGTACCACCGGCGGCAAGCTGGAACTCACCACCATTCCCGAATCCGAATGGAAGCAGATTGAAGATGCTGCGGAAGAGTTCTGGGATGACATCGCCAAGCAGAGCGAACGCAATGCCAAGGTTGTGGCAATCCTGAAAAAATATCAGGAAACCATGCGCAATGCCGGTGCTCCATACCGCTATACCTGACGAATTAGGCGCCGCGCTTTGGCGCGGCGCCCTCTCATTTTTCCCGTGAGGAGCGAAGCATAAATGGCCGACCAGTTGACTTTCGACAGATTAAAAAAAGCCGTTGCGAATGATGAAATTGATACGGTTCTTGCATGTTTTGTAGACATGCAGGGCCGCCTGATTGGCAAACGCTTCTACGCGAGCTTCTTTGTGGAAACCGCGCATGATGAAACGCATGGCTGCAATTATCTTCTGGCCAATGACATCGATATGGAGCCGGTTCCGGGCTATGAAGCGGCGAGCTGGGACAAGGGTTACGGCGATTTCGTCATGAAGCCAGACCTCTCCACCTTGCGCCTTGCGCCCTGGTTGGAAAAAACGGCCATTGTGCTTTGTGATGTGCTTGATCATCACGATCATAAAGACCTCGCGCATTCACCGCGCGCCATCCTTAAGAAGCAGCTCGCACGCTTGCATGAGCGCGGATATCGCGCTTATTTCGCGTCCGAGCTTGAGTTTTATCTTTTCGACGAAACCTATAAGACCGCCCGCGCCAAACATTGGCAGGATATGGACACCGCCTCGCCTTACGTTCAGGATTATGTAATCCATCTGACCACAAAGGAAGAACAGGTGCTGCGCGCCATGCGCAATCATCTGGGTGCTGCCGGCATTCCGGTTGAAAACTCCAAGGGCGAATGGGGCCCCGGCCAGCAGGAACTCAACGTGCGCTATGCCGAAGCGCTTGAAATGGCCGACCGTCATGTCGTCATGAAAAACGCTATGAAGGAAATCGCCGAGACGCATGGCAAATGCATCACCTTCATGGCCAAATATGATTACGCCAAGGCCGGAAGTTCGAGCCATGTGCACAATTCCATATGGAGTGCAGACGGAAAAGACCCACTCTTCTTTGACCCTAAAGCACCCTACACCATGACGCCGCTGATGCGGTCCTGGGTTGCGGGTCAGCTGAAATATGCTGCCGATTACACCTATTTCCTCGCGCCTTATATCAACTCCTATAAGCGCTTTCAGGCAGGAACTTTCGCGCCAACCAAAATCATGTGGAGTCAGGACAACCGAACCGCAGGCTTCCGGCTTTGCGGAGAAGGCACCAAGGGTATCCGGATCGAATGCCGTATCGGCGGCGCGGACCTCAATCCGTATCTTGCCTTTGCGGCCCTTATTGCTGCCGGTCTTCGGGGCGTAGACGAAAAGTTGGAGCTTGATGAGCCTTTCGTTGGTGACGCCTATGCAGCCGTGAAGCTGAAGGAAATCCCCTACACCTTACGCGAAGCCGCCGAAGCGCTCAAAAACTCAGAGTTCCTCAAGGAAGCGCTCGGTGAAGGCGTGGTCAATCACTATGTCCACACCGCTCATTGGGAGCAGATTGAATATGACCGCCGCGTCACCGATTGGGAACTGCATCGTGGCTTTGAACGCTATTGACCTGCGGCTCCAAAACAGACTGAAATACCGAATGACTTCATACAAAGGAACTGCCCGATGAGCGGCACTGCCAAGATCATCTCACCAATTGATGGCTCGATTTATGCGGAGCGTCCTTATGCGAGCGACGCCACGATTAAGGCGGCAGTCACCGCAGCACGACAGGCGCAGGTCGGCTGGGCTCAGTTAAGCATCGCTGAACGGGCCAGCTATTGTCGTGCTGCACTGGATGCACTTGCCGCAATGCAGGAAGCAATCATTCCTGAAATTGCCTGGCAGATGGGGCGCCCAACGCGCTATGGCGGCGAAAATGGTGGTGTACAGGAACGCGGCCAGTACATGATCGACATTGCCGAAGAGGCACTCAGCCCCTATGTGCCTGCACAGAAGGATGGCTTCCGTCGTTATGTGAAGCACGTTCCACTTGGGGTCGTGATGGTTATCGCGCCTTGGAATTATCCTTATCTCACTGCGGTCAACACCATCATCCCGGCGCTTATGGCGGGTAACAGCGTGGTCCTCAAACACGCCACCCAGACATTGCTGACCGGCGAACGTTTTGCACAGGCTTTCGAGAAAGCGGGCATTCCCAAAGGCGTCTTCCAGAATATCGTTCTCGATCACGCATCGACTGAGAAGTTGCTTGCATCCGGCAGCATCGACCACGTCAATTTTACCGGCTCTGTCGGTGGGGGGCGTGCGATCGAGAAAGCTGCGGCCGGCACTTTCATGTCGCTTGGGCTGGAACTTGGCGGAAAAGACCCAGCCTATGTATTGCCGGACGTCAATCTCGATCATGCAGTCGCCAATCTGGTCGATGGTGCATTCTTCAATTCCGGTCAGTGCTGTTGCGGCATTGAGCGTATTTATGTGCACGAAGCCGTTTATGACCGGTTCGTAGACGGCTTCATCGATCTCACAAAGCAATATGTCGTCGGTAACCCGCTCGACGCATCAACAACGCTTGGACCAATGGCTCAGGCACGTTTTGCCGACCTCATTCGAGAGCAAAAGGCTGAAGCCTTGCGTAAGGGCGCTAAAGCCCATGTGAACATGACAGTCGACAACGATGTGGCCGGTTCGCCTTATATTGCGCCGGAAGTGCTCACCAATGTCGATCATCAGATGAGCGTCATGCGCGAAGAAAGCTTCGGCCCCATCGTCGGCATCATGAAGGTGCGCAATGATGAAGAAGCATTGGCGCTGATGAATGACAGCATCTACGGCCTGACCGCTTCGCTCTGGTCGACCGATACCGATCACGCGGCAGCATTGGGCGACCGAATTGAAACCGGCACTGTCTTCATGAACCGATGCGATTATCTCGACCCCGCACTTGTGTGGACCGGCGTGAAGGATACCGGCAAAGGTGCTGCCCTTTCCCCCATCGGTTACGGCAATCTCACACGTCCGAAGTCCTTCCATCTGCGTGAAAAAATCTAGAGCGGTTCACGTAAACCAACCGCATCAGAACCGCTCTATCTGTTTGTTTGACGCATTATCCTACGCAAAACCGTTTCTCACTTTTGCTGGAAATGCTTTAATATCTGGAAAGCAATCGACATGACCACTTTGACTGCCAAATGGAATTTCCCGACCACCGTGCTTTTCGGACCGGGCCGCATCAGGGAACTGCCCGCCGTGCTGAAAGCGGCAGGCATCGAACGCCCGCTCTTCGTCACCGATCCGGGACTTGCAAAGCTGCCAGTGGTCGCTTCCACACTCGACATCCTTGATACAGCAGGCGTCAAATACGCGGTCTTTTCCGACGTTAAGCCCAATCCGGTTGAGAGCAATCTTTATGCTGGCGTCAAGGTTTTCAATGAAGGCAAGCATGATGGTGTGATTGCATTTGGCGGCGGCTCGGCGCTTGATCTTGGCAAGCTCATCGCCTTTCAGGCCGGCCAGACCCGCGACGTCTGGGATTTCGAAGACATTGGCGATTGGTGGACCCGCGCCGAAAGTAACGCAATCGCACCGATCATCGCCGTTCCGACGACAGCTGGAACAGGTTCGGAAGTTGGTCGCGCTGGCGTTCTGACCAATGAAGCAACCCACACCAAGAAGGTCATTTTCCATCCGAAAATGCTGCCCGTGACCGTCATTGCCGATCCGGAACTCTCGACCGGCATGCCACCTTTCATCACGGTCGGCACCGGCATGGATGCGCTCGCTCATTGCTTGGAAGCCTATTGCGCGCCGGGCTTTCATCCGATGGCAGATGGTATCGCTGTTGAAGGCATTCGTCTTGTGTTTGAAAACCTGCCCAAGGCCTATGCCGATGGTTCGGATATCGAAGCGCGTGCGAACCTGATGGCGGCGGCTTCCATGGGTGCCACCGCTTTCCAGAAAGGGCTCGGCGCGATCCACTCGCTATCCCACCCTATTGGTGCGCTTTACGACACACATCACGGCATGACCAACGCCGTCTTCATGCCCTATGTTTTGCACCATAACCGCGCCGCGATTGAAAAGCGCGTCGAACGCCTGGCCGACTATCTTGGCATTGAAGGCGGTTTCGACGGCTTCGTCGATGCTATCATGAAGCTGCGCAAGGATCTCGGCGTGCCAAACACATTGCCGGAATTCGTCAAGGGACTGGAAATGGATGCATCGCGTAAGGAGCTGATCGCCGAAATGGCCATCGTCGATCCGACGGCTGGCGGCAATCCGATTGAACTGACCAAACAGGGTGCGCTTGATCTGTTAAATGCAGCCTTTTCTGGAAAGCTCTGACCGGTAAATCCGGTCAGAGCCATTTTTGATCTCAGGCGTAGTGGCGATAAGTGACTACGCTTCCTGCTCGATGAGAATCCGCCTCTCACGGGCTTCAGCATCGAGTTTTTGTGCTTTCTCGACGCACAGAACCGACACTGTCGTGATCAGGCAATAGAGTGCCGTGATGATTGCGACAGGCCAGGCAGAACCATACCAGCTCACCAAAGCTGTCGCCACCAACGGCAGCGGACCAACAAAAATCGCACCAGTGACTTCCCGCGCAAAAGCGATCGCGCTGTAACGCACTTCTGTGGGGAAAATATCGCAATAGAAGGCTGGCTGAACACCAAACGATGATCGTGCGCCAATCGCATGTCCAATGATGATCAGCACAACCGCCGTCCATGGCGTCCCCGCACCAAGCAACTGGAAATAGACCAGCGAATAAATTGCCGCAGCAGCAGACCCCATGGCCATGATTGGCACACGCCCAACACGGTCAGACAACGCACCGAACACCACGCACATCACCGCGCCAAACGCACTTGAAAGCATAACACCTGTCAGAATGATTTCACGCGGGAAGCCAAGTTTCGATGTGGCATAGGCCAGCGTAAATGTCTGGAAGACGTAAGACAGGTTGGGAGCAAGGTTCGCACCCATTGCGGCAAGCATGGTCCGCGGATGATCACGCAGCACTTCGAGTACTGGCAATTTAGCGTCGCGACGCTCTTCCTTAACCTGCACGAACTCCGGCGATTCAGGAACTTTCTGACGGATGTAAACGCCGAGAAACAGCACCAGACCACTTAGCAGGAATGGGATACGCCAACCCCAACTCATAAAGTCATCTTCAGGCAACAGCGTGAAAAGAGCGAAAATACCTGCCGCCAAAATTGTAGCGACATCAACAGCTGCCGCAGGAAGACTTGCAAAGAAACCACGGCGGCCACCGGCGATCTCGCCTGCCATAACCACGGCACCCGCATATTCAGCGCCCGCGCCAAGCCCCTGGACAACGCGCAGCAGGAGCAGAAGTATCGGTGCCCAAATGCCGATCGTGTCATAGGTCGGCAGACAGCCGATCAATGTGGTGCTGATACCCATCATCAAAAGCGTTATCATCAGCACCGGCTTGCGCCCGATGCGGTCACCCATCCAGCCAAACACGATGCCGCCCAGCGGACGCACCAGAAAGCCAACCGTATAAGTTGCGAAAGACGCAATGATACCCGTTGTAGGGTCAAATTGCGGAAAGAACAGATGGTTGAAGATAAGTGCGGCAGCTGTCGCATACAGAATGAAGTCGTACCACTCGACGACTGTACCGATGGTGCTGGCAAATATCGTACTGCCAAGCGCCTTTTGCTTGCCCATGGTTTCGGTTGTCAAAATCCCTCTCCCTCGATTTGACGAGCTAGAGCGTGTTTCGATCTGATCAATTGAGATCGTCGCTCTAACATTTTGTATTGGTACGCATCCCGAAAACGGCTTTCAGGATGCGCTCTAAAGGCCCCCAACCCTGTTAGCGTCGATGAAAAAACGGTGCCCTTTTCTCCTTGAAGGCAGCGCGCCCCTCCTGTGCGTCGGCCGTGGCAAAACAGATTGTTTGCAGATCGCGCTCATATTCGATTGCTTTTTCAAGCGGCATCGAAACAGCGGCCTTGAGATTGAGTTTCGCCGTTTCTGCGGCAATCGGCGCGCGCGAGGCGATCACATGGGCGATTTCACGGGCGCGCTTGAGCAGATCGGCTTGCGATACGACTTCGCTTACAAGTCCCCAACGCTCGGCTTTATCTGCGGCTATCGGATCGCCGGTCATAATCATAAGTGCTGCATTGGATGCACCGACGGAGTGCGCCAGATGCGCCGCCATGCCACCGCCACCAATCCAGCCGAGCTTGATTTCAGGTGCTGCAAACTGGGCGTTTTCAGAAGCAATTCGGATATCGCAAGACATTGCGGTTTCAAGTCCGCCGCCAAACGCATAGCCATTGACGGCTGCAATTGATGGCTTAAGCAGCGCACGAAATGCATCGCAATAATCCGGGCGATTGCGAAACTGCCAAGGCGTCTCATAAGTATCGAGTTCGCGAATGTCAGAACCCGCACAAAAAGCGCGCTCACCAGCGCCCGTCAGGATGACGCAACGGATCGTGTCGCTGTCATTGCATTCTGTAACGGCAGCAACGATTGCGTCGGCCATTTCCGGCGTGACGGCGTTGAGTTTTTGCGGACGGTTCAACGTGATAATGGCAACGGCGCCATAGATCTCGAATTTTATATCTTCAGTCATGGGAAACTTACCTTTCACCGCCATTTGCACGCGAAGCCGCATAAAGAGATTGCAGTTCGCTCAACACATCGATTGCAGGGCGTCGCTCATCAAAAGCTGCACCCAGAAGCGCTGACGCTTTGCCCTGAAAGGCGATGTATCCGTTGTGACGCGGGCGCACATAGGCTTGCTCGAGCGTGTCTGCCGTGTTGCGATAAAAATCGCCCCAATGCACATTCACGCGCTCGTCATGCCAGGCATCGCGGCGCGAAGGTTGCCCTTCATGATCTGGAATGAAACCGGACTGCACTTTCTGGCTCATCAGCCACAAAAGATGGGCTTTGAGTTCTGGTGTAACATTACAACGGCGCGAAATGCCGATGCCAGTACCGCCTAATGTCGAACCCGGGCGTCCATCAGCACGAGCGCGCGGTGCGTTGTGGAAAGCCAGAGGATGACCGCTTTGCGGAGCAGCATAATTCACATAGCCGTAAACGAGGGGGCATAAAGCCACGTCATCATGCTCGGCCATGTGGCCAAGAATACCGATTGGGTTCTTCTGCTTGACCGATGCCGGGCTGCGCGCTGCAAGTTCCGACATGAGATCGTAAACCTTGCGACCAATCTCACCCGACACGAGAATATTCGGGTCTTCTTCAGCTGGCGGCTCGCCAAGAGCCGCTGCAATGGACAAGAATGACAGACAGGCATGGGGACCAGCGAGCGAAAGCGCAACATTGCCACTTTCACGCGACAGGCGCACAACCTCGTCCCAAGTCGTCGGTACATTGGCCAAAAGATCGGGCCGCAATGCCATGACCTGCGTAGCGGCATCAAGCGGCAGCGCCCAGTGCTTTCCCGCAAAACGGTAGCTCGTCAGCGACGGGCCGATGCTTGCACTGGCCAATGTTGCAACGATTTCATCGCCGAACATATCCTCCAAAGAAAGAAGGCAGTTGCCGGAAATGGCCTCTCCTACATGCGGATGATCGAGAACCACGAGATCATAGCGGGCGCAAAGATCGGCAATCGGGTGCGATTCAAAGCCTTCAAGCGGCTGCTTATCCCAATGGATATCCAAGCCTGAATTGGCGGTTTCCGACAGTTTTGCCGCTGCAGCCAGCGCGTTATAGCCACGCGGATGATCCCAGGTAAGAGCTTTAATCACCTGCATTTCAGATGTTTCCTGAAACGATAACGCCGGACTGCTCAAGCGCCGCGATCTTATCCGGCGCATATCCTGCTTCTGCCAGAATATCGCGCGTGTCCTGTCCGGTGATCGGGGCACCGCGATCAACCGTCGATGGTGTTTTGGAAAAACGGATCGGGAAACCCGGCGTTTTCACTTTGCCTTCGGTGGGATGTTCATATTCCACAAACGTGCCATTATGTTTGATCTGTTCGTCCTCAACGAGATCGGCATAACCATAAACAGGGCCACACCAGATATCGGCGGCGCGCAAAAGTTCCAGCCATTCGGCAGAGGTTTTCGCCTTCAGCTTATCTCGCGTTTTGGCAAAGATTTCATCGCGACGGGCCCAGGTATCAACCTCGTCATTCATGGTGAGGAAGCTGTCTTCGCCGATCACTTCGCCCAGCGTTTTCAGCTTTGGGAAAGCGACAATGATGAAACCATCAGACGTTGCAAAAGCACCGTAAGGCGCGCGGATGTAAACATGCGCGTGCGGTTCTGCCGAGCGGGTCTGCGGCTTGCCGCCAACCGTGAAAACCGAAAGCTCCTGCATCTGGATGGTGGTGATCGCATCCAGCATATTGACCTGAACTAACTGGCCTTCACCCGTGCGTTCGCGATGGAGAAGTGCTGCAAGCGCACCCTCAAAGGCGTTATACGCTGTGATAGCATCAACGAGATATTGCCCGGCAGCAGTCGGCGGCTCGCCTTCGCGGCCTGCCGAAAGCATTGCCCCCGACATGCCTTGTAAAACCAGATCCTGTCCCGGACGCTGAACATAAGGGCCATCCTCGCCGTAACCGGAAATCGAAACATAGATCAGCTTCGGATTGATCTGGGAGAGCGACTCGTAATCCACCCCGAGACGCTTTGCGACGCCGGGGCGATAGTTCTGCAAGAACACATCAGCCGTTTTGACCAAGTCGATAAGAACCTGTTTGCCGTCCGTGGATTTCAGATCAACAGCAAGCGAACGCTTGTTACGGTTAAGCGACAGAAATGAGACATTGACCTTGTTGCCTTCCGCTCCGCCTGCAGCCACATGGCGCTGCCATTCACCCGTTGTCGGCTCAACTTTAACAACATCGGCGCCAAGATCACCCAACCGCTGCGCTGCAAACGGCCCTGCCATAGCAATCGAACAATCCAGCACCCGATAACCTGATAAGACACCCATAGCTACCTCCTCCCTATTGAAATCCATTTGCGCTGAACCTATCGAATATTTTTCGATTGTCTATAGTGAGCGCTAACATTTTAATGTACATATCGTCATGATTTGCACGATAATTCTATCATCAAAATTAGCGCTCACATTTTTTAATTGACGTGAGGCGGCATATGTGAATAAAGTTTTTACAAGTGAACGGGAGGTTCACACTGGAGGAGAACACATGACCAGAATTCGCTCAGGCCTTGGCCTAAAGGCACTTACGCTTGCTATTTTGTCGGCTTCGGCGCTAAACGCACAGGCACAAAATCAAGACCGCGCAACGCTGCTCGGCACACTTCCAACCGAAATTCAGGCACTTTATACCGACATGGTTGAAGTTGGCCCTTCGGCTTATGGCAATTTCAACGCCCCCGCCAAGCCATGGCGCTGGTGCCATTCGGAATCCTATATGGGTAATCCATGGCGTGTGACCTTCAATGATGAACTCAAGCGCCTCGTGAATGGTGCAATCGCGGCTGGCGATGTGTCTGAGTACGTTGTTTCAGACTCCAATGGCGACGCCACGCAACAGATTTCACAAATTCGAGCTTTCATCGAGCAGGGTTGCAATGTCATCACGACCATTGCCGGATCTTCTACTGCGCTCAATGCCGTAATTGATGACGCCTATAAGGCAGGTATTCCGGTCATCACATCGGCTGGTTCCGTCACTACGCCAAATGCCATCAATGTCATGCACAACCAAAACCTCTGGGGCTACCAGATGGGCAAGGGCATTGCTGAAGTGCTAAAAGATGGCGGCACCGTCCTTCAGGTTGAGGGCATTTCTGGCCATCCGCTTGTCCAGCAGGAAAATGCTGGACTTGAAAAGGCTGCCGAAGAAGCCGGCACCCTCAAGATTGCCCGCAAGGTGAGCGGTGAATGGACCGGCACAACAACAAAATCCGCAGTACTTCAAGCGCTTGCCACCACGCCACAACAAATCGATGCTGTCTGGTCGACGGGCAGCGAAGCCCGCTTCATTGCGGAAGCCTTCCAACAGGCAGGACGTCCATTGCCATTGATTGCAGGCTCCATCTCCGGCGATGCACTTGGCTACTGGAATGCCAATCAGGACACATTCAAGTTCTATGGTGGCGAAGTTTCACCGCACGTAGCGGCACAGAATGCTTTTCGCATCGCTTTGCGAGTTCTTGATGGCCAAAAGCCGCGGGTCAACACGATCATCGCTCCGATGCCGACCGTGACACAGGCCGATCTTCCGAACTGGTACAAGGACTGCATGAAGCCGGATTCCGCGGCCATTTTCCCGATCCCGCCACAGGATCCGTTCCCAGAAGAACTGATGAACGGATATTTTACGAATGGAAGCGCCACGCCGCTTTATGATTTCGCAAAAGTGCCCGCCTCCTGCGCCAAGTAAACCATCTGCGCAAACACAGCCACTGCCAGTCTTGCTGGCAGTGGGTTTTGCTTATCGTCTGCGGAAAGCAATTTTATCATGCCTGAGTCTGATCTGAATTTAGCCGGTACATCCGGAATACACAGGCTGCTCCACGCTGCCGGTTTGCCTGACGTAACACACGCGCCGGTTAAAACACTGGCAATCAAAAACATCGAAAAACGTTATGGTGAAACCGTTGCGTTGACAGGTGCTAATGTCGATTTCAGCTATGGCGTTCATACGATTCTTGGTGAGAACGGCTCCGGCAAGAGCACAATGCTCAAGATATTGTCAGGAGTGGTTGCACCTACTCTGGGTCGCGTTGTTCTCAACGAGAACGATATCTCAGCCAAATCTCCCGCAGATATGAAGGCATTGGGCCTGTCCACTGTTTTTCAGGAAGTCCTTATCGCTCCACATCGTTCGGTGGTCGAGAATATCTTTCTCGGCTTTGATGGGCTCTTCACCCGTCAAGTTAATAAATCGGTGCGCGAGAAGGCCGCAAGTGCGGTCTTGTCAAAAATTGCACGCTTTCCGATCGACCTTCATGCCGCGGCCGGCAGTCTTTCACTTGCCGCACAGCAGCTCGTAGTCATTGCGCGCGCCTTCATCAGTCGTCCCTCGATCCTGCTGCTCGACGAAGCCACGGCAGCGCTCGACTATGCAGACCGCGATCTCGTTTTTGAAACCATCGAAGATTACGCCGCTTCGGGCAATATTGTGATCTTCATTTCGCATCGACTTGAAGAGGTTAAACGCCTTTCCGATCAGGTCACAGTGCTGCGGAGCGGCCATGTTGTCGACACGCTCGACAGGAAACAAATCACCAGCCAGATCCTTTTGGAACTCATGGCTCCCGAGGCTCACCTCCATGTCGAGTAAGCAGATCATTCTTTCCTATGAAAATCTGGTTCTTGCTCCGGGGCGTAAAGCCTTATCCGGTACGATCCGCGCAGGCGAAATAACTGGGCTGGCTGGACTGGAAGGCCACGGTCAGGAACAGTTCCTGCTGGCGCTTGCGGGCTTCAATCAGCCACGCCATTCCACGGTGGAAGTCGTTGCCGGGTCTGGCGTAAAAAACGCCTATCGCAATCACCACGACGCAGCAAAACGCGGCGTAGTTTATCTGCCGCGTGACCGTCGTGCGACCGGAATTTTCCCAGTGCTTTCCGTACTCGATAATTTCGGCATGCCTTCCATGCCGCGTTTTTCATGGGCTGGCATTCTTAATCGCCGTAAACAGAAAGAAGAGTTGCAGCGTCATACCGACTTTCTGTCGATCCGCTATCCTGCGATGGACGCGCCGATCACTACATTAAGCGGCGGTAATCAGCAGAAAGTTCTGCTTGCCCGGCTTCTGGCACTCCAGCCGCGTGTGATGTTGCTCAACGATCCAACGCGCGGCGTTGATCTGAACACGCGCATGAAATTCTACGAAGCCTTTCGCAAGCTCGCCCGCGAAGAAGGTATCGCGCTCGTCATCTCGTCGAGTGAAATCGAAGAAATCTTGCAAATCTGTGACAGTGTTTCAGTGTTCCGCGATTTTGAGTGTTCGAAAACCATCGGCAAATCCCAAATGTCGATGTCGGGCGTTCTTGCAGCCATGTTCGGACAGGAAGAGGTGGAGCTATGATCGCACGAGACAACAATTACGGCTTATTGCGCATATTCTCCGGCGGTCAAGAGACACGGCTTGCTGCAGTCCTCTTCATCATTCTACTTGTCATCAACATCGTGCTCAATCCGGTGCGCTTTGCACCCTCAAACTGGGGCTCGGTGCTGGGGCTTGCCGCGCCACTGCTGCTGACCTCGCTCGCAATCACCATACCGTTCCTTGCTGGTCGTGGCTCGATTGACATCTCCGTCGGCCCACTTATGGGTTTGATCAATGTCATTCTGGTCCAGATACTGATTACAGAAGGCGGCATCTCATCACCCTTTATCATCATCCCGGCAGCCATTTTACTTGGCGTTTTAGCGGGCGCACTGAACGGCCTTCTAGCAGCGATCATTCGCATCCAGCCGATCGTCGCAACCCTTGGAACCTACCTGATCTTTGGCGGGCTGGCGCTAACCATCCTTCCTTCGCCATCAGGTTCGGTGCCTGCATGGTTAGCATCCCTGGCTGGACCATGGTCCATTCTGCCAGTGGGCACGGCCGTTTTGATATGGATCGGCATCAAACGCCTGCCATTTTATGAGACGCTTATGGCCGTTGGTAGTGAGGACCGTGCAGCCTATACCGCTGGCATCAATGTCCCGCTCGTCCGCTTCTTCGCATATGTGCTGGCCGGATTATTTGCAGGCTTTGCAGCATTGTCGCTTACGGCTCTGATTGGTTCGGGCGACCCGATCATCGGCCCCGGCTACACGCTGATTGCTATCGCCGCAGTTGCCCTTGGTGGCGTCAGTCTTGCTGGCGGAGTTGGTGGACTCACCGCTGCGTTCCTGGGTGCCGCGGACATTTTCCTGCTACAAAGCATGTTGACCGCGTTCAACGTCTCGACTTTCGTGCTTCAGGCAGTTTATGGCGCCGTACTTGTTCTGGCCGTATGCCTCAACTGTGAAAAAGTGAAACTCTATTTCCGACGCAAGGTGGCGCAGTCATGATCAAAGCACTCGCTACAAATCGCGCCCTAATCGCTTTTATCGGGGTCATACTGATCTTCTTGCTTGGAGCAGCACTCATTCCGGGCTTTGCCAGTCTGTTTTCCATTCGCGCCATGCTGGTTTTGGCTGCACTTTTAGCAATTGCAGCACTTGGTCAGACACTGGTGATGATCCTGGGCGGCATCGATCTTTCCATTCCCTTTGTGATCGGTTTTGCCAATGTCGTTTTTGCAAGCCTCTATGGCGATGGAATGCCGCCACTTGTGGCGGGCGTTATCGTGCTGGCATCGGCGGGGCTGATCGGTGCCTTTTCGGGAGCGTTGTCAGCGGCACTTTCCATCCATCCACTAATTGTCACGCTTGGCGTTGGCACCATGGTTCAAGCCGGGGTGCAGATCTGGACCCGCGGATTGCCGACAGGTTCAGCACCTGCTTTCATCAATGATTTCGTGTCCTTGGGTGGCACTATCGGACCATTGCCGTTTCCGTGGCTAATCCCTTTCACACTCGTGCTCAGTATTGGCACTGTCTTTGTGTTGCAGCGCACGATTTATGGTCGCAAACTTTATGCATTGGGGTCAAACATCAAGGCCGCTGAACTGTCATTGATCCGGCCGGTGGTAATCTGGGCCATCACATTTGGTCTAAGCGCGATATTTGCTGCCCTTGCTGGCATTCTTCTGCTCGGTTTCACTGGCTCGTCAAGTGCTATAGTCGGCACGCCTTATCTCTTCCAGACAGTGTCTGCGGTTGTGATCGGCGGAACCGCACTTATCGGTGGGCGCGGTGGTTTTGTCGGAACTGTTGCGGGCGCAATTATGCTGATGGAACTGCGCACATTTCTCATCGGCATGGGCTTTTCAGACGCCATGGTACAATCAGCTCTCGGGATACTCATCCTGCTTCTGGTTGCCGCCTATGGTCGTGACCGCCATATCCGTAATCTGATCTAGGGAGTTTCTGATGGATGAAAGGCTCGCACGGACGATTGAAGCCATCAAAGCATCCGATGCTGATTGGGGACTATTTACCAGCCCTGATGGCATCGCCTATGCCTCAGGTCATATCGTTTCCATAGAAGCGGGACCATCGCCCTTTGCCGGTGGGCCTGCCATCGCTCTCGTGGGCAAAAATGGCGAATGCGGACTTGTCGTTACCAATCTTGAAGAGGGAACACCAAGCTGGGCTGAAATCATTCTCAAATATGAGGGTTTCTCATACAAAGAGCCGATAGAAATTTTTACGAACTATCGCCAAGTGGTGCGAGCGCTCTTCACCAAATTCGGAGTCGGCGGAACAATCGCAATAGAGCAGAGCAGTTTTCCACTGTCGCTGCTGCCACTCATCGAGGCGCACCAGCATGTCTCAATTGATGATGCCTTCAAGCGCCAACGCATGGTCAAAACAGTCACCGAGGTCGCGTTATTGCATGAGGCAGCACTAACCGCTTCCGCCGGACAACGCGCCTTTATAGAATACTGCAAGGCAGGCCGCAGCGAGCTGGAGATATTCGCCGATATAAGGCTCTCCATGGAAAGCAGAGCCGGTGAACGCCTGCCGATCACCGGCGACTTCATCTCCGGCAAAGAACGGACATCCGCATTCATGGGCTGGCCAACAAACCGGATCATCGCGGCCGGCGACCCACTCATCTGCGATCTCGCACCGCGTGTTAAAGGCTATTGGGGCGACAGCTGTGCATCGGCAATGCTAGGTAAAGTGAGTAACGGGTTTGAAAAGCAGTTCAAGGCCGTAAAATCAGCACTGGATCTTGCAGTTGAACTTGTCCGTCCTGGTCTTAGCATCGGTGAATTGGATCAACAATTGCAGGCGCATATCACATCACATGGCTATGGTTATGCCCACCATTCTGGTCATTCCATCGGCACATCAGTGCATGAATGGCCACGACTTGTCGGCTACGAAACCGAGACCTTTAAGAAAGATATGGTCGTGATGGTGGAGCCTACCGCCTTCGACCCAGATATTGGCGGTGTACGGCTCGAATTCATGCTGCACGTAACCGAAAACGGGTGCGAAGTGCTGACGGACTTCGAACACAAGCTGACAGTTTAACTAATTAACCACTGGCCCTGATCTTCAGCTCAAAGCCGACATCAACGATGGTGTTAGCCGATGTCTCACCGCGCATGGCTTGCAGCAAAAGCTCACCCGCCTGTCGTCCAATTTCTGCCGAAGGCACCGCAACCGTCGTTAATGGCGGTAGCAGATGACCTGATAATTCAAAGTCACCAAAGCCGGTAATCGCTAAGCGTTGCGGCACCTTGATACCAATACGCTGCGTTTCCAGCAGCGCGCCTGATGCCAGAATATCGCTCGAAAACATGACGGCATCAGCTTCAGGATATTGCGCGAGTGCCCGACGCAAAAGATCAACGCCCGAAGCCATGGCAATCGGCATTTCGGTCGCCACGGTGATACGTGGCTTTTCGTCTGGAAACAGCCGCTCCATTGCCGCCTTGAACCCGGCACGACGCTCGGCTGCACGACTGTCACCTTTTCTGACAACGCCTGCGAAAACAATATAACGCCTGCCTGCATTAATCAGATGATCGACCATCTCTGCAATCGCGGCCGTGTTGGAAAACCCAACCAACCGATCAATCGGCTTGTCTGTAAAATCCCAACCTTCAACGACAGGTATCGCAGCCCGCTTAAGCAGCGCCACGCTGCGCTTGCTGTGATGCGTACCGATGAGAAAAATGCCGTCCGGACGACGACCCAAAAGGCTGCGGATAATTTCTTCCTCACGCTCAGGGCGATAATCCGTATTACCTAAGAAAATCTGATACCCCGCATGGTGGAGCACGTCGGAAAAATGCTGGATGGTTTCTGCAAAAACAGAAGCTGAGAGTGTCGGGATAATTGCTGCAACCGTATTGCTCTTATGCGAAGCAAGGTGGCTTGCAGCGAGATTATGGACGTAATGGGTTTTCTCAATCGCGTCCTGAATAGCCTTGCGCTTTTCAGGCATTACCGAATCTGGAAAGCGGAGCGCCCGCGAGACCGTCTGCATCGACACGCCTGCAGCCGCAGCCACGTCGGCCATGGTCACGCCAGAGCCCTTACGGCGTTGCTTTCGTGGAAGACTAGATTCACCGCTCACAGATAGAACGGCCTCACACAGACGGGAGTGCCAATTTCGATGCGCTTGCCAGTATCGTTCAAGATACCTGTCTCCTTGTCGATTGTGAAAATTGCGATGCAATCTCCGTTCTGGTTTGCGGCAAGAAGCCATCCACCATCTGGTGTCACAGCAAAATTACGCGGTGTTTTTCCACCCGTAAAGCTCTGGCCGATCTCAACCAAGCTGCCATTTTCCTGATCCACACGAAATGCCGTGATGCTGTCGGGCCCACGGTTCGAACAGTAGAGAAACCGCGCATCGGGTGTCAGATGAATATCTGCACCATGAGATTGGACGTCCGCAGGCACGCTTGGCAGAGTTTGGCCAAGGCTCAACTGCGTGCCGTCACGATGAATAAGCGAAACACTGGAATCAAGCTCGTTTGAAACATAGACAAACCGACCGTTCGGATGCTGCGCAATATGTCGAGGCCCGGAGCCAGCTATAACAGCAACACTGCTGAGGCGCTCAAACGCACCCTCATCATCCAATCGGTACGTTATGATTTCATCAAGGCCAAGATCGGCGGCGAGAAAGATACCGCCCTCTGGCGTTTCAACCACACAATGCGGATGGCTTCGCTCCTGCCGATCGGTGATTGGTCCAAGCACTCCCTCGTGACGAACAGAACCTTTAACCGGCCCCAAACCACTATCGGCTAAGACCGGCAATGCGACCAGCGATTGATCCGGCCCACCGGTTCCCATGGCATAATTGGCAACCAGCACAAATTTTCCATCGCGCGTAACCATATTATAGGCCGATATGCTGCCCAGGCACGCCTGTTTGTTGAGATAAACAAGCTCACCACGCCCGGCATCAAATCGATAGGCGGTAACAGTGCCTTCATGCCAGTTGAACACTTCCGAATTGGCGTAAATGACGCCTGAAGCCGGATCGACGCTAAGAAATGTCGGATTATCGACTGAGCTTGTGCCGCAAATGCGCTGAGCTTCACCTGTCGTCGTATCGAACGCGTAGATAGAAAGGCCTTCGCCACGCGCGCCCTGAAAATAAGGGGCTTCGCGATTAAGCGACCCGACTGCCAGATAAAGTTTCCTCACGCATTCCTCCAATGCAAATTTGTTCCCTAATGCATCACCCATCCGCCATCGACATTCAAGGTCTGGCCGGTGATAAACCCAGCTTCTTCAGAAGCAAGAAACATCAATGCGGAAGCAATATCATGGGCGGAACCACGACGTTTCACCGCCTGATGGTCCAACACAAAGCGCGTATAGCCTTCTGGATCGGGATGGATTTTTTCTGCGTCCGTTGGAAATGCGCCCGGAGAAATCGCATTGACGGTAATGCCATAGGTACCAAATTCACGTGCCCAGGCGCGGGCAAGCCCGATCAACGCGCCCTTAGACTGCACATACGGCGATAGCTGCGCCCAACCGCCATAGGCGGTAACGCTGGCGATATTGATTATCCGCCCCCAACCCTTTTTCCGCATATGCGGCAACGCCACCTGAACGCAGACAATGCCCGCATCAACATTGATGTGCTGCACCTTCTGCATTTCCTCAAGCGTGTATTCTTCAAAAGGCTTTGAGGGATAAATCGCGGCATTGTTAATCACAACATCAAAGCCCCCAACGTCACTGGAAATAGCCTCCAATGCCGGGCGAAGTGCCGATAAATCAGACAAATCAAGTGCGTGGATCGAAAGACCGTCAAGGCTCTCAAGTTCTGCTTTGCTTTTCAGCTCCTCGATCTTCTTCGGGTCATGATCTATGGCGACAACCCGCGCACCGGCGCGCAGGAAATTCAAGGTTGTTTCAAGCCCCAAACCACCGGCAGCACCTGTATAGAGAATGGTTTTCCCCGCTACTGAAAACATGGGTGCACCGCTCATGAGCGGCCTCCAATGGTAATGTGATTACCTGATGGTGCCGGATAATCGCCATCAGGTTGCCTGCAAATCGCCACAATTCGAGCCTCGCTTGCCACAATTTCCGAGGTATTTGCAAGGATACGGAACGTGCTATCGTAGCGACGCTCCTCGCCGTGTTCGAGCCAGATCAGCTCATTGCGTTCACGCGCAGCTCCATGCCCAAGGACGTGGTTGGTGGCTGGTTCAATGCCAAGTGCATATTGCCCAGCCTGCAGGTTCTGCCACTCATACATGCAGGGGAACTGATCCTTGCGGGTGACAACCTCAAAGCCGATACCAAGCCTGTCATTGACCAGCGCGACCGGCACTTCGCCATTGGCATCCGCACCCATTTCATGCTGCCAGACCTGCTCATGAAACTGCATTTGCGGCGCAGGCATTGAGCGATAGCCGACGCCCTGCTTTTGGTAATCCTCGCCCGCATGCGCTGCCCAGACAACATCCTTGATGGGAGCGAGATAGCGCGACCCCTCAGCCAAAACCGGATGACCGACATTGATGTGATAGCAATACATATGCGGCGTGCGATAAAAGCCGCGATTGGTCACACGATCCGTCAGCTTAATATCGTTGGTGCCAGCTTTAATTTCGATACGACGTGTGAGTTCAAGATGTTCGCCGAAGACGGTTCCTTGCGTGACGACACCTTCGCACCAGAGAAAGCATTCATCGCCTTCCCAGCGTTCACCATAGCCGGTGAGTTTCGCCGGAATGGTGCCAACGCGACCATGAATGGAATGCTTGATCGTCTCTCGCGGTTTGTAATTATAATGATCCGCCGCCTCGTCATACATGAAGAGGATATGATCGAGACCGCATGTGATCATCAGGCCCGAGAAAGAGCGCATCCAGCCGAGGCCACCCTCGCCTTCATATTCATGCAGGCCCGGATGGCGGAAGCCAGATGGCGAATTCCAGCCGATAGCCATGCCGCGATAATCGCAATCGGCGATATCCAAAGCGCGGTCAACCAGTACGGTAAAACGCAAGCCGGTGCCTGAACGAAACTCCAGCATTCTTATGCCGCGCTCCAATCCGTCTTCCAGCGTCATCAGGCGAACGCCTGCAAATTGCGCAAAAGAGCCACTGCTCGCGGCAATATCGCGACGCGATCTCGCCTCTCCGTAAAGCTTCACCATGTTCGCACCTTAAATAATACTGCGTACAGCCATTTCATTCAAAAGGCGGCCAGTGTCTAAACGCTTGTTTGTAGTACCGGCCGCCTCACCCCGCCCAGGTGTATTAAAGTCCCTGCGCGCGCAGCTTGCCATCAAGGAACTTCTTCGCACGCGGCACATCAGCCTCATCAAGATGTTCGATGATCATCGGAATATTCGGATGCTTTTGGGCAAGGCGCTTGAGATAAAGGTCATAGTTCAATGAACCGAGACCCGGAGCAGGCAGTTCGATTTCGCCAACACCACGGAAAGTATGGCTTTCAAGCGCATCGGCATCACCAATATCGGCATGCTTTTCCGTCTTGTCATCGCCCGAGCGCTTGACGTCTTTCGCGTGGCCGATCTTGATCTTGTCGCTTAGCGTATCAAAAACCTGATTGAGGATTTCATCCATGCGGTCGATATTGTGCGTCTCAAAATAATTGGTCGGATCCATCAGCAGGCCAAGCCCCGGATGATCGACCTGCGCAAACATCTTCACTGTTTCCTCGACCGAACCGACCACATTGTTCACATAGGTTTCGAGCAGGAATACTGCGCCATGATCATAGGCAAACTGCGAGAGGTCAGCGATGACCTTGCGGCATTCTTCAAAACCTTCTTCGGTCTTGTTTTTCGGATGATGAACCCAGTCGGAATCGGTGTTGTAAGTGCCGGTTTCTGAAATCACATAAGGTGTACCGAGATATTGCGCATGGCGGATGATCTCTTTGAGATAGCCGACGCGACGCTCACGCTCTGCCTTGTCTGGATGAATAATGTTCGTGTAGCCGGAAATGCACGAGATCGGCAGATTGTTATCGCGGAAAGTCTCACGAATTTTGACGCACTTATCCTTGGTGATCTGACCCGCACTGAGGTCGATGTCTTTGAAGTGCATATCCAACTGGACTGTATTGAAATCCAGCGCCCGGATTTTTTTGGCTGTTTCCTCTAGCGAATAAGGAAAATAGCCACTGAAAATACCTACCTGCATCATGATAAAACCCTCCCGTTTTGTCTTCTTAATCTACCGATATTTCGGATAATCTGACCGTGCGGCCTTCATCGATCGACTTGTAACCAGCCTCAACAAGTGCAACTGTCTTTACATTGTCTGCGACTGATAATGCTGGCGGCTCGCCCGAGTGGATCGCATATTGCAGCTGCTCCATGACGCCAATGAAGGCATGCGGAAACCACATGGTTTCCCATTTCGGGCTCACCCACTTGCCATCTGTCGTCTTTTTGGAAGCATAAGTCAGCGTCGATGGCGAACCATCGGGCCAGCCAATCGTGCCTTGCGCCACACCATCCGTGCCTTCGACGCGCCATTTGATGTAAATATCGCTGTCAAAGCCTTCTTCGCGCGGCCCCGACCACACATCTTCCATCGAAACCGCCATCACGCCACTCGGGAACATCAATGTCGAAACAGTGATGCCATCCTTATGCGCAAACTTGGTGCGCGGATCGGTGCGCGTCAGTGTGGTGATTGTGTCCGGCTCACCAAACAGGAAGCGCAACACATCCAGATGATGCACACTCATATTGGAGAGTGTCAGACGGTCATAGTCTTCAAGAAATCCCTGCCAATGCGGGATGGCGCGCATCTCGATTGTCGCCATCACAGGCGTGCCCAGCTCACCATTGTCGAGAATTTGCTTCAGCACGCGCATCGACTGGTCGTAGCGCATGTTCTGATTGACTGAGAGAATTTTACCGGCTTTTGCCGCCTCATCGCGCAGAGAAATCGCTTCTTCAAGCGTCAGAGCCAGCGGCTTTTGCGCAAGAATGCCCTTGATATGTGGCTGTGCAAGCGCTTTACGAATGATATCTGGTTGCTGATCCGGTGGATAAGCTATGTCGAGGATTTGGATTGCTTCATCAGCGATCAGCGCTTCGGGCGTGTCATGTACGGTCGCAATGCCCCAACGCTCTGCGACCTCTGCGGCCTTCGCCTTGGTACGTGAAGCAATTGCCGACACGGTGAAGCCAGCTTCCTTATAGGCTGCAAGATGGCATTCGGCCATAATCATACCCGCACCGATACAGCCAATTTTGAAATCCCGAACCCGGACTTGCGGATCAGGGGCAAAGCCCTGCGCTGCGCTCATTTAATCCTCCCGCTACAATTCCCCATCGAGCCATATGAGACGGAAAGGCATCCGCCCAATCTACAAGACCCTGTGAACGATGAGAAATATCAACCTCCATTGATATGTTGAGGATTAATGAAGACTGATGACGAGAGTGTCAACATCAGAAGAAATCATTTTACATCATTTTGCATCTTTTTTAATCGACGCAATCGCAGTCGAGACAATTTGCACTGCCTCTTAGATAGAAATGATGTAATTTGATGCATTATGGCGAATTAATGAGGATAAGTCAGGTTCGGCAAGATTTAGGCTTGCAACATTTCCAAATCGAAATACATCATTTTACATCATTTTTCTGGGGGTCCGGACTTGCGCTCAACATTGACCGACATCGCCAAAGCCGCTGGCGTCTCGAGTGCGACAGTTGATCGTGTGCTCAACAATCGTGACGGCGTCAAAGAACGCACCCGTGAAATCGTATTCGAGGCAGCCCGCACTCTGGGCTACCTTCCCGGCGGTGCTGGAACAACCACAGCCGCGCCAGACAAAATTAAACTCGACTTCGTTCTGCCAGCCGGAACCAATACGTTCATTGCCAACCTGCGCGATCAAATCATCAGACAATCTGCGCTAAATCCTGAAATTGATCTGACCATTCACAGCGTCGAAGGCTTTAACCCGGATACACTGGCCCATGCATTGGAAAACCTCAAAGGACAAACCAATGGCGTTGGCGTCATCGCATTGGATCACCCTACAGTGCGCGAGGCAATGCGGACACTCGCCCAGTCCGGCACTCCCATCGTAACGATAGCATCCGATATTCTGCATGTGCCGCGCGTTCGTTATATTGGCATCGACAACCGCGCGGCAGGCCGTTTAGGCGGTTATGTTCTGGGGCGCTTTTTGGGAAAAGCTGGCGGAACAAAGATCGCGCTTTTTGTAGGCTCGCTGTCTTATCGCGGCCATGAAGAACGTGAAATGGGCTTCCGCCGCGTGCTTGCAGAAGAGTTTCCGCGCTTCAACATTGTTGAGCTCAACGAAATTAAAGATGACCGCGAGCGCGCCTACAACGAAACGACCGCCCTTCTCAAACGCCATCCCGACCTCGCCGGAATTTACAATATTGGCGCAGGCAATCAGGGGATTGGGCAGGCGTTGATAGATTCGGGAAAATCCGATTCCGTCATATTCATAGGCCATGAATTGACAGAAAGCACCAAACGGCTCTTGCTGAACGGAACGATGGATGCAGTGATCGATCAGAACCCACGCGTCGAAGCCCGCGAAGCTTTAGCAGCGCTGATCAACAGCATTAAAGGTGAACAGATCGACGATCACCCGCCACGCATTCAGGTGATTTTCAGAGAAAATATCCCCGAAAGCTGATTAGCCGGTTATTTCGTGTAAAGGTCTCGCGAGCGCTCCAGGTGGTGACGCATGGCGGCTTCCGCGGCATCCGGATCTTTCGCGGCGATTCCATCCAGAATCTCTTCATGCTCGACCAGCGTAAAGTTTTCTTTACCCGTCCAAATCAGCATATGCGTGTGATATTCACGGAGCCATGCAAGCATAGCCTCGCTCAAGCCGACAAAGATCGGGTTGCCTGAAATTTTTGCGATACGAATATGAAAATCCATATCGGCAGAGATGAAGGCATCCGCTTCACCCAGCGATGTACGCTGACGATGAACAATTGCTTTTAGATCGGCTATGTCCTGCGGCGTTGCTTTCAAAGCCGCTTCGCGCGCAATCCCGCGCTCGAAGAAGATGCGCGCGCTCTTCAAATGTTCAAGTGAATCAATCGATTGCGCCAACATGATCTTCGCTGTCGGATCAACCTGCAGAAAGATCGATCGCGCCGTCAGCTTCAAAACCTTCGCACGCTCCCCATGCGAAATGCTTACAAGTCCCATCTTGGCAAGCGACTGCATTGCCTCACGGATTGCAGGGCGCCCCACGCCGAAGCGCTCCATCAGAACACGTTCAGACGGCATTTCATCGCCGGGGTTCAGCTCACCGGACGTAATCATGTTTTCGAGCCTGTCAAAAACCTCGTCGGATAATTTGCGGCGAACGATAGGTTCTAATGGCTTGTTCATTGGATTTCACCGCTCATGAGCTTCTCCCCCTTTATGCATCTTCAAGCGCCGAGATGAAAGCAGTTACCCACGCTCTCGTGATTGGGTTCACAATTTTCCACTTGCAGATATTGGAATACTCATTATACCAGTTCGCATTCGGAGCCAAGGCTTCAATCGCATCCCCGAAGGCGAGGAGCGGCTTTCTGGCAAATGCATTGAATAAAATGCCGGGGCTATCCGGCATGGGTGGAACACGAGAGCACATCCCGAAAAGTGTGAAACGGTT